>JAWXBB010000410.1:0-13957 GCA_034439795.1 Planctomycetaceae bacterium | reverse complement strand
GTTCCAAGGCTTGTGGCAACAACCATTGGAACCCCAGCGGTGGCTTTCGCGAAGATCAGTTCAACGCCCCGGTGCGTTTGAGAGTTGAGAACGCCGAATTGTAAAGCGGAGCCTGATCAAGGTAGGGCAGACTCATCGACAACCAACTGCGACCCGTATTGGCAATGGCCGGCCCGCCGGCGCCAAGCCCGGCCGCATTGCGGTCTGCAAAGTTCACGGGGTACGTGTTGTGCGTGTCGTGATAGTTCCAGAACGCCAGACCGAGCTGCTTCATGTTGTTGCGGCACTGCGTGCGACGGGCGGCTTCGCGGGCCTGCTGCACCGCGGGCAGCAGCAGCGCGATGAGGATGGCGTTGATCGCAATCACCACCAGCAACTCGATCAGCGTGAATCCGGGTTTGCGGGAACGCTTGGGACGAGACATGACGACTCCTCGAGAACAGAGGACAGGAACGGTGTGCAGACGTGCGTCACCGTGCGAACAACTTCAGTAGGAATTGGTTAGACGGCGAACGCCGTCGCATGAACGAATGCCGATTCTATCCGCAGAGGGAATGGAACCGCAACTGGGCTCGCAAGATTCCCGTGGGAGCCGGGGCGTGTCGCCCCGGTCTTCTCTTTGCCGAAGAACAAGACCGGGGCGACACGCCCCGGCTCCGACTGGCATCACCCCGCCAGTTCGCGCTTGAGGGCTTCCAGTTCCGCATCGATTTGGGAAAATCGGTCGTCGGCAGCCGTCGAAACGGCGGTTGCGCAGGCCGTCTGGTGGTCGTCGTGCGCGACGCCCGCCTGGATCGCAGCCCGGCGACGGATCGCTTCCGCCAACCGGGCTTCGAGGGCGCGATGGATTGTGGACAGGTGTTTCCGAGTCGCCATCGCCGCGTGGTGCTGCTGTTCCAACCCGGCGATCAGGTCTTCGATCTCCCGTTTGCGGACCAGGCATTGCCGGGCCTCGGCTTCGCGGCCGGCGAGGAGGTGTTCCTTCGCCTTGGCCGCCCAACCGGCCCACTGCTCGCGGTGGCCGTGGATTTCTCCGTACAGCCGGTCTTCCGAGGCGGTCGCCGTCGCGACGCTCCGCTTCGCCCCCGCCAGCCCCTCTTCCATCTCGGCGATGATCTGCTCGATGGCCATCTTCTGGTCGGCGGCATGGGCCAGCAGTTCGGACAGGTTGCAGGTGACGATGTCGGTCAGGCGGCTGAAATAACTCATGTCTGGTCTCTCCCCGGTCCGGTCGAACCGCTGTGGAATTTCCGGCCCGTGGCTCGCGACTAGGGGTCAACGCACGGGCGGGGCGATGGGATCATGATTCGTGGTGAATTTCCTGTGGATGGGAATGGGTCAGTGGTCAAGCAGGACTTGCGTGATTCCAGTCCCCTCGCCCAGCGCTTCGCTGGGAGAGGGTTAGGGTGAGGGTGCTTTCTGCTTCTGTATTGGGCGTGTTCGGTATTGAGCGTGTTCAATGTAGGAAGAAAGGCAAAAGGCACCCTCACCCTAACCCTCTCCCACGCAGAGCCGTGGGCGAGGGGACTGGAAAGAATCACTCCCGGTCCTCCTCCCACGGATCGTGGATGCCGCGGTCTTTGAGTTTGTCTCGCAGTTTTTCCCTGGCCAGGCGGAGCCGGCTTTTCGTCGTCGGGAGGTTGGACTCCATCGCGTCGGCGATTTCCGGCAGGCTGAGGCTGGCGAAATGGTACAGAATGAACGTGATCCGCTGATCCTCGGGCAACAGCGGCAGGCAGGCGTCCACCGCGCGGGCGACTTCCGCCTGCCGGGCCAGATCGTCCGGAGCGGATTCGTCCCCCGTGACGCGCGACAAGCCGTCGTCGCCGTCGCCGCTGCGGGTGCGGACGGCCCGCAGGATGGCGTCGTGCGAGCGCCGCCGCGTGCTGTCGATCAGCAAGTTCCGCGCGATGCGGAATAGCCAGCCGCGGAACGTGCCGCGGGGGAGGTAATCCCACGACTGGTTGTAGACCCGCAGCAGCGTCTCCTGCGTCAGATCCTCGGCGAGCTGCACGTCCCGCAGATGCCGGATGAAGAACCCGACCAGCGCATGCTGATGCCGTTCCACGAGCCGGTCGAACGCCGTCCGCTCGCCCCCCTGCAGGGCGAGCATCAGGGCGTCGTCGTCATCGAGGACGGCAGCCACCGCGGCATCCACAGATGGACTACTCCCGGCATTCAGCCCAATTGAGGAAGACTTCCAGGAGCCGGGTCAGTTGGGTTTCATCGCTGGCACCTTGCCACACGCCGTTCTGTAGCGAACAGTGAATCCAGCGAGGTCGGACAGGATGATTGCCCTTGTCAACCCCTTCTGAAATTCCCTGGAATGGTCGAGCGTGCAACTCGGTTCCGACGAGATTGATCGTGATCATCCAACCGGGATTGTCGAGCGTCTGGATCTGAATGCCGGATTGATGTTCCCATTCGCCATCACATTGCGTCGCGTACCACTTCTGGAGGCGCGACAGCAGGTCCATCAACTCATCCCCTTGTGCCCGACACTTGGCCCCTGGCTCCGCCGAAACACCGCGGGCTGACGCCGCGCGGCTCGCCTGCTGAACTACTTCAACGTGCCGCCGTACTTGGCTTCGCTGCCGAGGATTTCCTCGATCCGCAGCAACTGGTTGTACTTGCAGATGCGGTCGGTCCGGCTGGCCGAGCCGGTCTTGATCTGCCCGGTGTTGAGGGCCACGGCGAGGTCGGCGATGGTGGTGTCTTCCGTTTCGCCCGAGCGGTGGCTCATGATCGCCGTGTAGCCGTGGCGGTACGCGGTCTGCACGGCGTCGATGGTCTCCGTCAGCGTGCCGATCTGGTTGACCTTCACCAGAATGCTGTTGCCGACTCCCTGCTTGATGCCGTCCTTCAGCCGCTTGGTGTTGGTGACGAACAGGTCGTCGCCGACGAGCTGGCACTTGCTGCCGATGGCGTCCGTCAGCGTCTTCCAGGTCGCCCAATCGTCCTCGGAGCAGCCATCTTCGATCGAGCAAATGGGATACTTGGCGACCCACTGCGACAGGATTTTGACCACGCCGTCGCCGTCGATCTTCTTGCCGTCGAGGTCGTACAGGTTCGTCTTGGTGTCGAAATACTCGGTCGCGGCACAGTCGAGCGCGATGCGGATCTGCTCGCCCGGCTTATAACCGGCTTTCTCGATGGCGGTCATGATGACGCCGAGCGCCGCCTCATTCGTCTCCAAAGCCGGGGCGAACCCGCCTTCATCGCCGACCGCAGTGGCCAGCTTTTTGTCGCTGAGCACCTTCTTGAGATTGTGGAAGATTTCCACGCCGGCCCGCAGGCCGTCGCTGAACGTGCTGAAGCCGACCGGGACGATCATGAACTCCTGCATGTCCAGGCCGTTGTCGGCATGGGCACCCCCGTTGATGATGTTCATCAACGGCACCGGCAGCGTGTTCGCCCCGACGCCGCCGAGATATCGGAACAGCGGCAGGAAGCTCACCCGCGCCGCGGCATGCGCAGCGGCCAGCGAGCAGGCCAGGATCGCATTCGCCCCGAGCCGCGATTTGTTCGGCGTGCCGTCGGCCTCGATCATCGTCTGGTCGATGGCGGCCTGATCGGTGACGTTGAGGTCGATCAGCACGTCGGCGAGATGTTCGTTGACGTTCTCGACGGCCTTGCGGACCCCCTTGCCGAGGAACCGCTTCTTGTCGTCGGTGTCGCGGAGTTCGCAGGCTTCGTGCGCCCCGGTGCTGGCTCCGGAGGGAACCGCCGCCCGGCCGATGGTGCCGTCTTCCAGTTCGATGTCCACTTCGACGGTCGGGTTGCCCCGGCTGTCCAGGATTTCGCGGGCCCTGACGCCCGCAATCGCCACGCTCATCGTCGATTCCTTGTTATCGCCGCTCGAACAGAGATTCCGTCATCACCGCCAGGCAGCCCGGCCACGCCGACCGCGCACCGCCCCCGGTGGAGCACCGCTGGATGGTGGGTATGGTTTACCAGAAAATGCCACAACCACCAATCAGCCAAGGACATTTTCCTGTGATTTCGCATTCAAGCTAAACCTAAACTGGCCGACATTCTTGAAAACCAAATGTCGCGGATCGTCTTGCTCACGAATTGGGAACGCCTGAATTGTAAAACAAAAAGAGTCATCTGGCTTGTCGGCATGCGTAGCCATGCGTCGTCATGCGTCGTCATGCGTGGACAACAAAACTCACTGTTCGCTGCATTAGATTGCCTGAAATCGCTCGCAATCGACCACCGATTTTCTTGACGATCTCGATGATGAATAGAATCTGTACGAAGTCAATCAGCGAAGACGCATTGGCGTGGAAGTCAACGTGGGGTAGAATCGCATGGACGTCGAACTGACCGATGACGCATCCGAACAGATGCTGAGCCTGCCACCGAAGATTTACCTGCGGATGGGCAAGCTGATTCTGCGGCTCAAGGAATGGCCGAATGTCAGCGGGGTCAAACCGCTGCGGGGCAATCTGGCAGGCAGTTTTCGGCTGCGGACGGGTGATTACCGGGTGCAATTTCACCTCAAGGGTGAGGTCGTCGTCGTCGAGAAGATCGGCCACCGCGACGGATTCTACGAAGAGTGATTGAGATGGCACCGCAAACCATTCAACTCGAAGGCAAAGCCTACGTTGTCGTCCCTCGCGACGAATTTGAGCAGCTTCAATTGAAGGCGAAGGTGGCGGAACTGCCCCCGCTGCCACCGAAGAACAAGCACGGCCGCTATCCCGCCGAGGAGTTCATCCGGATCGGACTGGCCCGAAAGATTATCACTGCCCGGGCGGAATTGGGTTTGACGCAGCGGGAACTGGCTAAACGGGCCGGAATTCGTGTGGAAACACTCTGTCGGCTGGAATCCGGTCAAACCATGCCGAGCATCCCGACCGTCGACAAGATTGACCGAGCGCTGCAGTCCTCTGCCGGCGCTCCCAAACCCCGTCGACGCAAACCGAAACCGCTTCCGTCGTGAATGTGGGTATCCTCTACTCGCGCCGCACCACCGGCGGGTCTTTGCAGCGCGGGCTGCGGAACGGGAAGGCGTCGCGGCCGCGCTCCTGCAGGTCGGCGACCAGCACGTCGACATAGCCGTGCATCACGCCCACCCGCTCCGCCCCGCAATGGTCGATGGCCGCCAGAATCTCGCTGTAATCGGCGTGGTCCGAGACGGCGAACCCCGTCTGCACGCGGCGGCGCTGCGGGCCGTCGGCGAGCAGCATCCAACCTGACACGAAGCCCGTCGCGAAGTGGCCGTGAAACTCGCAGGGCTGGTGCCAGCGGGCCGACGGCGGAAACAGGAACAGCGACCGCGTCCAGTCCTCCGACAGCGTCGCGACGTCCAGCGAGTGATGCGTGGGGAACTGCGCGCCTTGCCGGGCATAGATCGCATTGATCGCGGCGATGTCGGGATGCACGTAAATCGGTCCGACGGCCGGATCGAGCGCAGCCAGCACGCGCTGCGCCTTGCCGAGCGCGTAGACGTACAGAAAGCACGCCTTGCCGGCCGCCTGGTTGGTTCGCCACCAGTCGTGCAGTTCGCCAACCACGCCTTCCACGTCGGGCCAGGCGAAGAACGGGTGACCGAACGTGGACTCGGTGATCAGCGTGTGACAGCGGACCGGCTCGAACGGCGCGCAGGTGACGTCGGGTGTGGTCTTGTAGTCGCCGGTCACCACCCAGACTTCGCCGCGGTGCTCGATGCGGACCTGCGCCGAGCCGAGAATATGCCCCGCCGGATGCAGCGAGACCGTTGTCCCCGCAAACGACAGCGTCTCGCCGTAGTTCGCGGTGGCGACATCGGCGGTCGGCCCCAACCGTCCGGCCACAATTTCGTGGCCGTCCACCGCGGTCAGGTACTGCTTGCAGCGGCGCGTCAGATGATCGGCGTGGCCGTGCGTGATGATGGCCTTCGCCACCGGCTCGCAGGGATCGATGTGGAACCCCCCGGCTTCGCAGTACAGCCCGGCCGACGTCATCCGAAGCAGCGGCGTTCGCAACATGGGCGGCGATTGTAGCGCGAACGTCGCCAAAGCGGCAGTGTGCGGGACGGAGTGCGTTCGCCGTCGCGACCGGCAGAATCAACATGGATTGTCGGTCGGGACTGGTCTTCAGCCCCAGCGGGGCGACAGATCGTAGCCCCAGGCGTGAGCCTGGGGGACCAGTCGGAGCCAACAGCACCAGCCGCGAAGCGGCGACAGAAGTTCGTCGCGCGATCAACCTTCTGCCGCCCCTTCGGGGCTTCACGACGTCACGGCGATGTTCCCCCAGGCTCACGCCTGGGGCTACGATCTGTCGCCGCTCCGCGGCTGAAATTCGGCAATTGGACCGCGCGCTCAACCCAGAATCGAGTTGCACACCCGATCGCCGTCGCGAACGGCAACGCTGTTAACGACGTGAATCTTGCTATCATAAACTGGTGACGGTTCACTTCTTCGACGAGGGTTTCTGATGCAGATTCCTGGCAAGCGAGTCCGACGCACCCGGCTGGTGCAGACGCCGCGATTCGTCGTCGCTGTCGAGGTGGACGCTGTCATCCCCGACGATGACCCCGGCGAACCCTGCTTCGAGCCGGAGACAGTCCAGTTCCTCCGCGAAGTCGCCGAACGAGCTGAGCAAGGGGATGTCGTGTGGCTTCGCAGCCACGGGAAGGTCTACGAAGCGGTGGATGCGGCGTAGTCGTGAGAGCCGGGGCGTGTCGCCCCGGTCTTCTGTCTTCTCGTCGAAGAGAAGACCGGGGCGACACGCCCCGGCTCCTACGTTACGCTGTCTTCATGGCTCTGTTACCCCTGTCGCTGCCCACGATTCAGAACTGGAGTTGCCACAACTGCGGCGGCTGCTGCACGCAGCATCTCATCGAGATCACTGAGGAAGAACGGCAACGGATTCTCGCCCAAAACTGGACCGCGGCCGACGGCGTGACGCAACCGCCGCTCGTCTGGTTCGCCGGGCCGCCGTGGAAGAAACGGTATCGGCTGGCGCATCGTCCCGACGGCGGCTGCGTGTTTCTCGACGACCGCGGGCTGTGCCGCATTCATGCCAAGTTCGGCGAGCCGGCGAAGCCTTTGGCGTGCCGGGTGTATCCGTATGCGTTGCATCCGCACGGCAAACAGATCGCGGTCAGCCTGCGGTTCAGTTGCCCGTCGGTGATTGCGAACAAGGGGAAGCCGGTCGGGCAACAGCAGGGGGACTTGCGGGCGATTGAATCGCTGATTGTCCCCGAACACGCCGACCGCATGCCGCCGCCGCGGTTGACGGCGCGCGAGCGCATCGCGTGGCCGGAGTTTCTGCGGATCGTCGAACGGCTGGACGGCATGCTCGCCGAATCGCGGACTCCGCTGCTCGTGCGGATTATGCAGACACTCGCCTGGGTGAACCTCATCAGCCAATCGCGGTTCGCGGGATTGACGGCGGCCCAGTTGCGGGAGTTTCTCGACCTCGTGACGACGGCGGTCTGCGTCGAGTTCGCGAAGCTGCCAGAGCCGATGGAGGAGCCGTCGCGCGTCGGTCGGTTGTACTTTCGATTATCGGCGGCGCAGTACGCCCGGAAAGACACCGTCGCCGACCTGTCGAGCGGCCTCCGCGGCCGGTGGAAACTGTTCCGCGCCGTGCTGCGGTTCTCGCGCGGCACCGGCGATGTGCCGCCGTTGCAAGCGGGCTTCCAACCGGTGCCGTTTACACGACTCGAACAACCGTTCGGCGGGTTACCGGAGGGTGTGGACGAACTCTTCACGCGCTACCTGCGGGTGAAGGTGCAGGGCCTGCATTTCTGCGGCCCGGCGTTTTACGGCATCCCGTTCGTCGAAGGGTATCACAGCCTGATCCTCATCCTGCCGGTCACGCTGTGGCTCGCGCGATGGAAGGCCGCCTCGGACAACCGCGACCGCATCAAGCTGGCCGACGTCGAGCAGGCCCTCGCCATCGCGGACCATCACCACGGCTATTCCGCGGCGCTGGGCCAGCACCAAAGCCGCCGCCGCGTGCGGTTCCTCGCGGAGAGCGGCGATCTGTCAAAGTTGTGCGTGTGGTATGCGCGGTAGGCATCAGGTGTCAGGTATCAGGCGTCAGGTAAAGCGGGGACGAGGGCGATGACCGCACTCAACCCACGCTTGCGGTTTCGCGGTCTTCCCCAAATCGCAATTGCGGCGATTAAGTCAACGGCGTAGGATTCGCCCGCAATCTGCAGCCGGTTTTTCACGGCGGCGCGCTCGAAGACGATATGGACTTTCAGGAAGGATACTGCCCCGATGAGTGCCGGATTCTCGGGTGCCTCGCGCGACTTCTCCCTGCGCGACGGCGGGGTCAACGGACGACCCACCAACGCCACCGACGTCGACGCCCCGGCGTTGCAGACCGCCATCGGCCGCACCCGCGATTTTCTCCTGCAGCGGCAACACCCGGACGGCCACTGGTGCGCCGAGTTGCAGGGGGACACGATCCTCGAATCCGAATACATTCTGCTGCTGGCGTTCCTCGGTCGGGCGCAAACCGAACGCGCGCGGGAAGCCGCCGCGTACATGCTGACCCAGCAGTGCGACCACGGCGGCTGGGCGCTGTATCCCGGCGGACCGGTCGAGATCAGCGCGTCGGTCAAGGCGTACCTCGCGCTCAAGATCACGGGCCACGATCCCGCCGCGGAGTACATGGTCCGCGCCCGGGACGCCGCTCTCGCGAACGGCGGCGTCGAGACGATCAACAGCTTCACACGGTTCTATCTGGCGATGCTGGGCCTCATCCCGTATCGCCTCTGCCCCGCGGTGCCGCCGGAATTGATGCTGATTCCGGACTGGGCGCCGTTCAACATCTACGAGATGTCGGCGTGGTCGCGGACGATCATCGTCCCGCTTAGTTTGCTGTGGGCCTGCCAGCCGGTGACGCCGTTGCCGCCGGAGCACGGCATCGACGAACTGTACGCCACGCCGAAAAAAACGCTGCCGGCCAAGTTCCGCGGCGTCAACGCCGAGGGTGCGACCGGCTGGTTCGACTGGGCGGCGTTTTTTCAGCGCGTCGACGGGGCGATCAAGTGGTGTGAGGGAAAGGGGATCAAGCCGGCGAGGAAGCGGGCGCTCAAGCTCGCTGAGCAGTGGGTTCTCGACCGCCTGCCGGACAGCGACGGCCTGGGGGCGATCTTCCCGCCGATCATCTGGACGATCATCGGGCTGCGGTGCCTCGGCTATCCCGACGATTCGCCGATCATTCAGGATCAACTGAACGAACTGGAAAAACTGGTCATCCGCGAAAACGAACTCGTCCGCTTGCAGCCGTGCATGTCCCCGGTGTGGGACACGGCGATTGCGCTCATCGCGCTCCGCGACGCCGGTGTGCCGCGGACCGATCCGGCGATCATTCGCGCCCGCGACTGGCTGCTGAGTAAAGAGGTGCGGGTGAAGGGGGACTGGTCGCGCTACCGGCCGGAGACCGAGCCGGGGGGCTGGTTCTTCGAGTACCGCAACGCGTTCTATCCCGACGTCGACGACACCGCGATGGTGCTGATCGCGTTCAGCCGGCTGTTGCCCGACGGCCAGGGGGCCGCCTGGTCGCTGGAATGGCTGAGCGACGGTCGCGGCGGCAGCCAGTTGGCATTGTCGGGACGCTCGTCGTCGGCCGGGGCGGCCATTCGCGAGTTGGAGCACTTGCAGCCGCTGCTCGACGCCGTGCGTCGCGGCGTCGGCTGGCTGAAGGCGCTGCAAAGCCGGAACGGCGGCTGGGGCGCGTTCGACGCCGACAACACCCGCGAAGTCTTCACCAAAGTCCCGTTCGCCGACCACAACGCGATGATCGATCCCAGCACGGCGGACATCACCGCCCGCATTCTCGAAGCGTTCGGCGGCCTGAATCTGACGTCGTCCAACGCCCACGACTGGTTGCAGGGCGCGCTGGACTTCGTCTGGAACGACCAATGCCCCGACAGCGCATGGTTCGGTCGCTGGGGCGTCAATTATCTCTACGGCACGTGGCAGGTGATTCAGGGACTCACGCGGTACGGCATCGCCGCGGAACATCCCCGCTTGCAGTCCGCCGCGGACTGGCTGATTGAGAAGCAACAACCGAACGGCGGCTGGGGCGAGACCCCGGCGAGCTATGACGATCCGCAATTGCGCGGCACGGGCACACCGACGGCCTCGCAAACCGCATGGGCCTTGCTGGGCCTGATCGCCGCCGGCCGGGCGGACTCCGCCGCAGCAGCGCGGGGCGTGCAGTTCCTCATTGACACCCAGCAACCCGACGGCGGCTGGCACGAAACCGAGTTCACCGGCACCGGCTTCCCGCGCGTGTTCTACCTGCGCTACCACTACTACCGCATCTATTTCCCGCTGATGGCGCTGGCAAGGTTCCAGACGGCGATGGCGACGGCGTTGCGTGATTGATCGGGTGGCCGGGGCTGGAGCCGCTTCGGCGAAGCCCCGGTCTTCGGCGTCGCGCTCACCGGGGCTTCCCTCCCGTTGGTCGGTCCAGCCCCGGCCACCCGCCGCAATCAATCCGCCCGGAGAATCCTCGACCGCGGCGCGAAGATTCGCCATAATCGACGGCATCACGTCGGCCTCACCTCAGGGACGGGCAACTCTTCCTCCGGGAACTGCATCATGGTCGCTGCGCTCCGCACCGAGTTCAAAGCCGTCCTCGATGACCAGGATCTGAACCAGATCCCCCGCGATCTCCGGTTCCACGCGGTCACCAACCGCGAACCCGAAGTCCTGACCGGCGACCAGATCGTCCACTTCAACACCTACGGCTTCATCAAGGGTCTGCGCGCGTTTCCCGCCGGGGAAGTCGCCGGCGTCCGCGGCTACTTCGACGATCTCCTGGCGCGCGTGGTCGCCTCGGGCGGCGATAGTTACTCGATCAGCTCGGCTCATCTGAAGTACGGCCCGGTGTGGGACATCCTGTGCGAGCCGCGGATCGTCGACGCCGTTTCCGACCTGCTCGGCGAGAACGTCATCGGCTGGGGGTCGCACTTCTTCTGCAAGATGCCCGGCGACGGCAAGGCCGTGGCGTGGCATCAGGATGCGAGCTACTGGCCACTGTCGCCGTCGAAGGCGGTGACGGTCTGGCTAGCGATTGACGACGCCGACGTGGAAAACGCCTGCATGCGGTTCGTCGCGGGGTCGCATCACCACGGGGCGATGACGTTCCGGCCCAGCGATCCCAACGAGCACAACGTGCTCAACCAGACGATCGACGATGTCGAGCGGTACGGCCATTTCGTGGACGACGAACTGCTCGCCGGCGAGTTCTCGATTCATTCCGACCTGCTGCTGCATGGTTCGGAGGCGAACGTGTCGAATCGCCGCCGCTGCGGATTGACGCTGCGCTACGCCGCGGCCGACGTGCGCGCCCATCTGGACTGGAACCAGAAGGGCGTCGTCGTCCGGGGCGAAGATCCCACCGGCCACTGGGCCAACCGCCCGCGGCCGGAAGAGGACTAAAGGCGAGCCGGGAGCGTCAGCGACCGGAGCGAGAGTTCCTACACGCGCTCAATTCCACGTCGGATCGAACTCCGCCACGCGGCGCAGTCCTTCCAGCCGCGCGAGGCTCTGCGACGCCGTCTGCACCCAGTTCAGATCCCCCGCCGCGTCAAAGTGCTCGCGCGCCAATTCGAGACAGATGCGTGCCCAGCCGAACCGGTGCAGTTGCTCGAACAGCGCGGCGGCGTTGAGCAGATCCTTCCCCGCGTGCAACCGATTATCCGCGTCCACGTGTTCGTGATACGCCTGCTGCAACCATCGCAGCCCAGCCTGCGGTTCTCCCTCGAAGCCGGCAAGAATGCCGCGGGTGGCCATCAGGTCGGTGAGCAACGGGCTGTCCTCCTCGGCCAGTTGGGCCGCCGACTGATACAGCGACTCGGCGAGTTCCCACCGCCCGGCCGCCAGCGCGTCGTTGCTGAGTTGCAGGAGTTCCTCGGAACCGCAATCGGCCTGCAGCGACAAGGCCCGTTGCTGGAACATGCGTGCCAGCCGGTAATCGCCGATGTCGCGGTACATCGCCGCCAGATTGTGATGGGCGGCCGCAGAGACCGGCCAGTCGCCGTTGGCTTGCGCCGCTTCGATGACGTCGGTCCATTCCCGAACCGCCAAGTGCCGCTGCCCGCGCTCGTACAGGAGCGTGCCCAACGTGAGCCGCCACTCGACCCGTGCGGATTGCTGAGCCACCGCCCGGACGGTCACTGCAGCATCGGTCCAGCGGCCGGCGTCGAGCAAATCTTCCACCGCATCCCAGAAGTCCTGGGAGGGCTCGGCTGGCAAGAATGATGGGGACATATCGGCTCGTTCCCGTCAGCGTTGTCAGAACGCAGGAACCGAGCGTGCAGTTAGGTGAGATCCGACGATTGGCCCATCCAGTAGGATTCGCGGAACTGGCCCAGCAACGACCCGAGAGTGCTTGCCATTCTACCCAGTCAACCCGTTTTGTCAATTCTGTGGGTTATCCGGTCTGAAGCCATAGTGTTCGGGGCTGACTCCCAAGCACCTCTTGTCATACACGCCTCAAAAAGGGCGAGAAGATTTCATCCGCAGATTTCACAGATTACGCAGATTCAAGACATGAAATGCGTTGTGAAAGGCGCGATTTTAATGCTGTCCCTCTTTCTGGCCTTCAATCTGCGGAATCTGTGAAATCTGTGGATCAACGCTTTTGGCCTTCTCTCCAATCCATGAACGCTGTCGCGGAACCCGTGGCTTCCGATCCCTGCCACATTGGCAGCATCAGGATGGGTCGCCAGCGAACAGAACGCCACGATGGCACTGCGAGCTAATGACCCGCTCAGTCTAAACCATAGTCATTCAATGAGTTAACGGATAATCATCCGACCGGCGCGCCGTTCGCATCTGAGGCCCGCCACGTCCCGCTGTTCGTGCGGACCTGTCCAACCTGAATCACTGCTGGTGCGCGGTCTACGAAGAGGAGTCTTGCATGGCGAAGAAGGCACAAGCATCTGTGGACCTGAAGCTGGTTCCGCTCGGCGACCGGGTGGTCGTGAAGCGCGCCGCGGCCGAGTCCAAGACCGCGGGCGGCATCGTTCTGCCCGATTCCGCCACCGACAAGCCGCAGCGCGGCGAAGTGCTGGCGGTCGGCGAAGGTCACGTCAAGAACAACGGCCTGAAGGTCTCGCTGACGGTCAAGTCGGGCGATCAGGTGCTCTTCAGCAGCTACGCCGGCGACGAATTCAAGGTCTCCGACGAGACCTACCTGCTCATGCGGGAAACGGACATTCTCGCCGTGTATGCCTGAAGGCCAGCGGTCAGGCATCAGGTGTCAGGCGTCAGGTAAGAATGAAGCCTTCGACATTGACTCCGCTGCTTACCTGACACCTGAAGCCTGACACCTTCTCCCGATTCACCAACCTCCTCCGGAATCCAATCAATGTCCAAGATCCTTGCCTTCGATCAGGAAGCCCAAGAGGCGATGCGCCGCGGCGTTTCCAAGCTCGCCAGGGCCGTCCGTGTGACCCTCGGCCCCCGCGGCCGCAACGTCATCATCGAGAAGAGCTTCGGCTCCCCGACGGTGACCAAGGACGGCGTGACCGTCGCCCGCGAAATCGAGCTGCCCGACAAGTTCGAAGACATGGGCGCCCGCATGGTCCGCGAGGTCGCCAGCAAGACCTCCGACATCGCCGGCGACGGCACCACCACCGCCACCGTGCTCGCCGAGGCGATCTACGTCGAGGGCCTCAAGGGGGTCGTCGCCGGGGTCAACCCCATCGACATGAAGCGCGGCATGGAGAAGGCCGTCGAGCTGATCGTCGAAAAGCTCAAGGGCATGTCGACGAAGTGCGACAAGAAGCAGGCCATCGCCCAGGTCGGCACCGTCGCCGCCAACGGCGACACCGAGATCGGCAAGATCCTCGCCGACGCCATGGACCAGGTCGGCAAGGACGGCGTGATCACCGTCGAAGAGGGCAAGTCGCTCGACACCACCTTCGAAGTCGTCGAGGGGATGCAGTTCGACCGCGGCTACCTGTCGCCGTACTTCGTCACCGATCCACAGT
>JAWXBB010000409.1:0-7465 GCA_034439795.1 Planctomycetaceae bacterium | reverse complement strand
CATCAAGTACGGCCAGTTCCTGCAGACGACGTTCGACTTTTTGATTGTCGCGGGCTGCATTTTCCTGGTGGTCAAAGCGATGAACGCCATGCAGAAGAAAGAAGAGACGGCTCCTCCGCCCCCGCCGGTCACGTCCCAGGAAAAGCTTCTGGCGGAGATTCGGGATCTGCTGAAGAAGCTGGCGGATTGAGGAAACGTTAAGGGCTAAGAGTTGAGGGCTAAGGGCCGGAGAAAGACAAACGAGGGCAGGCACGGTAAAAGGGGGGAAAGCGCAACACTTTCCCCTGAAACAGCTTATGACGCTTCGCCTAAAAACTGGACCGGGCTGAGGGAACGGCTTGAAATAATCGCGTGCGGCCGTGCATCAGGAGAGATGTCGGCCAACGCTTGCGAGATCCGTCCTTGAGCCCGACCGCGACCCCTGGCCCGGAACCTGCGGACCATAGTTTTGGTGACAAGGGTTCTGGAGACCACGGTACTGGAGACAAAGGTCCGGAATCCGCGGACGACCTTCGTGGGTTCCTGTCGGGCGAGGGCCGGCTGTCTCCCAGCGACGTACAAGCCCTGTACGCCGCCCAGGGGCACGAAGTTCTGCTGTTCCTCATGGGGCTGTTGCGAAACCGGGAGTTGGCCGACGAGGCGTTGCAGAACACTTTTCAACGGGTGCTGGAACAGGGTCACACGGCCCGGTCGGAGTCGCTCAAAGGCTGGTTGTTCAAAGTCAGTTACCACGAGGCGATGGCCCTGAAACGCCGGCAGGCAACCCAGGACCGCGTCCTCCGCAAATACGGAGATCGGGAAGTCCGGCCGTTCGATTCGCACCCGGTCAGCGAATCGGAACTCCGGCTGGTCCGGGACGAAGACCTCGCCCGGCTGCGCGAAGCCTTGAATCAGTTGCCAGCGGAACAGCGACAGGTGGTCGAACGCCGGATTGATCGGGAACAGACGTTTGCCGTCATCGCCCAGGAGTTGAAGTTGCCGCTGGGGACCGTGCTGACCCGGATGCGGCTGGCTCTCGAAAAACTGCGACGACAGCTGCGGGACACGAACGAATCGCCATGACCACATCATCCCCCACAACGAACGACCTCGACTGGCTCGCCGAGCAGTATGTGCTGGGCGAATTGTCCGCCGAGGACGCCGCCCGGTTCGAAGCCGCGCTGGCCGATAGCCCCGCCGCGTGCGAAGCGGTCGTGGCCGCGAGCCGGCTGGTGTTGTCATTGCAGACCGTAGGGTGGGCTGTGCCCACCACAACCACCGTCACGTCTCCGGCGAAAGAATTGGTGGGCACAGCCCACCCTACAGACCGGCGTTCCGGCCGCTTGGGTCGCCAGTTGGTGGCCATTGCCGCTGTCGCCGCGTGCTGCCTAGTCCTGGTGCTGGCGTGGTCGCCGGT
Organism: Planctomycetaceae bacterium; assembly: GCA_034439795.1. Classification (GTDB taxonomy): domain Bacteria; phylum Planctomycetota; class Planctomycetia; order Planctomycetales; family Planctomycetaceae; genus DSVQ01. The sequence continues at coordinate 6,069 of JAWXBB010000409.1, read as the reverse complement.
GCGACCGACCACCGCCGATCGGCAGGTGCGGGCGGAAGTGATCCAGGCCCGCGAACTGATGGACCACTGGCGCGGCGGACGGTCGTTCGCCGGGCCGTTGATCGCGTCCGAAGAGGACGACGAGGCCGCCGATCTTGGCGACGCGGCCCCGAGTTGGATGCTGGCTGCGGTCTCCATCGAAAAGCAGAAACCGGCCCACCCGACCGACGAAGACGACGTGCTGGAGGACAACTAGCGTGCAGTTCCGGCTGCTGAACGTCGGTGTGATTCTGGCCGCCATCGTCGCGGCGGCGCTCCCCGGCCGGCTGTTGCTGCTGGCAGAGACCGGCGACAAGTCGGCGGAGACGGACGCCCTCGCGTTCGCCCGCACGCATCATCCGGAACTCGCCGGGCTGCTCGATCAACTCAAGAAGAACGCCCCGAAGGACTATCAGGCGGCGATTTCCGATCTGAATCGGTCGCGGGAACGGCTCGACCGCAACCGCGAGAAGCTGCCCGAGCGGTACGCCCTGGAGCTCGCCGAGTGGAAGGTCAACTCCCGCATCCGGCTGCTCGCGGCCCGGATGTCGATGGGGGGGGACGCTCCGCTCGATGACGAACTGCGGACCGCCCTCCGCGAACGGGCCGACATCCGCCTGCAACTGTTGCAGGATGAGCGGACCCGGACGGCGAAGCGCGTTCAAAAGCTCGACGAGCAAATCGCCGAGCAGTCGTCCAAAGTCGACGATGTCGTCGAGCGCGATCTGGCGACGATCCAAAAGGGCATCGCGGCCAACACGGCGAAAGCCGCCCGGGCCGCCCAGGCGAACACGTCCGGTGTCCCCGCGGCGAAGCCCGCCCCCTCCAGGAACAAGACCGAAGCCAAGTCGCGGACGAACAAGTCCGACGACAAGAAAACCGCCGACAAAGCCAAACCGGTCTCGAACGGACCGGCGAAGAAGCCTGATAATAAGAAGTGATCCCTCCGCCCGGCTCCGACGCCGGGCCTGCCCACCGGATGAATCAGCGACTCCCGCCACTGCGGAAAAGGAATTGCCACCATGCTCAACACCACCCTGGTCTCCGTCGGACTGCTCGTGGCCGCAGCGGCCCCTGCCGAAGCGCCGCGGATTGATCTGCGTTACGCGAAAGATGGCGTCACCGAGACGCCCGACTTCCGCGAACACGTCGTCCCTTTGATGGGCAAACTCGGCTGCAACGGCCGGGCCTGTCACGGGTCGTTCCAGGGCCAGGGGGGCTTCCGGCTGTCGCTGTTCGGCTACGACTTCAAGGCCGATCACGAAAACCTGATGGCCGGCGACGAGCCGCGGACGAACGTCAAATCGCCCAACGACAGCCTGATTCTGCAGAAGCCCACGTTGGGGATTCCGCACGAGGGTGGCCGACGGCTGACCGAGGGGACGTGGCAGCACCGCGTGATGCAGAAGTGGGTCGTCGACGGGGCCAAGCCGATGGCCGCCGACGCGCCGGACTTCGTCCGCCTCGACGTCACGCCGAATGAAATGATCGCGAAGGCCAAGGGAGACACCTGGCAACTCAAGGCGGTCGCCGTCTGGTCCGACGGCTGCAGCGAAGACGTGTCACCGCTGTGCCGGTTCTCGTCCAACAACGATCAGGTCGCGACGATCACCGAAGCCGGCCTCGTCACCGCGATGGGCCCCGGCGACACGCACGTGGTCGCATTCTACGACAACGGCGTCGTCCCGGTCCCGGTGATTCACCCGGTCTCCGACAAAGTCGGACCGAAGTACCCGAAGACGCCGACGCCGACAGTCGTCGATCAGCTCGTCGTTCAGAAGCTCGCGAAGCTCGGCATCGTGCAGTCCGAGACCGCGACCGACGCCGAGTTCCTCCGCCGCGTCTCGCTGGACATCGCCGGCACGCTGCCGACCGGCCCGGAGGTGCAGGCGTTCCTCGACGACCAGTCGCCGGACAAGCGGGCGAAGAAGATCGACCAGTTGCTCGACAGCCCGGCCTACGCCGCGTGGTGGGCGACGAAATTCGCGGATTGGACGGGGAATAACTCCCGCTATAACAACAACAACTTCCCCGGTGGCCGCGAAGCGGTTTCCAACCAATGGTACGAATGGTTGCACCGGCAATTGGAGCAGAATCAGGCGTACGACAAACTGGTCGAAAACATCGTTCTCGCCAAGAGCCGCAATGACGGGGAGACGTATCGCGAATACTGCGAGCGGGTGAGCAGCTATTATGACAAGGATTCGGGCAAGACGTTTGCCGACAGTCCGTCCCTACCGCACTATTGGTCGCGGACCAATTTCCGACAGGTGGACGAGAAGGCGCTCGGCTTCGCCTACACATTCCTCGGACTTCGCATTCAATGCGCCCAGTGCCACAAGCATCCGTTCGATCAATGGACGAAGGACGATTTCGACCGCTTCAAAGGCTTCTTCGCCCGCGTCAAATCGGGTGACGCACCGGGGACGAAAGAGCAGGCGAAGGAGATGCTGGCCGGCTTGGACATCGACATGAAGGGGAAAAACGCACAGGCCCAAGCCCGGGAGTTGGCCGGAGTGGCTGCGAAGGGAAAAGTGATTCCGTTCCAGGAGTTGTACGTTGACGCCGGCAAGCCGACCAGCAGCGACCGGAAGAAGGGCAACGACAAAGGCAAGAAACAGCAAGTCGTCGCCGGCCGCACGGCCAAGGTGCTCGGTGGTGAGGAAATTTCCATCGAAGACATGGACGACCCCCGCACGGCCCTGATGGAGTGGATGAAGGCCGAGGACAACCCCTACTTTGCCAAGGCGTTCGTAAACCGTGTCTGGGCCAGCTACTTCCACCGGGGCATCGTCGAACCCGCCGACGACCTGAGTCTGGCGAACCCGGCGTGCAATGCCGAGCTACTCGACCACCTTGCCGATGGTTTCCGCAAGAGCGGCTACGACATGAAGTGGGTGCATCGCGAAATCGCCAACAGCCGCACGTATCAACTGAGCTGGCAGGCGAACGAGACCAACCGCCTCGACGAGCGGAACTTCAGCCGGGCCGTGCCGCGGCGGATTCCCGCGGAGGTCGCCTATGACGCCGTCCGTCAAGCGACCGCCAGCGACGAGGAGTCGGCCAAGTTCCTTGCCGAGGTGAAGACCCGGTCGATCGCCGACCCGATCGTCACCACGCAGAACAATGGCAAGAACAAGTACGCCCTGACCGTCTTCGGCCGATCGATCCGTGAAAGCAACTGCGACTGCGACCGCTCGATGGAGCCGAGCCTCTTGCAGACCGTGTTCCTGCAGAACGATCAGGAACTCCTCGACATGATCGATCGCCGCGGCGGCTGGGTCGACCAGATGCTGCGGACGTCGAGCGGCAACTCCGCCGATGACGACGCCGACCGCAAGCAGGTCGAGCGGCAGATCGACAAGCTGGAAGACGGACTGAAAAAGGCGAAGGCGTCGGACAACGAGAAGCGCGTCAAACAGGCCGAGGAGTTGCTCGCCGCCGCCAGAAAGCGGGCCAAAGAGCTTCAGAAAGTGGACGAGACGCCGGTGCCGGCCGATGCCGACCGCATCGCGGAAATCGTCAAGCAAGCCTACCTGCGATCCGTCAACCGGCTTCCCACGTCCACCGAACAGCAACGGGCCGCCGCGTACTTCCAGGAGAGCGGCGACATGAAAGTCGGCACCCGCGATCTGTTGTGGGCGCTGCTCAACACGAAAGAGTTCGTCGTCAATCATTAACTGAGTCAAGACGCCCAGGGATAGCAATCCCTGGGCTTCCCGAATCACCCCCCTGCAAGGATCTCAATCATGGCGATGCATCGAACCTGCGACGGCGTCCAGCGGCGCGACTTCCTCAAGGTCGGCATGCTGGGCGGCTCCGCCCTCACGCTCCCCGGCTTCCTGCAGCTGGCGTCCGCGGGTGAAGTGAAGGAAAAGGCCAAGGCCAAGTCGGCGATCTTCATCAACCTGCAGGGCGGACCGACGCACCTCGACACGTTCGACTTGAAGCCCGATTCACCGTCCGAATACCGCGGCGAGTTCAACCCCATCGCCACCAACGTCGCGGGCATCCAGATCAGCGAGCATCTGCCCAAGATCGCGCAGGTGATGGACAAGTTCACGCTGCTCCGCGGGATCACGCACACGCTCGCCGCGCACGAGCTCGGCCAGCAGTACGTCAACACCGGCAACAAGCCGATCCCGTCGCTGGAGTTCCCCGGCTACGGGGCCGTGGTCACGAAGGAGTATCCCGGACCGGAGGAGCTGCCGCAGTTCGTCGCCGTGCCGAATTCCGCTCAGAAGCCGGGCTACCTCGGCGTGCGGTACGCGGCCCTCAACACGGGCAACACGCCGACCGTCGGCAAGCCGTACAGCGTCCGCGGGATCTCGCTGCAGAACGGCCTGACGGTGTCCGAAGTCGAGCGGCGCACCAATCTGCTCAGCGATCTCGACACTGCGTTTGCCGGCTTCGAGAAGGACAGTCAACTGCTGGATGGTCTGGACCGGTTCTCGGATCAGGCCTACACGATGATCACGTCGAAGCGGGCCCGCGAGGCGTTCGATATCAGCCTGGAATCGCCGTCGTTCGCCGCACAGTTCGGCGACACGCCATTCGCCCAAAGCTGCCTGCTCGCCACGCGGCTGGTGGAATCGGGCGTGCGGTTCGTGACGCTGTCGTACGGCGGCTGGGACACGCACAGCGACAACTGGGGCAAGCTGAAGGACAAGCTGCTGCCCCCGTTCGACGCGGGCTTCGCCGGACTGCTCAACGGTCTCGAACAGAAGGGGCTGCTGGAATCGACGGCGGTGTTCGTCACCGGCGAGTTCGGCCGCACGCCGAAGATCAACAGCCGGGGTCCGGCGGTGGGCCGCGACCACTACGCCCGCAGCATGTTCATGCTGATGGCGGGCGGCTCGATCAAGGGGGGCCAGGTCGTCGGCGAAAGCGACGACAAGGGCCTCGGCCCGGTGAACCACGAATGGTCACCCGCCGACGTCGCCGCGTCGTTCTTCCACAACCTCGGCATCGACCACCGCAAGGAATACCACACCAACACGGGCCGGCCGGTGATGATCGTCCGGGACGGCAGCGTCATTCCCGAACTGTTCGCGTAACGCTAGACTAAGGTGCATTCCGCGGGGCTGACGGCAGCGCTAGCCGTCGGCCCCGTTTTCGTTCTCCGTTCCACCAACCGCTGACGAAGGAGCTGAAGATGACGAGGGGATTCGTGCTGGGTCTGGCCGCCGGACTGATTGCCATGACCGCGCTGTCGGCCGACGCGCAGGAGAAGAAGGGGAAAAAGAACGCCGCCGGCGCCGGGTCGCAGGCGTTCCAGTTGCCGAAGGAAGTCACGCTGACGACCGAGCAGCAGGCGAAGCTGGACGCGCTGAAGAAAGAGCACGGCCCGAAGCTCGCCGAGCTGCAGAAGAAGGTCGACGACATTTTGTCCTCCGAGCAAACTCAGGCCCGTAAAGACGCCGTCGCCAAGGCCAAGACCGACAAGCTGGAAGGGAAGTCCCGCCGGGAAGCGATCGAGTCGGCCCTCAAGCTGACTCCCGAGCAGAAGACCAAGTGGGAGGCTGCCAACAAGGAGATGCAGGCCAAGACCACCGAAGTCCGCGGCAAGATCGCCGAGTTCCTCACCGACGAGCAGAAGGAGAAAGTTCCGAACCTCGTCCCCAAGGGGAAGAAGAAGGCCGCGTAAAGCGAACGCTTCAACCAGCGCCGTCCACCAGAAGCCACGGGGTCCCACCCCCGTGGCTTCTTCGTTGTCGGGGACAAGATCCGCGGGGATGGCTTTGATCCGGTCCCCTCGCCCCCGTCTTCGGGGGAGAGGGATAGGGTGAGGGGGCTGAGCGCTCGTTCGATGTCGTTGCTCAACTCACGCCGAACCACCAAACGGAGTGCGCGATCATTCCGCGTGCTGCCTGCTCTGCGAGTCTCGTGGCCCCGCCCGCGAATGAGGATCAATCGAGCGCCTCGCCCCCCCACCCCGACCCCCTCCCCCCGCGCCCGGGGCGGGGGGGGGGGGAAAGGGGAACACGCCCGCTGCGGGCCCGGGCTGCCGCTCTTCCCCACAGAAACTGGCCACGGGGGAACCGGCCGGGT
>JAWXBB010000408.1:0-4456 GCA_034439795.1 Planctomycetaceae bacterium | reverse complement strand
TGCTCTTCGGCCAGCTTGCGGGCGGCCTGCAACGGGTCTTGATCGACGGGCGGGACGGCCCGTTGTGCGCCGTCGGATAAGAGCAGCACGCCCAGCGTTCGTTGCTGGCGGACTTCGCGGAGCAGTCCCTCCAGACTGTGACCGAGCGCGGTCTGATCGCCGTCCCCTTCGCCGCGGGCTTCGCGCAGCGGCCGCAGCTCGCGATCGAACTCGAACTGCCGGAGCGTGACTTTCTCCCCCAGCGCCTTCCACCGGGCGGAGTGCTTCGCCAGATCCTGCCAGACGGCCTGCATCCGCGTCGCGCCGGCAGCGCCGTCGGCGGTATTCATGCTGCGGCTGACGTCGACCGCGATCAGTAACTGGGCCGAGTTCTCATCTGTCTTGGAGAACTGCAGCGCCGGTCGCAGCATCGCGAACAGCAGCGCCACCACCGCCGCCAGCTTCAATCCCAGCAACAAGCGGCGGCGTCCCTGCGGCAGCACGTCTGCCTGCCGCCGGTAGGTGATGTAGACCAGCGCGCCCAACCCGAGCGTGACGAGCGTCACGACGGGCCAGGCCCAAACTGGTTCAACGGTCAACTCCATGACGCGGTCAATTCCTAAAAGTCATCGTGATCGAAAGAGCGAAGAATTTTTACCACGAAGGACACGAAGAAAGCGGAGGGTGCGGGCTTGCCTTTGGCGTTTTCGAGCGAGTAACGAGCGATCTCTGCATTGAACTCCTGAGTTAGATCAGAATGGACTTGAGATTTCCCTAATAACCTTCGATCATAGGATTCGTGGGAGCCGCCGCGGCCGCTTTCGGACGTAGGATCACGGGCGTCATCAGACGCAGCATGATCCCCCGCTGGCCGCTTCCACATCGTTTTTACCGACAGCTCTTGAAGCACGGAGAGTCCAAGTCTGTTTTTTTCATTTCTGACCCTGTTCTGATTTCCTTCGCGTCCTTTGCACCTTCGCGGTTTTCCAACCTCTGCTCCGTGTCGGCCGTGTGAGTTGCAGATCCTTGGAGCGGCCCGCACGGCTGACACAGCCGTGGCACACAAGACTTCAACGGTTTATTAAGCTTCATCGGTCCGATAAAACCACGTGGCCGTCAGTTGTTCCCCGACGAAGACGGCGACGAGGCACGCCAGCAGCAGGCCGTAGACTTCCTGTCCCAACCGGCCGGTCTGCACCGACCGCGACAACGATTGCGGATCGCGAGCCAGGCCGTAGCGCTTGGCCCCGAGCAGGTCATCGAGATCGTCCGAGGTCATCCGTTCGAGGTTCGTTTCCTCGGCCGGCAGATTCAGGCTGAATCCGGTTTCGATCGCGGTCGTCTGCCCCTTCGTCGCGGCTACCTGATAATGCCCCGGCAACGAGACGTCGTTGATTGTCACCTCGCGCTGTCCGGCCGGGATCTCCAACTTGCGCTGCGTCAGATCGGGCAGCCGCAGCAGCAGATTGCCAGTCGCGGATTCGGGCAACAGCACGCTCACCGGTTCATCGACCTGGAAGTTCGCCCGGGCGACCGCCTGTCGCGACAGCAGTTGCAGCAATTGATCGGCGAAGACGAGGTACGTCCAGTCGCGGTGCCAACCGTTCCATTCCTTGCCGTCCAGCGACGTCCCCATCACCGACGACGCGAACAAGGCCACGCGACCCGCGCCGACTTCGCGCAGCAGCAAGGCGGGCTGGGCCGCGTCGTCCGTCCAGCGGGCCAGCGTCGCGGCGCTCGGATGCGGTTCCACGCTCCAGTACCGGGAGAAACCGATGTCGGCCAGTTCCGCGAGCGCACCAAGCGTTTCCAACCGTTGAACCAGCGACTGATTCCCCTCCCGGAAATTCAGTTGCTGTGCCGGCTGGAACTGGAGCCGGGCTTTCAATGTGGCGGGCAGCAATTCCTTGGCGGCGGCGGAATTGTACGACACCGGATTCAGCGCGTAGCGGCCGGCGTTCGCCTCCGACGTTGACGGCGCACCCAGAAAGACCGCGACGCCGCCCCCTTGCTTCGCGAACTCGGCGAGCTTGTCCCACACTTCGCGCGGCGGCGAGGCGGCGTTGATCAGGCAGACCACGTCGTACTTTGTCACATCAGCGGTCAATAGGCTCCCCATCGTCGCGAATCGATATTTGTAGGTTTCCCCCCGCGAATTCAATCCCTGCAGCGCGACGAGCCAGGAGTTCGCCTGCGACTGCTCCTCGGCGACCACCAGCACATCCAGCGGCGGCAGCACGCGGATGGTGAAGTAACCGGTGTCATCGGCGGACAACGGATCGGACAACGCCAGCCGCAGGTCACCCTGCACGACGCGGCCGGTGACGCCATCGACCGAGAATCGCACGGCCGCTTCCGGCGAAGAGATGAACGACACCGTCTGCTGATCGCGCTTCACCGCGGGAGCTCCGTCGCTGCTCAGCCAGAGTTCGACGGTGGCTTCGTCGCGCTGCCCCCCTTGCGACCGAACGACCGCTTCCACCATCGTGGACCCTTGCGCGACCGCGGCGTCGCGCGCGGGGCGGACTTTGATGACGCTGTGATTCGTCGGCTGCTCGACGCCGACATCGAGCAGGTACACGCCGAGCCACGGGGTTTCGGACAGTTCGGACTTCAACGTGCCGGAGTCGTCGGATTGCCACGCGGACTTGGCGAGGTCGGTGACGATGTAGATTTCGCGGACGTATTTGTCCTGTCGGCGGGCTTCGGCGACCGACGCCTGTTCGCCGAGCGTGCGGCGGCGATCGTCCTGCTGGAAGCGGATGGCAGCCCGCAGCCGTTCGTTGAGGCTCTGCACGACCGGCTCGACCGTCAGCGATTGCACGCGGTTCTGCACGGCCGTCAGGTCGTGCGTGAACACCGGCGGGATCTTGCCGCCGGCTTCCATCACCGCGGCCTTGCTGCCCGAGGGCAACTGGCCGAGTTGGGTCGACACCATCGGCTGCGCGGCGGCGAGCAGCGACTTGCCCTGAAACTGATAGCTGAGGCTCAGACTGTTGTCGCACACGAAGACGGCGGCGACGGGGAGATCATCGAGCGCGTTCGGCGCGGGGGACGTGATCTCAGCCGCGACGCGCCGCTGATACGGCCACGCGACGAACAGCAGCGCGAGTAGCACGGTCCCCACACCGACGCCGCCGCGGAGCATCGTCCGCCGGGTCTGCAAGTCATGCCGCGGCAGCCGCTGACGCTGCCACCACGTCATCACAGCAGAGTACGCGACGGCTCCGAACGCCGCCACGACGGATAATCGAATCCACTCGCCAAATGTCGGCGCATACTGTGCTGGCGGCAGCGACGGCCGGCAAAGCGCCAGCACGAACACGCCGATCACCCCCATCCGCAGAAGCAGCAGCCACCATTGCCGCAACCGCATCCGCCGCACATTCTGGATTCGTCGCTGTTTCAGCAGCCGCAGCGCCGGGAACATCAGCTTCTTCGGCTTGGCCCGCAGCAGCAAATGCAGCAACACCGGCACTGCGACGAGTGCGAATCCGAACAGCAGCGCAGGATTGAGCAAGGACATGCCACGACATCGGTAAGAGTGCGATCCAATCGCTGCATTCTATCGGTTGGCGACGTTCGTGGCAGGTCTCGCCGATGTAAGTTGAACAGCGGGGAAAGGAGATGCCGTGAAGAGGAACCCAAAAATGATGCGAGGAGTCGCTCCGGGCGATACAATGGGGTCAATGTGCGCCAGCGCTTCATCAGCGGTGCCGTTGTGACTTCAATCTCACTGGGGCGATTCATGATCCAAACAGTGGAAGCGGTTGTGGATGCCGATGGCCACGTGCGGCTGCTTGGATCGGTGCGCGTCACGACTCCACGGCGGGCACTCGTGACGGTGCTCGAAGAACCGGCGGCTGCTCCGGGTGAAGCGGCCTTGATGGCCGAAGCTGCACTGGCGGCCGACTGGTCCCGACCGGAGGAGGACGCCGCGTGGTCACACCTACAGTCGGCGAAGTAGTCCTCGTTCCCTTTCCGTTCTCCGATCTCTCGCAAGCCAAAGTTCGGCCTGCCGCGTGTCTGGCCGACGCCGGTCGCGGCGATTGGATTCTATGCCAAATCACCAGCAATCCTTACGGTGATCCTGCAGCGATCTCGTTGACGTCGGCCGATTTCGCCACGGGCGGATTGCTGGTCGCGAGCTATGCCCGACCTGGCAAGCTCTTCACGGCGCATTCGGGATTGTTGGTCCGGTCGGTCGGCGTCCTGACTCCCGCGGCGACTCAGCAAATCCTGACGACCGTGGCGTCATTTTTCCGCTCAACGACCAGCCCGTGACAGTGCGTGTCGCGGCGCGCTACTCCAACTCCGCCAGCTTCTCCGCGACCTCGGCGACGTGGCCCTCCACCTTCACCTTCGGCCATGCGGCGGCGATCTTGCCGGACTTGTCGATCAGGAACGTCGCCCGCTGGACGCCCATCGACTTCTTGCCGTACATGTTCTTCTCGACCCACACGCCGTAATTCTCGGC
>JAWXBB010000407.1:0-14232 GCA_034439795.1 Planctomycetaceae bacterium | reverse complement strand
CGGCTGCTGGCAGTTTTCAGACCGCCGCAGCCGTAGGCGTTTCAGACACGGCTAGGAATCGTCGGTTCAGGAGCGGGTCGGCAAATTAGGACACTACCCTGCTCTGCCCGTTTCGCGGTGACGAACCGATCCAGATCGGTTTCGGACCACGCGGCGGCGGTGACCGGCGGCGGCGCGGGGTCGGCGATCGGCCGCAGCGACCAGAACTCGCGGGCCTGGGCGAAGTCGATCTTTTTCTTGGGAATCTTCGTCGCTTTGCTGCGCGGATCGGGGGCGCCGCGGCGAATCCAGTCTTCGAGGTCGGCGATCTCCGCGTCCGACAGCTTCGCGTCGGGGGGCATCTGAAAGTTTTCGTTCTGGTAGCGGACGGCTTCGATCAACCGGCTGTCATTGGGTTGACCGGGCACCACCGCCGGGCCGTTGGGACCTCCCTTGCGGATCGCCTTCCGCGAATCGACCAGCAGCCCCCCCTGCACCTCGTCCGAAGTGGCGCTGTGGCATTCGTAGCAGTGCTTGACGAGCAGCGGCCGGATGCGGCTCTCGAAGAACGCGATGTTCTCCGGCGTCTGGCCGCGCAGATCGGTGCCGTCGTGCTCGCCGCGCCAGACTTCGAGGCCGGAGAAATTCGCCGCCCCGCCGCGGGCCTGGACGTGAATCTCCCCTTTCGCAACATCAACCACCCACGGACCGAGCCGCTCCCATTCCCCCTTCGACCCCGTGCGATAACCTTTGACGACGTCGCGGCCGTTGACGCCGATGTCGAACGTCTCCGGGTTGTTGTCCTCCCAGACGTAGAGGAACACGCTGTACCGGCCGGTGGGAACTTCAGTCAGCCGCACGTTGGATTCGTTGCCGCCGTAGCGGCTGGAGCGGATCATCCGCGCCCGTTCGGGATCGGTCGGCGGGATGACGACGAAATCCTGATTCTGGAACGCTTTGTCCTTGCAGACAAAGTTCGTCGCCGTGTCGTCCCCTGTCCATTGGTAGCCGTCGATCACGACGGCCGAACCGTTCAGATCGATGCCGCGATAGAACGCGACTTCGGTCGGCTCGGCGGCGCAGACGGTTGCACCCGCAGCGCACCACACGAGCAGCGCCAGCCATTGTCGCGACATGCAGATTGTCTCTGACGGTTTACGACTGCGACGGTGCCAGCAGGAACTGCCTGCCATACGCCAGATGTTCCTGGGCCAGTTGGGCGGCCCGGTCCCCATCCCCGGCGATGATCGCCCGGGCGATCGCCACATGTTCCAGATGACTGACCGGCATTCGCTCGGGATTCTGCAACGTCACCCGGCCGATGGCCCGATGAATCCGGTCGCGCAGCCGTTGCATCGTCTGGACGAGTTCGCGATTCTTCAGAAACTTGCACCACAGGAGATGGAACTCCGCGTCGATCCACGTCGTGGCGATGGAATCGCGGTCGGCGGCGGCCCGTTCGGACGCCGCCAGATTGGTTTCGATGAAGCCGATCTGCTCCGGCGTCAGTTTCATCTGCGCGACGCGGCGGGCGACATACGGCTCGAGCAGTTCGCGGACCTCGAACAGCTCGCCGATCTCCGCGGGCGCGAGATCGTGCACGCGGATGCCGTGCTGCGGCGCGACGCCGATGAAGCCCTCCGCCTCCAGCCGCTCGAGTGCCGACTTGATGGGCGTCTTGCTCATCTGCAACCGGGCGGCGAGCTGCCGCTCCGACAACAGCGACCCGACGGCGAACGTCTCGTCGAGAATCAGCCGCTTGAGATCCGTGTAGGCCCGGTTCTTCATCAGCCCGGCCAGTCGGTTGGAAGGCCCGACGCCCGGCTCAGATCCATCGATCATGCACTTGCCCCTTCGGTCCGTAGGCGCCATGGCCCGCCGGTCGGCAAAAGGGTGGCCCCGAGGCTCTGCCGACATTCTCACAAACAGACCTATGACCGTACTGGCGTCTCAGTGGACTGTCAACAGAAATGACCGACTGACGAGTTCGGCATGTCGATGTAACTCCAATCAGGCATACTTCTTAATCGTCGGTTCCGGCACTTCGTCGAGCAGCCGGGCGATGACGGATTCTGAGGTCATTCCCTCCGCTTGCGCCTGGAAATTCGTCGACAGGCGATGCCGCAACACCGGCACCGCCACCTGACGGATGTCCTTGAGCGACACGCTCGGCCGGCCGTCCATCGCCGCGGCCGCTTTGCCCCCCGCGATCAGGAACTGCCCGGCCCGCGGACCGGCCCCCCAGTCGACCAGTTCCTTGACGAACTTGGGAGACGAATCGTCGCTGGGCCGGGTCGCGCGCACCAGCCGCGCGACGTAGTTGATGGTCAGCGGTCCGACTTCGATCAGGTTGATCTGCTTCTGCAGATACAGGATGGACTTCGCCGACAGCACCTTGCGGACTTCCTTCCGCTCGCCGATGGTGGTCGCCGACAGAATCTGCTCCTCTTCGGCGAGGTTCGGGTAATCGACCTTCACGTTGAACATGAACCGGTCGAGTTGCGCTTCGGGCAGCGGGTACGTTCCCTCCTGCTCGATGGGGTTCTGCGTGGCGATGACGAAGAACGGCTCCGGCAGCTTGTACGTCGTCTGCCCGACGGAGACCTCGCGCTCCTGCATCGCCTGCAACATCGCGGCCTGCGTCTTCGGCGGCGTGCGGTTGATTTCGTCCGCCAGCAGAATGTTCGTGAACACCGGCCCCTCGACGAACCGGAACTCCCGCCGCCCGGCGTCGTTCTCGTCCAGTACGTTGGTCCCCGTGATGTCCGACGGCATCAGGTCGGGCGTGAACTGAATCCGCTTGAAGTGAACGTCGAGAATCTGCGCGATCGTGGACACGATCAGCGTCTTCGCCAGCCCGGGCACGCCCACCAGCAGGCAATGCCCGCCGGTGAAGATCGCGGCGAGAATCTGGTCGATGACCGCCTCCTGCCCGATGATCACCTTGTGCAGTTCCTCGACCATCAGCTCGCGATGCTTGCGGAACTTGTCGAGGAACTCGTCGAAATCGCGTTTCTCGGTCGCCACGGGTGGTCCTGAATCAAAATGTCAAACGATTGTCATGAGCGCGACGGCGATTTATTTGCCGCCTCGTTTTCGTGATTGTTTCTTCGCCGGTCTTGATGTTGGATTGTCGGGAATCGAAGTGAGGTGAATCAATCGAGTTCGGAACTCGGCATGACCCGGCGAGACGGGATCGAGCAATTCGCTCAACAGAAAGAATTGATCGGTTGACGGCGACTCATTCTTGGCGATCGCCAGATCGATGGCATTCACATTGACCACGGTCCAGCATTCCGTAAAGCCGCGGCGTCGAGCTTTCTGGTGGCTCTTCTCGGCTTCTCCGACGCGATTGTGGATGTTCGAGAAATCGCGTCCCCCTTTGATTTCGATGGCGACGATCAACTGATCCCGGCCATCGCTACGCGACTCCTGAATCACGATGTCCGGGTCGGAAGCGAATTGAATGATGACTTCTCGACCGGGCGCGTTGCGGAGACGCAGCCTGGTCTCCGTCGCCTCCATCAGATAGGGGCTGACGATGGCTTGGATGACGCGAAAGACCTGCGAGATCGCGTCGGTGCCCCGACGAACATTGGCTCCGCCGCGGAATTGTGGTCCGAGGGTCAGCAGCGAAAGATCGTCGAGCAGTTCAAGTGTCACTTGCTGGTACCCGATGGCTCGGCACAAGAACGAAGCCGCCTTCGCCAGTTCCATACAAAGCGACTGCAACAGCGGTTCTGCTCGCGTTGAGAGCAGGCTGCGCTCTTCCATCGACTTGAACTGACTCAGGCCGTTGGAAGATGTATAGAACTCCTTCTGGCTGAATCCCAGAACGAGGCGATAGTACGCCAGGAGGCCGGGATTCGCCCGCAACACCACGGGCACGGCGAACACCCATTCTCCTCGGATACCAAGGCCAGCCAATGCTGACAAATCGGCCGGATCAGCGATGGCGTGGAGTTCGGCATCGATCTGCGGAACTTGAAGTTGTCGAACGACCTCCGCCAAGGCCGGTTGCAGGCAGGTGGCGCGCATGGCAGTAAGCCGTTCCGCGAAGTCGGCCTGGAGCGACGGCTGAGGGACATGAAGGGCCACAACGTCGTTCCTATCCGGCAGCGAAATGGACGACCCGTTGCTTGGCGCCCTCGATACGGGTGGCCGCCAGAGAGACATACTCGGGATGCAATTCGATTCCGACGTATTTGCGTCCGTGTTGTTGCGCCACCAGCCCCGTGGTCCCGGAACCGAAGAACGGGTCCAGCACGAAATCACCGGGCCGCGTCGATGACAGCACGCAGGGTGCAATCAGCGCCGGAGGGTACGTTGCGAAATGCGCCCCCGCTGTCGCCTGCGTGTTGACGTTCCACACCGATCGCTTGTTGCGAAGCTTGCCGTCCGGCGTGGGCTCGCGGACGGCGGCATAGTCGTAGAAGTAGGACTCGTTTTTGGTCAGGAGAAACAGGTATTCGTGGGACCGCGTCGGCCGATCCTTGACGCTTTCCGGCATTGCATTGGGCTTGCTCCAGACGATGTCGCTGCGCAGATACCATCCGTCGTCTTGCAGGGCGAACGCCAGCCGCCAGGGAATCCCGAGCAAATCCTTCGGTTTCAGGCCCTCCGGTGTGTCGGGTCGAACATTCATGGCTCGCGCCGGATTCTTCTTGTCGGGTGCGCGGTATCCGCGATTGCCGCTGGTGTATCCGTCGCCGATGTTGAGCCAGATCGTGCCATCGTCCTTCAGAATCCGCTTGATCTCCGAAAACACGGCAATCAACCGGTTGATGAACTGTTGCAGCGTCTCTTCCAGGCCGATTTGGCCTTCGATCTTGTAGTCGCGCAGGCCCCAATACGGCGGCGACGTGATGACGCACTGCACGGATTGTGCGGGGAGGTGATACAGGACGTGCAGCGCGTCGCCTTGAACGATCATCGAATCGCGAAGGTCAATCGGAACCATCTTTCGGGTTTTCAGGATTTCCGTTCCCATCGTGTCAGCCGCCCTGTTCGTGACGAACCCAAGTCGTCAGTGTATCACGCTCCCCGACCAGCGTCCGGCCCATACGGTTCGATCTGCGTCAACCCCTTCACGGCCAGCGCGCGGTAGCAGTCCGGCAGGTCGCACGTCGACAGAATCCCCGGCACGAAGGACGACAACGGCCAATCGTAATCTTCGGACTCGGCAACCGCCTGGTACGACGTCAGCGCGTGCTTCAGCGTGACCTTGGTCACCGCGGGGTGCAGCACGGCGGCGAACGTGGCGGGGATGGCGCCCCATTGCAGCGCGACCAGATGGATTGAACGATGCCCCACCGACGTCAGCCAGTCCAGCGTGCGCAGCACGTCCCACGTCCGTTGACCGGGGTAGGGGCGGTCGAGCATCACGCCGTGGGCGGCGTAGAAGTAGTCGCAGCCATATGGCGAGAGGAACGTCGCCGCGCCGCCGCAGGTGTCGGGTTTCGATTCCCCGATGCCGCGGACATCGCAGGCATAGAACGGCACCGCGGGATCGGCTTTGACGAGGTCCGCCAGCCATGTCTCCGTTCGCAATTCCACGTCGCTGGAATGATGGGCCACGTACAGCGTGCATTGTTCCGCCCCGCGGGTCGGTCGCGAGATGTGCGACTGGGGAGACAGTCGCGTGACGAGCGCCTCGATGCCCGGCTCGGTCGCGACGGCGTATTCGGTGTGAAACTTCATCGGATATTGCCGGCCGGATGCGCCGCGAAGGATGCGGTACTCCGGCGGGGTCGCGATCGGTTCCGGAAGTTTCAGGAGCGAGGGGAGCAGCTTCGACAAGGACGCGGCATCATGATAGGGACGCGCAGCCGCCAGCGCGGTGGATTTGTCGCGTGTGAAATCGAGGACGGTGCGCGACTTGATTTCGGCAACCTGGCCGCGCGGCATGACCCACAGCGTTTCGTCCTTCTCGATGACGAGGTCCGGCTCCTGGTGCCCCTCGGCGATCTTCGTCTGCTGGTTGAAGAAGCCGTACATCGCTTCGCGGTTCGGTTGCGAGTAGCCGTGCGGATCGGGGCCGACGTGCAGTTGCACGTTCTGCTCGGCACCCAGCAGCCGGTACAGCGACCGCAGCCGTTCGTAGGTCTCGGCGGACCCGCGCGTGTCGAAGTAGTCCTTCTCCTGCGACATGATGATGACCGGCTTGGGGGCCATCGCGGCGAGGAAGTCGCCGTGCTCCAGACCGAAGGCCAGCACCTTCGGCGGACATTGTTCGGTGTCGGTGGGAAGTTCGTTCTGAAAGTTGCGGCGGAACGTGGTGACGGCGCAACTCGGGGCGGCCATCGTCCAGCGGCGCTCTACGCCGCACAGCCACATGGTCATCGTGCCGCCGCCGGAGTTGCCGGTGATGCCCACGTGCTGCGGGTCCACTTCGGATCGCGACAAGAGGTAATCGAGCGCGCGGATGCCGTCCCACGCCCGCCACGAGCTGAAGAACTCGCCGACCAGGAACTGCTGATTGCCGCCGTGCAGATGTTCGAGCACACCGGCTCCGACGGTGGACTTC
Source organism: Planctomycetaceae bacterium (assembly GCA_034439795.1). GTDB lineage: Bacteria > Planctomycetota > Planctomycetia > Planctomycetales > Planctomycetaceae > DSVQ01. Next base: position 7,727 of record JAWXBB010000407.1, on the reverse strand, counting down.
GTCAGCTCTTCGTTCGGATACTGAAAGCGCTCCCCCTGACCGATCGGGTCGAAGATAAGCACGACATAACCCTGCCGAGCGAGTCCCTGCGCGAACGACTGATACGGCCCGGCGGCTTTGCCGTTCGCGGAGTGGCCGCACGAGCCGACGACGCCCGGCAACGGAAACTTGCGGCCCTTGGGAACGTAGAGGTTTGCGGTGACGAAGAATTCGGGCCGGCTCTCGAACGTCACCTTTTCAATGGTGTACTGGTCGCGGTCGACGATGCCGCTGACGCGCGGTTTGAGCGGCGTCTTCTCCGGCCAGGGTTCGAACGCTTCGTGAATCTGGTCCTGGACGAACTTCACGTAGTTCTCGGCATCGGCCCGGCTGCGCAATGCCGCCTGTCGCGCCAGACCGACTGCTTGAGCGCTGCGGACCTGCTCGTCGTAGAATTCATGCACCATCCGCCCGTAACGATGCAGCGGCGGCAACGTAGATGGGGCAGGCTGGGCCCACAATCGGTTCGCCCACGGGACGCCGACCGCGGCGGCGGTGCCCCATTGCAACAGTTGCCGGCGGGCGATCGGACTGGTGACGGAAGCAGCGGGATGCGACACGGTGCGCTCCTTGTCGATTCTGCGGACGGGGCAAGCGGGCTGACGTAGTCGATGGTGTCGCCACCATGATCGACTCTGCACGGCCGGAAATGCAAACCTCCGCGGAGCGGCCGGAACGAGCCGCAGACCCGCGGCGGCTATTTGGTGAGTTTTTCGAGGATCTGGCAGTCGCTGATTGTCGGCGCGGGCAGAGTTGACTACAGTCATTCGTTCACTCCCGACCAATGTTTAACTCTGCGTGCCCCCCGTATCCTTTCAGGAGACGTCATTGATGCGTCGTGATCCCGTTTCTAGTTTGAGGCGGAAGCTGGTTCTAGGTGCGATCGGCCTGTCGGCAGGCTTCGCGACGGTCGCGGGTCTGATGGTGCCGTCTCCCGATGTGGCGGTGTCGGCCGAACTGGCCGCGAACGTCCCCACGGCGGCGGCGGTGGACTCGCTGCAGCCGGCCCGCGACATGATGCGGTCGCTACGGGGGTCGCTCCTGACCTGCGACCACGACGGTTGCGTGCATGGCGACGGCGTCATCGCCTGTGCGATGTACGCGCCCGGCTATCGCCCGAAGAAGAACGGGCAGGACACGCCGAACATCGGCGCCTCCGATGAATTCAACGTGCAGAATCCCAGTTGGAAGTGGCCGCAACCGGGCGGCCTGGGCACGCCGGTGCCCATCACTTATAGCTACAGCAACCTGCTGGACGGCAGCCTGAGCGTCAGCAACGTGCAACTCAAAGCCGCGGTGGAAGAGGCGTTGTCCGTCTGGGCGGCCGAGGCCCCGCTGATCTTCACGGAAATCCCCGACACCGGCCCGCTGCCGACGGACGCGGAAAGCTCCTATCCCGCCGGCATCACGCCGAACCTGCGGTTCGGTCATCACACCATGGACGGTGCCAGCGGCGTGCTGGCCCACGCCTACTTTCCGTCTTCGGTCACCGACGGACTCCCCGGCGACCTGCACTTCGACAGCGCCGAGAACTGGGACATCGCCCCGTCTCCCGGCAAGATCGACTTCTTGGAAGTCGCGCTGCACGAGATCGGTCATACGCTCGGCCTCGGCCACCAGAATCCCCCCCCGACCGCCATCATGAACCCGTTCTACGGCGAACGGTTCTCCGGCCTCGGCTCGGCGTTCCTGTTCCAGGACGACATCGACGGCATCAAGTCGATTTACGTGACCGGCGCGCCATCCGGCGGCTGTCTGATCGAGCAACTCGTCCAGAAGACCAAGCAGTCGGTGCTCAAGACCGTCCCCAAGAAGCTGCTCGGCGCGGTTGACCAGCCCGAGCCGTTGCTGAAGGATCTCCGCCGGTTCCGCGACACCGTCCTGCTGCGGACCGACGTCGGCCGGCAACTCGCTGGAACGTACTACAAGCACGGCGGCGAAGTGTTCGCCGCCATCGCCCAGCACCCGGCGCTGGCGGGCGAGGCCCTGTCGCTCGCGGTCGAATTGCGAAGCAGCTTCGTCCAGCAGGGGCAGGTGCAACCGAACGTCGCCGTCTCCCGGTTGACGTACGAGCGGGGTCTGGCCTGGCTGGACCGCGTGGAGCCATTGGTCTCCGACGATGCCCGCCAGGCGATCGTCGCGGCGAAACGGTCACTCGCCGACATCACTCACGCCACCGGCCGCACGGTGACGATCCGGTTCGAGGACGCCGGCCGGTAACCCCTTGGCGAGCAGTGGGGCATCAGCTCCATGAATGTGCGTTGCGCCCATTCCGGCCCCCTCGCCCCCGTCTTCGGGGGAGAGGGTCGGGGTGAGGGGGTGAGCGCTCGCCACGGCTGACGATTTCGATCGCATGCTTCTCAAGGGGCGGAGGACTTCCTCTATCTTCGTTGGGGCGACACGAGTCCGAATGACATCGGAACATCGAAAAAGGTCCGCCCCCTCACCCTAACCCTCTCCCCCGAAGACGGGGGAGAGGGGACCGGGCGTTTCACCCACCATTCTCCGGCGACGTCGTCGGCAGGCTGATCCGAAACGTGGTCCCCCGGCCGAGCTCGCTCGACACGTCGATCGTGCCGTGATGCGCGGCGAGAATCGCCCGGCAGATACTGAGACCCAGCCCGTTGCCGCGCGGCGCGCCGATGCGCGCGCGGGCCTTGTCGACCTGATAGAACCGCTCGAAGATGCGCGGCAACTCGTCGGGCGCAATGCCGATGCCGGTGTCGGCGATGGTGAGCGTCGCGGTCCGCAGCGCGCGGTCCCGTTCCAGGTTCACCGTCACGCGGCCGCCGGCGGGCGTGAACTTGATGGCGTTGTCGATCAGGTTGGTCACCACCTGCCGGAGTTGCTGGCGGTCTCCCAGCACCACGGCCTGATCGCCGGACACAACCGCCAACTGCACGCCGCGCTCGTCGGCGACCGGCTCGAACATCTCCACCGCTTTTCCCACGATCTCGTCCAGCCGGACCGGCTGCCGCAGCCGCGGCGCTTCGTTCGATTCGCTTTCCGCGAGCTGCAGGAGTTGATTGACCAGCGTGCCGAGGTGTCGGCATTCATCGGCGACCGAGTACAGCAGCTCTTCGTACTCTTCCACCGTGCGATGCCGCTCCAGCGTCACTTCCACGGAGCTTTGCACGGCGGTGAGCGGCGAGCGCAGCTCGTGGGCAGCGTTGGCGACGAAGTCGCGGTGCTGCCGGAGGTGGTCGGCGATCTGGTCGAGAAACTGATTGATCTTGGTCGCCAGTTGATCGAGCTCGTCGCCGACGCCGCGAACCGTCAAGCGCTCGTTCAGCCGGCCGGGCCGCAGCCGTTCGGTGGCCGAGATGATCTGCTGCAACGGCGCGATGGCCCGTTCCGACAGCAGATATCCGCCGATCGGGGCGAGCAACAAAATGCCCAGGCCGACGGGCGCGAGTACGCGGGTCAGCCGGTTGACGTCGTTGTCGATGAACGCCGTGGTCGCCCCGACGCGCACGTAGTACCGGGGCAGCTTCGGCTTCTCGTCGAGCCGGCGTTCGACCGAACGGTGAATGTTGGAGACCCAGACTCGCTGCCCCTGAACCGTGCGGGCCAGGCGGGACAGCGGGATCGCAGGGGCGTTGGGGCTGGACCAGAGCGTCTCGGTGTGGTCCTCGGACAGCCAGCGGATGTGCCAGTCGCGGTCGACGTGGCTGTCGGCCTTCCGCTGCATCTCGCCGATGATCTGCTCGCGGTCGGGATGCCACCGCTCGATCGCCAGCAGCAGCTCCTTGGCCTCGTCGTTCAAGACGGCGTCGGTCTCGAACAGCAGGTAGTACCGTAAGCCCTCGCGCACCGACAACAGGGCCACCACGACCGCGATCAACACGACCAGCGTGTTCCAGATCGTCAGCCGCACCCGCAGCGAGCGGAAGAACGTGTTAAGTCGACTGCGGGAGCGCATAGCCGCGGCCTCGCACCGTCTGAATCAAGGAACCCTCGCGATCCTTGTCCAGTTTGCCGCGCAGCCGGTTGATATGCACCTCAATCACGTTGGTCGTGCCGTCCCAGTTGAAACCCCACACGTGCTCGCACAGCATTTTGCGGGTGACGACCTGCCCGGCGTACCGCATCAGCAACTCCAGCAGGCTGAACTCGATCGGCGTGAGATCGACGTCGCGGCCGTCGCGCGTCACGCGGCGGGTGGTCAGATCGAGCGACACGTCCCCCGCCTTCAACGTCGGCGGAGGCCGGGTCTGCGTCCGCCGGACCACCGCGTGAATCCGCGCGAGCAACTCGGCAAACTCGAACGGCTTGACGATGTAGTCGTCGGCCCCCGAATTCAGCCCCCCCACGCGGTCTTCCAATGCCCCCATCGCCGTCAGCATCACCACCGGGCACTGCACGCCCCGCGACCGAATCTCCTTGAGCAACTCGCGGCCCGAACGCTTGGGCAGCATCTGGTCGAGCACGATGGCATCGGCCTGCTGCTTCAGCGCCGCCTCGGTTCCCGCTTCGCCGTCCTGCACCCAGTCGCACTGATGCCCGGCCTCGGTGAACCCCTGGCTGAGGGCCCGACCGACGACGGCGTCATCTTCCACCACCAGAATCCGCATGGCGATCCCGCAACAGACATCGTCCACCCGGTCAACGCGAAGGGCGTCGATCGCAACTCATCAACATCATACGCCGAAGCCTAACCGATTATCCGCCGCGGTTCCTGTGATTTCAGACAGCAATGAAAAGAAGCTCAGGGATCGCGATCCCTGAGCTTCCGCGCGAATCACAACTTCACACTATCGCGTCGCGCAACACGCGCAATCGCAGGCTTCGCAGCGGCATTCACCCGTCGGGCAATCCGCACAAGCGGCGCACGACTTGTCCGCGCAGCAACCCGCCGTTTGAGCGGCGCCGGTGAACGTCACGTTGGACGCCGTCAGCAAGGCCGCTTCGCCGGACTGCTCGCCACGGGCCGACTGCGCCGCGCAGCAGACGCAGTCGCACGCATCGCCGCAGGTGCAGACGCCGGTGTCGCAACACTGGCAACCCGCCACGCAATCGCACGCGCAGTTCACGCACACCCGGCACGAACCGCCGGAACAGCAACCGCCGGCCGCTTTCGCCGTTGCCGTGTTGCCGCCGGACACCAACCCGAACGCCGACACGCCGGTCAGCGCCAGAAACGTCAAGAGCTTGGACATGATGAAAGATCTTTCGCAGAGTGCAGGGTTCATCGCCGCCACAACGTGTGAACGGCGCGCGGCCGCATCGTCAGGAACGAAACGGCGAACACCAGTCGACGAATCCCGGCGCGCATGCCGGGACTCAGCGAACGATCACGTCAGCCAGGTGCAGTACAGAATCTGCAGCGGCGGATGGGGCACTCGGCCGGAGAGCGCCCCGCTCATCCGGATCGGTGCGAGTTCCGGCATTGCGGCCGGAACGATGGGCCATGCAGCGGCGACGAACAGGTCGCTCGGCTGCCACAATTCGACGGGCGAAACCGGCATCACCGGCACCGGCCGCGACGTTTCGCACTTCGGACAACCGTGACAGGTGTCAGCGACCGATGGGGTGGTCGTTGTGCAACACGCCGGCTTCGCGGCGGCGTTCGACAGGCACCGGTCGCAGTTCTTCGCGGCCACATGCAGCTGCGACCACTCGGCACAGCAGTCGAGGCAACTCCGCGCCGCCAGCACCGGCGACGTGACCAAGACGGCCGTCACCCAGACCAGCACAGCGGTGGAGAACCAGGATCGCATGTTGGATGCCGCAGTTGCGAGGCAGTGACCGCCGAACGAGATTTCCGGCGGCAATCGCACCCTCGCTTGATCAAGTATCGCAGCGATCGGGCGGTCGTCAAGTGGACCACGTCTGTAGTTCCGCCTTTTGGCGGTTCGAGCCGCCTAGAGGCGGAACTACAAGCAGATTGGAAGACGATCCTCGCCCGAAACGTGAGCGGGAGAGTGAAGAGTCACCGCGCACCGGGCAGCGCTGGCAAAACGACGAGCGTGCCGATCTCGTACAGAGGTTTCCCGCGGGTGTCGGTGCGGCCGGGATCGACGCGGCCCTTGGCGAGGACGAGGTCGCCCGGCTTCAGAGTCTGCAGTTGCGGATGTGATGCGAAGAGGAAGCTGCCGCCGAACTTGTCGCCGATTTCAGGCTTCAGCTCATAGATGATCGACCAAGTCTTCGACTGCTGGTCGTAGTCGACAATCCCTTTGACGAACGAGTAGTTCTGGCCGTCGTAACCGTAGGGCGCCTGGGGCGTCGTCGCGGCGGTAGCCAGGCCCGCGGGCCGCAGCGCCGGTTCGCTGCCCGGCGCGACCAGCGACACTTGGGTGGGAGCTTCAAACGGATCGTCGCCGGGGAACATCGGTGCGCCGCCGGTCCCGCCGACGGTTTCAATCGCACGCGCCTTGGGCACCATCGCCGCGGCGGGAGGCGCACTGAAATCGGGATCGAGCGGGTCGGGCACCATGCCGTTGTTGGGCCTGAACGTCGGAGCGTCCTGCAAGCCACTGTTGGGATCGGGCCGCCACGCGGGCGTCCCCGAAGGATTCGTCGGGGTGATCGGCGTCGGCGAACCAACGCCCGGCGACAGCATCGGGCCGGAATTCTGCGGTGAGTAGATCTGCTGACCCGGCGCCATGTACTGCCCCGGCGGGGCGGAATACGTCGGGCCGTACATCGGCCCGGCGTTGTAATAGCCCGGCCCATAGGGGCGATGCATGTAGCAGCCGGAGAGCAGCACCAGGTTCATGCCCAGCCCGGCCCACCCGACGCGTGTCGAAAGGTTCATACCGACTCCTTCGCTGGCGAGGTGTTGGACCGCAGGTCGCGACGGACCCTGTCCCCTCACGCAGCGGGCGGGGAGTTTAGTGATCCTGGAAAACGTGTCCAGACGAATCCGGCAAAAAGTGCCGATGACAGCCGCAAACCGGCAGAAGCCGCCCGAAGCCGCGGGGTCGCACCCCCGCGGATGCTGCCCGTCCGCTCCCATCCGCGGGGATGGAACCCCGCGGCTTCTGACGGGCGAACGCGATCCGTCATCTCATCCCCACTGCCGCAAGGCGACATTGAACATCGCGCCCAGGACGAACGTCACCGCGGCGATCACCGGCGTGAGGTTGTTCATCCAGCGTTCCAGGCCACGCAATCGTTGTTCGTGATCGCGCGCGACGCGCACGAGGCCGTCCACCGAGACGCGCAGTCCTTCAATGTTCACCGCCACCTGCTGCAACGATTCAATCATGCGGTCGAGTTTGTCGTCCATGGCGGGCTTCTTTATATATAGCCCCCCGTCTCCCGACGGGGGGGTCGGCGCGCGTTCAGCGCCTATTGAAGCGCTCGACCCCCGGTCGGGAGACCGGGGGCTATATATTCACTCCGCGTGCGGGTCCAGCATCGCCGCGGCTTGCGAGACCTCCCACGACGGGAACGCCCGCAACAGGGTTTCATAGTGCCGCCGCGCGGCGAGCAGCGCGTGCAGGTTCGCGGCCCGGTCGGTCGCCGCTCCGGTGTCTTCGGTCTCGGGCATCGCGGACAGCTTCCCCTCGCGGACGAGGTTGGCGATGTCCAGGTCGATCTGATTCAGAATCCCCTGCAACTGCGCTTCGGTCAGCGGCTGCCCGGAGAGTTCGTCGAGCGAGGTGATGTCGGGCATGGTGTGGTTCCTTGGTCGATGTCGTTCGTGATTGAAAGGGCGTCGGGGAGCCGGGGAGTGCGGG
>JAWXBB010000406.1:0-3181 GCA_034439795.1 Planctomycetaceae bacterium | reverse complement strand
CCGTGGCACCGACTCCACCGGCGTTGCCGAGATCGCGCTGTCGGCCGAAGCGGCGGCGGCGATGGAGGTCGCGTGGGCCGCCGATCTCACCGGCCGCGGGTTGTCCAGCCCGATCATCGTCGGCGACAAGGTCTTCGTGACCAGTTCCGGCGGCTACCGGCAGGATCGGTTGCACGTCGCCTGCTTCGCGGCGAAAGACGGCACGCAGCTTTGGAGCCGGCAGTTCCGTGCGACCGGGCGGACGACGTCGCACCCCAAGACGTGCGTCGCCGCACCGACGCCGGCAAGCGACGGCGAACGGATCTTCGCGTTGTTTTCGAGCGACGACCTCTTGTGCCTCGATCTCGACGGCAACCTGCTGTGGACGCGGGCGCTCATCCTCGACTATCCGAACGCCAGCAACAGCCTGGGGATGGCGTCGTCGCCGCTGCTCGTGGCGGGGACGCTCGTGGTGCCGCTGGAGAACGACAGCCAGTCGGTCGCGGTGGGCATTGACCCGGCCACCGGGCTGACGAAGTGGACGGTCGAACGCCCCAAGCGGGCCAACTGGACGTCCCCCGCGATTCTGCCGGGGAAGACGCCCGCGGAAGACCTGGTGCTGCTGCAGTCGTCGGCCGGCGTCGCCGCGGTCAAACCGGCGACGGGTGAGACGGTGTGGAATTTCTCCAATGGGGCCAGCACGATTCCGTCGTCCGTCGTCGCGGGAGACACGGTGTACGTGCCGTCGCACGGCATCACCGCGCTCAAGGTCGCGTCCGGCAGCGCGAACCCCGAAGTGCTGTGGCAAGTCGAGCGGCTCGCGCCCAATACGGCGAGTCCGATTTTCTACGGCAACAAGCTGTACGTCCTCAACCGGGCCAACGTGCTGTTGTGCGTGGACCCAAAGACCGGCGACATCGCATGGCAGCAGCGCGTGGAAGGCCCGTTCTCGGCCACGCCGGTCGCCGCGGCGGGCCATCTGTTCTTCGTCAACGAGACCGGCCTCGCGCAGATCGTGAAGCTCGGCGGCGACAAGGGGGAGGTCGTGTCGACGAAAGACCTCGGCCAGACGGTGCTGGCGACGCCCGCCATCGCCCACAACGCCGTCTTCATCCGCAGCGACAGCAAGTTGTGGAAGCTGGGGAACAAGTGATGAGTATACGAATGATGAATATACGAGTGTGAAAGCCGCTTCCTCACACTCATCACTCGTATACTCATCATTCATCATTTTCTTCGGAGTCCGCCCCATGACGCTGTGGCACCTCATCGCCGTCGGCGTCGGCGGGGCGCTCGGGTCGATCGCGCGGTTCGTGGTGTCGCGGTGGACGATCTTGCTCGTGCCCGGCTATCCGGCGTTGGGGACGCTGATCGTCAACGTCGTCGGCTCGCTCGCCATCGGTTTCCTAGCCGGGGCGGGGGTGCAGCATCGCTGGCTGTCCGACGAGTGGCGGATCTTCCTCGTCACCGGCGTGCTCGGCGGGTTGACGACGTTTTCGTCGTTGGCCTTGGAAACCGCGCTCCTCAGCCGGCATCCCGCCCCGCTGTGGCACGGGGCGGCGCATCTCGTCGCAAACGTCGTCCTGGGCCTCGCCGCGGTGCTGTTGGGGGAAAGGCTCGCGACGTGGTGGACGGTTTAGTCGCGGCGATTCTCGGCGTTTACACTGGCAGAGCCCCCCATTCCATCGTTGTTGGAAATCGATCATGCTTTCGCGCGCCGTCTCATTCGTCGCCGTTGCCATCGCCCTGTGCCTGCTTCTGAGTCACGGAATTGCGGCCGATCAATCGGCCGTGGACGAACGGTTGCAGCGGAAAGTGACCGTCAACGTCAACGGCGTTCCCATCAAAACAGCGATTGAAGAACTCGCCCGGAAGCACAACCTGCAAGTGGCCTGGACCGACGGTCGCAACACCAGGCAACGGCAGTCCATGAGCACGTCACTGAGTGTGGCTGAAATCCGGCTTCAATCTGCGCTCCAACTGCTGTGTCAATCGTGTGGACTGCAATACGCCGTCGAAGACGGATGTCTCCATGTGGTCAGTCATGGCGATGACGCACCGCTCATCCAACGGCACTATCCCCTGGATGACCTGCGCCCCTTGCAGCCGACTCCCTTTCAGGTTGCCAACTGCATCCAACAGACGGCGACGGGAGAATGGGAAAAAATCGACGGAATCGGCGGAACGTTGGTCAATGGGGAAACCGGAATCACAATTCTGCAGACTCGTGCTGTTCATGCCGAAATCGCGGAGATGCTCGTTCAACTCGCCGCCCATGCGAAGGGACGGCCGCAACCTCCTTCGCCGATCGAACAGGCGAACGAACGGGTTCTGATCGCGCTCACCAAGCCGGTCCGGTTGACGGACAAGAACTGGTCGGTGCGCGAGACCTTTGAGCGAGTCGCCGTTGCGTCAGAGTGTCAGGTTGTGATCGACCTGACTGCCCTCGAAAACAAGGGGATCGTGCTCGATCAAGAAAAGGTCCCGTTGACGGGCCAGACAGAGCCAACGTCAGCCGTATTGGACCGGCTGTGCAAGGAACACAAACTTCGGTGGTTCGTCGCCGACGAAGTCCTGCAGGTTACGACGAACACCAAACCCGATGTGTGGCTGACCACTCGGGTCTACAACGTCGCACCCCTGCTGACTCCGAAGTTCGATCTTCCGGCGCTGATGAAGCAACTCGAAGAAACCGAGGAATGGGGGCCGTGGGAGAACATCAACGGCGTCGGTGGAGCCTTGTTCCCGGTCGGACCGTTGCTCGTTGTCCGGCAAAGCCGTGCGGTTCACCGTCAACTGGCCAAGCGGTTCGAAGTCGGTCCCTGACGTCACCCCCGCAGTTCCACCAGAATCTGCCCCGCGGCGGGATGCCCCAGCGTCACGATGCGGCCGGCGATTTCGGTGGTGACGATGCCCGCCTCGGGGCGGTTCTCGCGGACCACCCCCTCAGCGCCGAGCTCCAGGCCGGACTCCGAGAGATACCGCAAAAAATCGGCGTGCTGATTGGTCACGCGAACGATGCGGATCGGCGTGCCGGCGGCGATCGAGGCCAGCGACGCGACCGGCGCGTCGCCGCCGCGCATCGTGCCGTCGGCGGAGGGAATCGGATCGCCGTGCGGATCGCTGACCGGCCGGCCGAGGAAGTCGTCGATGTGGTCGACCAGGAAATCGCTGACGGCGTGCTCCATGTGCTCGGCTTCTT
>JAWXBB010000405.1:0-6789 GCA_034439795.1 Planctomycetaceae bacterium | reverse complement strand
GCTGCTCGGTCATGGTGAGTTCTGGGTGAAGCGTGATGATCTTCAGGCCAGACTCGGCGGCGATGCGGTCGCGGGTTACGAGCGTTTCCTGAAAGTTGACGCCGGTGTCGACGAACAGCAGCGGGGTGCCGAGTTCGAGCTGCTGGAGCATGTGGGCGATGACGCTGCCCGCCCGTTGCATCGCCGAAAGGGCCGCCATCCGGTCGCCGAAGACCTGTTTCGCCCACCGCAAGAGTTCGTCGGGCGAACGCTCGTCGAACGTCTGATTGAGCGGGGCGAGATCGGCCTGGGTGAGTTTGGGCATCCGGCAATTCCAGCGGTCGGGGCGGCCAAGGTCGAGCCGGGCAGTTTAGCAGCGAACGGGGCGGGAGAACAACGCGGCGGGTCGTTGACGCTGCCCGAACCATCCGGCACACTGAACGGACTGTTCAACGGCTGTTGATCCATTCCCCGCGAAGGTGTCTGCAATGCGTGCCTGGTGGTCGTCTGTCGCTGTCGTGGCCGGTCTGCTGGCGTCCACCGGGTCGGTCCGGGCCGACAACTGGCCCAGTTGGCGGGGTCCGCACAACAACGGCGTGTGCGAGGAAAAGGGTCTGGCGACGAAATGGAGTCCGACCAGCCACGTCGCCTGGAAGGCGGCGCTGCCCGGTCCCGCTGGTTCGACCCCCGTCATTTGGGATGGCCGCATCTATCTGACGACGGTTGACGGCGACGGCAAACTGTGGCTGATGGCGTTCAACGACGCCGGCAAAGAACTGTGGCGGAAACAAGTCGCCAGCGGCAACCAGATCGCCCGCGGCGATGAGGGCAATTATGCGTCGCCGTCTCCGTCCACCGACGGCGAACACGTCTGGACGCTGATGGGGGAAGGCACGCTGGCCTGCTTCACCACGGCCGGCGAACCCGTCTGGAAGTTCAACGTCGCGGACCGTTACGGCAAGCTGCAACTGCAATTCGGCCTGGCTTCGACGCCGGTGCTCGACGGTGATGACCTGTACGTCCAACTCATCCACGGCGAGGGCGACCCGAAGACGCGCGAGGCGATTGTCGTCGCCCTCAACAAGCGGACCGGCCAGCAGATCTGGAAGGTGGACCGCCCCAGCGACGGATATAAGGAGAACGAACACTCCTACGCCTCGCCGATGATCTACGACGACGGCCAGCTCAAATTCCTGCTGACGCACGGGGCCGACTACATCGTCGCCCACAATCTCAAGGATGGCAAAGAACTCTGGCGCTGCGGCGAACTGAACCGCAAAAACAATTACGATTCCACGCTGCGGTTCGTCGCCTCCCCCGCGACGGCGGACGGCATCATCGTCGTCCCGACCGCGAAGAAGGGGCCGGTGCTCGCCCTCAAGCCGAACGGCATGGGAGACATCACCAACGACGCGAAATCGCATCTCTGGACGCTCAACAAGACCCCCGATGTCCCCTCGCCGCTGATCGTCGGTGACTACGTCTACTTGTGCATGGCAGACGGCGACCTGCAAGTCGTGGATCGCGCAAACGGGAAGGAACAATACTTCGAGCGGACGCACCGCATGCGACATCGCGCCTCGCCGGTCTACGCCGACGGCCACATCTATCTCTGCGCCCGCGACGGCAAAGTGACGGTCGTCAAAGCCGGCCCGAAGTTCGAGATCGTCTCGGAGAACGAACTCGGCGAGGACATGTCGTCATCGCTCGCGATCTCCAACGGCACGGTCTACGTCCGCACGTTCCAGCATCTCTGGGCGATTCGGTAAACGTCGAGAGTTGATGGTTGAGGGTTGAGGGTCAGAATGAAGCCGCGGGATAGCCATCCCGCGGTTTCTTCACAGCGCAGAGAAACCCCCGATGCCGCGCACTGAGGCGGAACCGCGTATCGTCAAGCTGGCCGAACTCGAGCCCGGCGAGCAGGGGGACTTCTTTGCCTTGCTGGTCAAGAAGGACCGGGCGCAGACGCGCGAGGGGAAGCCATTTTACCGCGCGACGTTTCGGGATTCCGGCCGCAGCGTGACCGCGATGATCTGGGCCGACGGCGGCTGGTTCGACGACTGCGAGCAGCACTGGCTGCCGGGCCAGTGTTACAAACTGCGGGCCCGGTACTACGAGAATCAGTACGGGCCGCACATCGACCTGGAAAAGCTCCGCGGCGTCGAGCCGGCGGACACTGCCACGGGGTTCGACCCGACAGCGTTTCACCCGGCGTCGCGGTTCGATCCCGAGCAGATGCAGTCCGCGCTGTTCGCCATCGCCGAACGGGAGATAACAGATCCCCTGCTGCGACAACTGACGGTCGAGTTGCTCCGCGATCATGCCGACTCGCTGCGGAAGATGGCCGCGGCGGCCCACAACCATCATGCCTATCAGGGAGGTTTCCTGGAGCACGTGCTGTCGGTGACAGAGACTGCGGTGTATCTCGCCGACAAATATGTCGCGCTGTATCCCGATCTCGAACCGCCGCTGTCGAAATCGCTGGTGGTGGCAGGGGCGATCCTGCACGACATCGGCAAGCTGTTCGAACTCGACCATCACCCCGCCGGCGCGGAGTACACGCCCGTCGGCCGGTTGGTCGGACATCTGGTGCTGGGTCGCGACATGATCCGTGCCAAGGCGGCGACGATCGCGGACTTCGACGCCGAGACGCTGTTGCGTCTGGAGCACATCCTGCTCTCACACCAGGGCCTGCCGGAGTGGGGCAGCCCGATCCCGCCCTCGACGCCGGAGGCGCTTCTGATTCACTTCGCCGACGACACCGACGCCAAGTTCCAGATGATGGCCGCCGCCCTTGCGTCCCCGCCGCCGGCGAGCGAGCCGGAGTTCACGTCGCGCGACAACCCGCTGAAACGGCGATTGTTCCGGGGGTTGAAGGACGGCGGCTGAAGCGATTAGAACCCGTCTGACAACCGCTGCTTCCACTCTCGCGAATGACGCGCGGAATGGAGGACGGCGACAATGACAATACGATTCGCGTCTACTCGAAAGTACACGATGTGTGGAAACTTGGGAATGAATGCTCTTCGGTAATTGGGCATGACTGGATCGAAGCTTTCCGGCATGGATGCAATGGATTGATGGACTCGTTCCAAATGATCGACGAACCGCCATCCCAACGCCGGTCGGATGTTCGTGTAATGGCCTTTGATCTCACGGATGTCCTGCACCGCGGCGGCCGAAAGTTCGACCGGCAGCGTCATGGATGGTCCTCCAGGAGTTCTTTCCGCAACTCGCTCCAGGCCACTGTCGCATGCGGATTTCGTTCGAGTTCGGCAGCCCGCGCGGCGAGCACCTCGAGATGCCACGGCGGGGTTTCGGCGAGTGCGGGATCATCGGCGATCGCGCCCCAGAGTTCGTCCAGCAGTTCGAGTTTGCGATCGAGGGGCAGTGACGCGATCGGCACAATTTCTGGGGACATCGTTCGACTCCGTGAGGGATCGCAAACTTGCGGACGACGAAACAGGTTCCGACAATGATCATACTGGTCAGGATTCTCCGACGATAGAGGGCTTCACATGTCCGTGCGCTTGCTCTGTCTCCTGGTGTTCTGCGTGTCGCCCCTCTTCGCGGCCGACGTCATTCCGCACGCGCAGGACAAGCCGCCCAATGAGCCGCGCGATCCGCAGACGGCGGCGAAGATGATGACGGTCCCCGAGGGATTCGTCGTCGACGTCGTCGCCAGCGAGCCGGACATCGTCAATCCGGTGGCGATGGCCATCGACGAGCGCGGGCGGTTCTGGATCACGGAGTCACTGGAATATCCGCGCAAGTCACCGGGTCCCGGTCAGGACCGCGTCAAGATTCTGGAGGACACCGACGGCGACGGGAAGTGCGACAAGTTCACGGTGTTTCTCGACGGCCTCAACATCCCCAGCGGCGTGCAGGTCGGACACGGCGGCGTGTGGATTGCGAACTCGCCCGACATCCTGTTCGTGCCGGACGCCAATCGCGACGGCGTGCCCGACGGCCCGGCGCAGGTCGTCGTCACCGGCTTCGGTCGGACGGATACGCACGAGCTGCCGAACTCGCTGACGTGGGGGCCGGACGGCTGGCTGTACGGTCTCAACGGCGTGTTCAATTACAGTCACGTGAAGTATCCGGAAGGCAATCCGAACTACAACGCCGATCATCCCGGTTGGCCGCTCACCTGCGCGATGTTCCGAATTCATCCGCGGACGCGCGAGTTTCAGGTGTTCTGCGAGGGGACCAGCAACCCGTGGGGCATCGCGTTCAACGACGAGGGGGACGCCTTCGTCTCCGCGTGCGTGATCGACCACCTGTGGCACCTCGTCGAGACCGGCTACTACCACCGGCAAGGTGGGCCGTATCCGCCGCACACGTGGAAGATCGAGTCGATCGTCAAGCACAAGCATCAAAAGGCGGCGTACTGCGGGATCACCTGGTTCGACAGCGACGCCTACCCCGAGCAGTACCGCAGAAAGCTGTACATGGGGAACATCCACGGCGGCTGCATCAACGTGGACCGCATCGAACGGAACGGCAGCACGTACGCCGGCTTCGGCGAGCCGGACTTCCTCACTGCGAACGATGCGTGGTTCATGCCCGTCGTGCAGAAGACCGGCCCGGACGGCTGCCTGTACGTGCTCGACTGGTACGACCGCTACCACTGCTATCAGGACGCCAACCGCGACCCGAAGGGCATCGACCGCCTGAAGGGCCGGCTCTACCGCGTGCGCTACCAAGGCGAGCCGGGCGCCGTCAGGCCCCGGAGTGCTTCGCTTGATCTCGCGACCGAAACCGACGATCAACTCATCGAGGAACTCGGCCATCCCAACGTCTGGATGCGTGAGACGGCGCAGCGGGTGTTGCAGGAACGTGCGACGGCTGGGGTGCGATCCGGCTTAAGCGCGTGTCTCAAAGACCAAGCATCATCGCGGTCGCAAAAGATTCACGCAACATTTGCGCTACTCGGCGCGCAACCTGATGATTTCACGCGGGAAGATTTGGAAGAGCAATTCGGTGAGAATTTTGGGTCCGGTGATCAAGTGATTCGCCGATGGATTTTGCGCGCTCATTCGATGAGCCCAAGTCTTCGGCAGTCAATGAAAGAGTTCTTTGAATCAGACGACTTACAACCGGAGTTCAAGGGACAGACCTACAAAGACGCTGCAACGCTCAAACTCGAATACATCATCTTGCTCGGAAAGAGTCCAACTCAATCACCAAAGGTGATCAACCAGCTGCTATGGCACCTTGCGACGGCGGGCGATGATCCTCTGATTCCGAGGATTGTTTGGCAGAATCTCCAGCCACGACTGGAGACGCACGCGAACCATTTCGTCCATTACTTGCTTGACAAAGGCTACCTTCAATCGAAGAACATTACTGCCCTGATGCCGCGCGTCGTCGACCGCATCCTCGACTGCAAACAATTCGATGCCGCGCCCTTGGCGAACCTTGTCGGTCTCCTATGCTTGGATGCTCCGCAAGTCGCTAGCGATGTTCTCTCCGTTTTGGCTGCCAAGGTCCAAACCGGTGAGTTAAAAGGTCAAAAACTCGACCAACTCAAGGCGAAGATGGCGTATTTCCTAACTCCAATGCTCGGCGACGCCAATCATCCGCTGCGTCTGGAAGCTTCGCTACTCGCCGTCAGTTGGCGCGATAAGGCTGGTTTTGCCGCAGCGCGCGATGTACTTGAAAGCGCGAAGTTCACGGACGACCAGCGCCTCGCAGCAGCCAGCGCTCTGATTGCCGCGGAACAGGACGAAGTGCTCGGCGGCATTGCCAAAATCTTTGAGCAATCGCCACCTGCGTCAGCCGAATTCCGCGGCAAACTGCTGGCGACGCTCGCGCGGCTTGATGATTCGGAGGTTGACGACCTGGTGCTGAAGTTCTATCCGAAGCTGGAACCCGAGCTGCAGTCGCGCGCCATCGAACTCCTCACGCAGCGGCCCGCGTGGGCGAAGGAGTTGCTCACAGCGATCGGCGACAAGCAGATTGCCGCGAGCGTCCTCAACGTCAATCAAGCCCGCAAGCTGGCGGAGTCGAAGGACGAAGCGGTCCGTGCCCTGTTGGCGAAGCACTGGGGCCAGGTCCGCGACGGTCGCAGTCCGGATCGGGACAAGTTCATCGCCGAGATGCGGGCCTTGATCCGCAAGTCGCCGGGGGACGCCGAGAAGGGGCAGGCCGCGTTCAAGAAGGTCTGCGCGCAGTGTCACAAGATGTACGGCGAAGGGGCGGAGGTCGGGCCGGACATCACGCTCAACGGCCGGAACGACTACACGCAACTGTTGTCGAACGTGTTCGACCCCAGCCTGGTGATCGGCGCCGGCTACCGCTCGTTCACCGTCGCCACGCAGGACGGCCGCGTCATCAACGGCTTGCTCGTGGAAGACAGCCCGCAGCGCGTGGTGCTGAAGGTGCAGGGTGGCAAGCAGGAGGTCATCGCCCGCGATGACGTCGATGAGTATAAGGTGAGCGAACTGTCGCTGATGCCCGAGCAACTCGAACGGCAACTCACGCCGCCGGAGATCGTCGACCTGTTCGCCTACATCACGCTCGACAAGCCGCACACCGACCCCTCCGCCCGGCGATTGCCCGGCGTGTACGACGTGCCGCCGCGCGAATCGACGAACCCGGCGGACTTCGCGGCGATCGTGCAGGAGATCGCGCCGGGCCTCACGCAGGTGACGAGCGGCGAAGGGGGCGTCGCGCTCCTCAAGGAGCACAAGGGCCGGCCGGGCGTGGTGCGGACGCATCCCGTCAGCCGCGACAAGCCGGCGGAGTTGTCCGGCAAGTTCGCGATCCCCGCCGACCGGAAGACGAAGCTGGTCGTCGACGTCTCGC
>JAWXBB010000404.1:0-4916 GCA_034439795.1 Planctomycetaceae bacterium | reverse complement strand
TGGGCGTGCCGGTGCAGAGCAAGGCGTTGCAGGGGCTGGATTCGCTGCTGTCGATCGTGCAAATGCCCGCCGGCATTCCCGTGGGGACGCTGGCCATCGGCGAAGCCGGGGCGCGGAACGCGGCCTTGTTGGCCATCCGCATCCTCGCCCTCACGCGGCCCGACCTGCGCATGATGCTGGCGGCCTTTTCCGATGAGCAGCGCGACCGCGTGCTGGGCGAGACGCTGCCATGACCGCGGCTCGCGTCATTCAACCGGGGGGTACGCTGGGGGTGCTCGGCAGCGGCCAGTTGGGCCGGATGTTCGCGATCGCCGCGCGCCGGCTGGGCTACCGCGTGCATGTGCTGTCCCCGGACGACGACACGCCGACCGGCCAGGTCGCCGATCACGAGGTGCGGGCCGATTATCTCGATCTCGATGAAGTCGCGAAGTTCGCACAGCAGGTGGACGTCGTCACGTTCGAGTTCGAGAACGTCCCCGCGGCAACGACAGCCGCCTGCGAGAAATACGTCCCGGTCCGCCCAGCAGGGAACGTGCTGTACATCTCGCAGAACCGGCTGCGGGAGAAGACGTACCTCCGCGACGCCGGGCTGCCGGTAACGCCGTATCGAGAGATCGCGGACAACACTTCGGGTGGCCGGGGCTGGACCGACCAGCGGGAGGGAAGCCCCGGTGAGCGCGCACAAGACCGGGGCTTCGCCGAAGCGGCTCCAGCCTCGGCCACCCCGCACTCGCTCCTCGCAGCATTGCAGGAGTTCGGCGGGCAAGCCGTGCTGAAGACCGCCGACTGGGGTTACGACGGCAAAGGGCAGGCGATTATCCGCTCGCTCGACGACGGCCCCGCGGCGTGGGCGAAACTCGGCGTCGACCGGGCGATTCTGGAAGCATTCATCGACTTCGAGTGCGAGTTGTCCGTCATCGCCGCCCGCGGGTTGGATGGCCAAGTGCTGACGTACGGGCCGATGCTCAACACGCATCGGCACCACATTCTCGATCTCTCACTGTGTCCCGCGCCGCTGCCGGAAGCGGTCCAGCGCGACGCCGCGGAGATCGCCCGGGCTGTCGTGGAAAAGCTGGACGTCATCGGCGTGCTGTGCGTCGAGTTCTTTCTGACGAAGGACGGCCGGCTGCTCATCAACGAGACCGCCCCTCGGCCGCACAACTCGGGGCATCTCACGATTGACGGCCACATCACCTGCCAGTTCGAGCAGCAGGTGCGGGCCGTGTGCGGGTTGCCGCTGGGGTCGAATCAGCAGATCCGCCCCGCGGCGATGGTGAACCTGCTGGGCGATCTGTGGTCCCCCGGTTCGCTCGACTGGTCGCGGGTCGCCGGTTATCCCGACGTGAAGATTCACCTCTACGGCAAACGGTCCGCGCGACCGGGCCGCAAGATGGGGCACCTCACCGCGCTCGCCGACACCGTGCAACAAGCCGAACAACTCGCCGTCGCGGCGCGCAACTCTCTTTCAGTTTCATCAACACGAGAGATTCCCCAATGAACGCTTGCGGTTTCGCGCTCCTCGCCGCGCTCCTCCTGTCCGCCGACCCCGCGCCGAACGCGCAGCGCTATCTGTACGTTGCCTGTCCGGGCATCCGCAACTACCTGGAATTCGGCGGCCACGGCCTGCTCGTGTTCGACATCGACCACGGCCACAAGTTCGTGAAGCGCATCCCGGCCGCGGGCGTTGACGAAAAGGGCGTCCCGCTCAACGTGAAGGGGATCGCCGCCAGCGCCGCGACCCGCCGGGTCCACGTCAGCACGATCAAGACGCTGCAGAGCTTCGACCTGCTCACCGAGAAACTGCTGTGGGAGCGGTCCTACGAGGGAGGCTGCGACCGGATGGCGATTTCGCCCGACGGCAAACTGATCTACCTGCCGTCGTTGGAGAAGGACCATTGGCACGTCGTCGATGGATTGACCGGCGATGTCATCGCGCGCATCGAACCGCAACCGGGGGCGCACAACACGGTCTACGGACTCGACGGCCGCCGCGTGTATCTCGCCGGACTGCGGTCGCTGTTCCTCAAAGTCACCGATCCGACGACGCACCAGGTCGTGGGGGAAGCCGGCCCGTTTACCAAACCTATCCGTCCCTTCACTGTCAACGGCCGGCAGACGCTCTGCTTCGTCAACGTCAACGAACTCCTCGGCTTCGAGGTCGGCGACATCGCCACCGGCAAGATGCTGCACCGCGTGGAAGTGACGGGGTATCAACAAGGCCCCATCAAACGGCACGGCTGCCCCAGCCACGGCATCGGTTTGACGCCCGACGAGAAGGAAGTCTGGATCTGCGACGCCGCCAATCAGAAGATGCACGTCTTCGACGCGACGGTCATGCCGCCGAAGCAGGTCGCCAGCCTGCCCGTTCGCGAACAGCCGGGCTGGGTGACGTTCAGCCTTGACGGCCAGTATGCGTACCCCTCGACGGGAGACGTGTTCGACGTCGCGACCCGCAAACTGGTGACGCAGTTCACCGACGAGCACGGCGTCGGCGTCCATAGCGAGAAGATGGTTGAGATTCATTTCCGAGACGGCGTGCCGATCCGCACGGGGGACCAATTCGGCCTGGGTCGCGCGGGCGTGCCGTGAGACCGGGGGATGCGCGGGATGAAGGTGTAGCCACAAGAGAATCTGAAAGACCGCCATGCGCCTGGCGACCGTGCTGACGCCGCTCAACGACGAGAACCTGCAACTCGCCGCGCAATGCGGGGTGACGGATCTCGTCACTCGCTACTACGGCCCCGATGCGCAGGCGCTGCAGCATGTGCAGGACCAGGCGGGGCGGTTTGGATTGACGGTCGCCGTCGTCGAGGGTTACCTGCCGATCGAACACATCAAGCTGGGGACCGACGACGGTTGCGAACTCGCGGCGATGCAGACGCTGATCCGCCAATTGGGCGACGCCGGGGTGCCGCTGCTCTGTTACAACTTCATGTCGGGGACCGACTGGGTGCGGACGCGGACCGACCTGCCGGCCCGCGGCGGCGCGACCGTGACGGAGTTCCGGCTGCGCGACGTGGAGCGGGCGGTGTCCCTCAATGAAGGGGCGACAGCGTCGGATTCGCGGTTGACAGCGGACCAACTGTGGGGGCACCTCGAACGGATGCTGAACGCGATCCTGCCGGTCGCCGAGCGGGCCGGCGTGACGCTGGCCATGCATCCGGACGACCCGCCGTTGCCGGAACTGCTCGGCCGGGGCCGGATCATGTGTTCGGTCGAAAACTTCGAGCAGCTGATGCAGCTCGCCCCCAGCCCCGCGAATGCGATCTGCTTCTGTCAGGGGTCGTTCGCGACGATGGGCGTCGACATTCCGCAGACCATCCGCCGCCTCGGGCCGCATATCCGCTACGTCCACTGCCGCGATGTCGAGGGGACGCCGGAGTCGTTCGCCGAGACGTTCCACGACAACGGCCCCACCGACATGGTCGCCGCGTTTCGAGCCTATCGAGAAGTCGGCTTCGATGGCCCGCTCCGTCCCGATCACGTCCCTCTGTACGCCGGCGAAACCGGCGAACCGGGCTATACCATGCTCGGCCGCCTGTTCGCCTACGGCTACCTCCGCGGCCTGATGCAAGCCACGGAATGACTTCCCCTCGCCCGGCGCTTCGCCGGGAGAGGGGTCAGGGGTGAGGGTGTCTTTTGGTTTTCCTCTTCGTCTTCCAAGCAGCAAGAAAAAGACAGAAGCACCCTCACCCTAGCCCTCTCCCAGCGAAGCGCCGGGCGAGGGGACAAAGCCAAGCACAACGCATCGTATTCACTCTATACTTCGGATTCCCTTCATGACCGACACCGACCCCTCCACCGATCACGGTCAGTTGCCCGATTGGCGTCGGGCCGATTTGCCGGAGCCGTTGCCGTTCTCGGTCCGCAACACGCTGCGCACGATCGGTCCGGGGGCTATTCTGCTGGCGGCGGCGATCGGCGGCGGCGAGTGGATCGTTGGCCCGCTCATGACGGTCAAGCACGGCCCGGGCATTCTGTGGATCGTGACCGTCGCCGTCGTGCTGCAATCGCTGTTCAACCTGGAGGCCGTGCGGTACACGCTCTACACCGGCGAGCCGATTCTCACCGGCGTGATGCGATTGAATCCCGGGCCGTGGGTCTGGGCGCCGTTCTACATTCTCATCGGCACCGCGCAGCTGGCGACGCCGGCGATCGCCGCCGGCTGCGCGACCGTGCTGTTCGCGGCGTTCGTCGGCCGAATGCCGATGGACACCGATCAATCGGCGCTGGGCTGGATCGGGACCGGCGTCATTCTCCTCTGCACCGCGCTGCTCTTGTCGGGGAAGTCCATCGAACGGCTGTTGGAGAAGCTGTCGTGGGCGATGATCGCCTTCATCTTCGTGTTCATGATCGGCGTCAACGTCTGGTGCGTCCCGGCGTCGGTCTGGGCCAAGGTCAGCATGGGGTTCATTGTCTTCCAGCCGCTGCCAGAGGACATCAACCTCGTGATGCTGGGCCTGTTCGCCGCCACCGCCGGCTCGGGCGGGCTGGGAAACATCGCGATTTCCAATTGGTTTCGCGACAAAGGCTTCGGCATGGGGGCGCACGTCGGCAGCATCGGCGGGGCGCTGGCGAGCGGTCACGGTGAGTTGCAGCCGGTCGGTGCGGTGTTTCCGATGACCGCGGACAACCGGCGACGCTGGCGGACGTGGTGGATGTATGCCTGCATCGACCAGCAGATGCTGTGGGGCGTCGGCTGCGTGCTGGGGATGTTCCTCAACGTGAACCTGGCCTACGCCATCGTGCCGCCGGATGCCGAGGTCGCCGGCTATGCGGCCGGGGCGTTTCAGGCGCACTACCTCGCCCAGCAGTTCTGGCCGGGGCTGTGGCTGCTGACGCTGCTCAACGGGTTCTGGATTCTGTTTTCGACGCACCTGGGCAACACCGACTGCCTGGTCCGCACGACGTCCGAC
>JAWXBB010000403.1:0-7605 GCA_034439795.1 Planctomycetaceae bacterium | reverse complement strand
GGCCTGCGGGAAGACGCCCACGTCGCGCAGCGCCTGATCCAACGTCTTGTGCCGCGAGACTTCCACCGCGGCGGCCAGCTTGCGGAACACGAAGCCGATGCCCCCCAGCAGCTTCTGCGGCGCTTCTCCGGCGACGAGCAACTGCTCGAGCGCGACCAGCGCGTCGCCGACGTGGCCGTCGCGGACGGCGTCGGTCATGAACCACGTCGTCTCGGTCCGCCAGCCGCCGACGAGGCTGCGGACGTCCTCCGCGGCGATCCGCTTGCGTACGCCGACGTACGTGCCGAGCTTCGACAACTCCTGATCGAGCATCCCCGGCTCTTCGCCGATGAGTTCGACCAGCAAGGCGGCCGCGTCGCGGTCGAGCTTCACGGCGTAACAATCGGCGGCGGTGTCCTGCAGCCACTTGAACAGCGCGCCCCCTTTGAGCTCGCCGCACGAGACCTCCAGCCCGCTCGCTGCCACCAGCTTCGCCAGCCGCGTGGTTTTGACCCACGTGCCGACGTCCAAAACGAGCACCGACTTCTTCGCCGGCGCGTCGATGTATTTTTCGAGCTGACCGCGGTGCTTGGAGACGAAGTCGTCGGCATCATCGACGATCACCAGTCGCCGGTCGCCCCACATCGACACCGTCCGCAGTTCATCGGTCACGCTTTGCAGATCGCTGTCCCGACCAGCGAATCGCGACAGCGACGATTCGTCGTCGTCGATGACCAGCGTCCGCAACCGGGCCACGGCCTGCTGCTTGAAATGCCGTTCCGCACCGGTCAGCGCGATGACCGGCGGAATTGCAGGGGCGGCGTCCTTGAGGAATTCGACGGCATGCATTTGGGAGACTTACAACGAGACGTCTGATTCCGGTCCCCTCGCCCCCGCTTCGGGGGAGAGGGTTAGGGTGAGGGGGCTGAACGCTTCACTCAGCGATGACAATCACACTAACCCGAAGCGTGAGCGAGGGCGAGCGCTCGCCCTCGCTCACGCTTCGGGTTGGTGTGGGACACGGCAGGAAGCGCTCGCCCCCTCACCCCGGCCCTCTCCCCCGAAGACGGGGGCGAGGGGGCCAGGATCATTACGCCGCCACCGTCACGCGGCGGGGCGTGTAGAGCGAACGCACATCGATCACCTGCATCCCCGCGGCGTACGCCGACTGCACGCCGGGGTCGGTGTCCTCGAAGGCGAGACACATCGACGGCACGACGTTCAGCCGTCGGGCCGCTTCGAGATAGATGTCCGGCTGCGGCTTGTGCCGCGCGACGTCTTCGCAGGTCACGATCGCCTGGAACCAATCCGCGATGCCGAGCTGGGCGAGCGTGGCGTCGACGATCCTTCGCAGTCCGCCCGAGGCGACGGCCATCGGCAGTCGATCCTTGTGCCGGCGGGCCACGGCGACGACCGGATCGATGGGTCGGATCGCCGCCAGCGCCAGTTCGAAGAGCGCCTCCTTCTCGACGACGATCTGCGCGGCGGTGACGGGCTTCGCCGGCTTCGACAGCGACAACAGGTGCTCGGCCACCTGGAGTGTGGGCCAGCCGCCCAAGCCGTAGAACAGGTCTTCGTCGAACGAAACCGCGTAGCGTTTCATCGTGGCCACCCAGGCTTCGTAGTGGGCGGGCATCGTGTCCGCCAGCGTTCCGTCGCAGTCGAAAATGATGGCGGCCGGCTCGAACGGCAACATGCGTGACTCCATTGTTTTGCGAGAAGCCGGTGCGGTCCGCACCAGCCCAATCCTGCGAGCGACGGCCTCTACAGTACCGCCGCTATCGGCATTGACCAAGCCTGTGGGGTGAACATACAAACCGGGGTTGATGACACCATCTCCCCTCTCCCACGCTTCGTGGGAGAGGGGTCGGGGGTGAGGGTGCCTTTGTTTTTTTGTCCGTAGTCAGTTGTCAGTGGCAAAGAATCCGCCGGTCATGACGTTTCTTCACAACTGACCACGGACAACTGACCACGAACCGAAGCACCCTCACCCTAACCCTCTCCCAGCGAAGCGCCGGGAGAGGGGACAAGAACTTCGCCCATGCTCACCGTGCCGCATCCGCCGCCGACGTTTTACACCTGCCCCGGCGAGCGGCATGCGATCAGCCGGGCCGTGCATCAGGCGCGGCTCAGTAGTCATTACGCGAAGTGTCGCGAATGCCCGCACCGTGAGGATGCCGGCCTGGTCTCATTGACGCGGTTCGATAAGATCCCGCCCTCACAGTGCGATGGCCTCGTGTTTACCGCGGACGGATTGCGCGGTCGCTATCTCAACGATCTGACACGGCGGCATGCCCAACAGTGGGCGACCGCGCTCGCCGTCACGTTGTGGAATGAACGGCCGCTCACCGGACGGACAGCGAGCGCGGCCGATCCGCAGGCGATGCCGTCGCAGGTCCGGTCGGGCCCGGTCGTCGTCGTCGGTTATGACGAACGGCCGGCGTCGCCGGATTTGGCATTGGGGGTCGTGACCGGTCTGCGGCAATCGGGCTGCCAGGTCATCGACGTCGGCCAGACGACGCAGCCCGCGTGGCGGTTCGCCGCCGAGCAGTTGCTCACCGACGCCGGGGTGTTCGTCACCGGAGCCGGGCACGAGGCGAGCTGGACGGGTCTCGACCTGATCGGCCCCGGCCGCGTGCCGCTCGATCCCCGGACGCGGTTATCAGACCTCGTCGAAGACACGACGCGCGTCCCGCGGCCGACGCGGTTCGCCGGGGCGGTGCAGACGTTCGCAGCCTGGCCGGCGTATGAATCGCAACTGGCGACGCACTTCCACGCCTTGCGGCCGTTGCGTGTGCAGGCAATCGCGTTGTCGCCGCTGCTGGAGCGGCTGCTGGTGCGATTGTTCGCGCCGTTGCCCTGCCGGTTATCGTTCGCGGCGACCGCGCCGGTCGCCGGACCGCCCCTGCGGTGGGACGTGGCGGTCGAGCGATTGCAGGCCGCCGTCCGAAATGAAACGGGCGACGTCGGCGTGCTGCTCGGCGAAGACGGCCGGCAATTCGCCCTCTGCGATGAGACCGGCGAACTGGTCGCACCCTCCGTCTGGCAGCCGTGGCTGTTGCGGGCGCTGCAATCCGAGCAGCCGGGATCGCAGATCGCCGCGACGACATCGTCCCTGGCGGACTTCGTCTTGCGATTGCGTCGTACCGACATCGCCGGCGGCGTCGATCCCGCGGGCCGCTTCTGGCACGGCGGCGAACGCCCCGCGTGCGACGCGCTCCTCACGCTCGCCACGCTGCTGCGCACGCTCAGTTGGAGCGACACGACGCTGTCGGCGCGGCTGGCGTGAGATGAGTCACTGCCGGGGCTTGTTAAGCGAAGCTGTCGCCAGTATTAGCGTTATGGCCGTCGATGACATTCCCATCAACAGCAACATACTAATGAACCCAGTTGCGCCAGACATCAAGAACGACAGCACTGAAAAAACGGCCGTTAGGGCAATCGGGAGCGGCACCCATCGCAGCAGGGCCGCACCCTTGTCGGGCCAACTGCTCTGGTGCCTGATGAACATCAACAGCGGTGCGCCGACCACAGTCGTCCAGAATGCGATCATTAAGGCATCATTGAGCATCGCGACCTCCCGCCAATCAGCCTACCACAAGGCGTGGTCGGTGGTGAGACGGAACAACATCCTCCCGGTGGAGCCGGGGCGTTGAATTGCATCACTCAGACTTGGGCAGTTTCTGTTCCAACACCTCGGTGGCGGTCGGCGTATATGCGGCGGTAGACTGCACGGCTCAACACTGTTTTCGAGGAATTCCGTTCGTGCTCGCCGGCCCGTTGTTTGTGCGTGAGACGCTGACCGCTCCGCGGCAGTTCAAGCATTTCCTGTTCCGCGCGGGGTATCTCGGCGCGCTGTTCGTGCTGATGTACACCGCGGCCCAGGTGACGTTCGGCTGGCAGATCGTCCGGAACATCGCCGACATCGCCCGGTTCGGCGAGTTGACGTTCCAGATTTTCGCGCTGGTGCAACTGACGCTGACGGTGTTCTTCTCGGTGCTGTTCTCCGCCGGGAACGTCGCCCAGGAGAAGGATCGCCGGACGCTCTTGATGCTGCTGGTGACCGATCTGCGCGATTCCGAACTCGTCCTCGGCAAGCTGTGCGCGAGTCTGTTGTTGCCCGTCGTGCTGGTGGGCGTGTCGGTCCCGGCGTTCGTGTTCGTGTACTGGCTGGGGGGCGTGTCGCTCGATCAGATCGGCTGGGTGATCGGCATCTCGCTCGCCACGGCGTTTGCCGGCGGGGCGTGGGGCACGCTGGTCGCTTATTGGCGCGAGAAGACGTTTCAGACGCTCGCCATCTGCCTCATCGGCGTGGTGCTGTTTCTGGCGGCGACGGAAGCCGTGATCGCCGTCGCCCCCTCGCTGGCCTCGATCGTCGGCCCGCTCAATCCGTTCCGCGCGGTGCTGACCGTGCTCGATCCGTTCAACCGGCCCGACTACGGCCGCGCGGCCGCGTGGTGCATCGGCGCGCTGTCGCTGCTGGCGACGGCGCTGACCGTCGCCACGATTCTGCAACTGCGGTTGTGGAACCCGTCGCGGATGGTGACCGAGATGAAGTCCGAGGATGAGGGGGAGGCCGAACGGACGCGGTCGGCCCGCACGGTGTGGGAGCACCCCGTCATCTGGCGCGAGATGCGGACCCGGGCCTACGGCCGCAAGGTGGCGCTCATCAAGGTGGCCTATCTCGTGCTGACGGGCGCCGCGGTGGTTGTGATCGCGCGCCTGCCGGCTGATTCGGCGAAAGTGCTCGGGATGGTGCCCCCGACCGGATGTGCGTTCGTGGCACTCGGCTTGCTCGCGTTGCTGCTTGTCAACACGCAGGCGGTGACGTCGCTCACCAGCGAACGCGACGCCAACACGCTGGAACTGCTGCTGGTCACCGAGATCAGCGCGAAGGAGTTCATCTATGGCAAGCTCGGCGGGATTCTGTACAACACGAAAGAAGTGATCGCGGCTCCGCTCGCGTTCATGCTGTGGCAGACGGCGGTCGGCCACTGGACCGTGGAACACGCCGCGTATCTCACCGCCGGGTTCGCCGTGCTGGTGCTGTTCTCAGCGATGCTGGGACTGCACTTCGGGCTGACTTACGGTTACTCGCGGCAGGCGATCGCCAACAGCCTGGGGACGATGTTCTTCCTGTTTGTGGGCATCTTCCTGTGCATGCTGCTGATCGTGCAGGCCCGCAGCTCGTTCGCCGTCCAGTTGCCGAGCTTCCTGGTGTTCATCCTCGGCGGCAGCATCGGCTTGTCGGCGGCGTTGACGCACCGTTATCCTGCCCCGGCTCTCACACTCGCCGCAATGACTCTGCCGTTCTGCACGTTCTACGCGATCACGAGTTACCTCTTGGGTCAGACGCTCGGTGTGAGCCTCTTCATCTGCGCGGCGTACGGGTTCACCGCGATCGCGATGCTGGTCCCGGCGGTGAGCGAGTTCGACATCGCATTGGGGCGGTCGACGCAAGACCGGGGATGATGGCAATTATTTAGCCCCCCGTCTCCTGACGGGGGGTCGATGGGTCACGACGTATGCCAAGGTCTTGACGTGGTCGTGATGGCGCGCTCGGATGATGTTTGGAGCGCTCGCCCCCGGTCGGGAGACCGGGGGCTAAATAGGTCGAACAGCGCTCACATCACCGAGAAGTAATTGTCCACCGCGAAATCGAACGCCGCCGCGGTCATCTCTTTGGTGAGCTCGCGGTAGAGGCAATAGTTGCGGACCTGCAACAGCAGGTCGCGCGGCTGGCACGAGCGGAACGGACGCTTCACCGACAGGTAATGCTTCTCGATCAGGTAGTCCACCGCCTCGGCGTTGTACTGGAAGCCCATCTTCGGCGCGATCCGGCGGAGGATTTCCTTGAACTCGTCCGGCGTCGGGTCGGGGACCTTGATCTTGTACGGAATTCGCCGCAGAAACGCCCCGTCCACCAAGTCGCGCGGCTCCAGGTTTGTCGAGAAGATGATGAGCTGATCGAACGGCACCTGCACCTTCTTCCCGCTGGGAAGGTTGAGGAAGTCGTACCGCTTTTCCAATGGCACAATCCAGCGGTTGAGCAGCTCCGTCACCGGCATCCGCTGCCGGCCGAAGTCGTCGATCAGCAGCGTGCCGCAGTTGCTCTTCAGTTGCAGCGGCGACTCGCAGATTTTGGTGGTGGGGTTCAGCGTGATTTCGAGCTGGGCCATCGTCAGTTCGCCGCCGGCGACGACCGTCGGGCGGACGATCTGCACCCAACGGGGGTCGATGCCCGACAAGTCGAACAGCTTGTCACTTTGGGCGGTCTCGATTTCCTCGTGGATGCCGGGGTCGAAGATGCGGATGATCTCCCCCTCGACGCCGAGCGCCCTTGGAATCCAGATCGACGAGCCGAAGCACTGCGTGATCCGCTCGGCAATGCTGGTCTTGCCGTTGCCCGGCTCGCCGAACAGGAACATGCCGCGGCCCGAATTGATCGCCGGGCCGAGGCGGTTCATCATGTCTTCGTTAATCAAGAGGTCGGAAAACGCCTTCTTGAGATCGTCCTGCGTGGCCTGCTGCCCGGCGATGGTCTGGGCCTGCATCGCCTTCAGATAATCGTTGAGCGACACCGGAGCCGAGCCGTAGTACGTGCATTCCTCCATGTACCGGCGGGCCCGTTCGCGGCCGAGGTCGGTGATGCCGTAGACGTAGTCCCCCATCTCCGCCGAGCCGGCCAGCGTGAGCAACTGGTCGCGCTTCATCCCCTTCAGAAGCGGATCGAGAATCGCAAACGGCAGCTTGATCTGAGCCGCCACGTTGCGGCCGGAGCCGGTCCCCTTGGCGAGGAGGTATTTCAGAATCAGCCGCTCGACCTCTTCGCCGTGCAAGCCGGATTCCTCCAGCGTGTCGGGACATTTCGGCGCGAACGGCGCTTTCTCGGAACGCTGCTGGTCGCCGAGCAACGACTGGACGCGGTTGAACAGCGCTGAGATGCGCGATTCCATCGATGCCGTCGCCTCGGAGTCGTCGGCCGATTCCTCCGGCGCGTCACTCTCCAGTTCCTCGACGACGACGCTGTGCGTCGGATGATCGGAGATTTCGGCGGGCTTCCCCTTCGCAATCGCCGCCCGTTGTTCGGCCAGGCGGGCCAGCGTTTCCGCGGCCCGTTCCTCGGCGGTGTGCGCGGGGGTGGGGGGCGCGTCGAGATCGGAGAAGTCGAGCGGCATCTCCGCGACGGCCTTCAGCACCGCGCTGGCCAGTTCCGATGCGGAACTGCGCGGTTTGTCTTGGCCGTTCTTGAGAGCGTTTTTGCCGGACATGCGTTGTGCCGTCTGCCTCGCAGTTGGCTAAGGACTGTTGTTCGCACGCCACGGCCCTGGCCCGCGAACCATCCCCAGACTGCCGGGAAACATCGAGACTGTTGTGCTTCGGAAACTTAGGTCGCCGAGCGGCCGGGGTCAAATCGGCGGCGACGGAATGGACGATACTTGCAGCGCAACCGCGCCAATCGGTACGTTCGGAACGGGGATGATGGGTGCCATGCTTGCAGCTTTGGGCAAGCATGTGCCTTTCGATCCGAAGACATGCTTGCCCAAAGCTGCAAGCATGGCACCCGAAAGATGATCGACAAGGAGCGGTTCATGCGGTTTTCCGGGCGGGTGGTGATTGTGACAG
>JAWXBB010000402.1:0-5871 GCA_034439795.1 Planctomycetaceae bacterium | reverse complement strand
GTCGGCCGTCCGAGCCGAACAAGGCGGTGCAGATGGAAACCCAACATATCCCCGCCTATATTTCCAACGATGCAAAAGGCGAAACCTACGCCCGGGTCGCCCCCACACACTTCCCGGCGGCGGCGGATGGAGACGCTCCGCTCATCCACCGCATCACGGCGTACAAAAGGGCAGCTCTGTGGGATGACGTGCAGGCGTGGTTCGAGGGCGGGAAAGTGGCAACCGGCGAGATTGACGCCCACGCGTCCGCCGTCCACGTCTTTATGAGCGGAGGCGGCGCCACCTGGGAAATCTATTTGCCGGACGCGCCGAACGAGAGCAAGGTGCCGCTCGCCTGGAGTTCGTTCGCCACACCGATCGCGCTGGACGAGACCGCGTACGGTTACAAGTGGGCGAAGGAGGCCGTCTCGAAGGACGGTTCGCTCGTTACGTTGCCCGAATACTACCGACTGGAAAAAAACCAGCGCGACCAGCCAGGTTGGGTACCGGTCAACGGAAGGGAAGTCCCCACGGAAACCGGCTTGTCGAAGGCGGAATTCCCGAGACGACTCAGCGTTGAACGGATGCCGTACGTCACGCCCGATGAGTCGGACAGCTGTTGGAAAACGCCAGGTCCAGCAGCGGGACCTTTTGAAGCGAAGCTGGGTGACGGTAGTGTCGTGACTTATTATTGGTACCGCTTTGCCGATCAGCCCGCGATGCTTAACGCCGATCTGACTTCCGACGAGCGAGAAGCGGTTCAGAAGCGGGTCGAATTACTTCACAGGCATTGGACCAAGGAACGCGAGTATCTGCCGCCGCCGACCGTCGGTGAGCTGGCCGACCTCGATCCGGCGGTCATCGTCACTCCACCCCAGGACCTGGAGATCGGCTATGTCCCCATCGTCACGCGTCAGACCGCTGCCGATTAAGGACGCCATGCAATTATGCCCTGCCTCAGATCTCGCATCACTTCGCAAGCCTGGCGGATCATCGGTTTTGGTCCGCCTGGAACGATGCTGGTGAGGGCTACCCATGTAGTTGCGCAAGAAAGGCGTCCGCCAATCGGTGGTGCTCGGCCATCCGTGCGCCGAGCTTTTCTTTCATTTTCACCATCACCGACATCCGCGGATTTGCCGCAAAGAACCCACTATGCAGGTCGATAAACCGCCAGTAGAGCGCATCCCAAATAGCGCACCAGGGGCCCTTCTTGAAGTCGCTCATTTTCAAGACGTAGCCTGAGCCGCTGAGATAGGGTTTCGTCGTCATCAGCCCTCCGTCCGCGTGCTGGCTCATGCCGTAAACGTTGGGCACCATCACCCAGTCGTAGGCGTCGATGAACATTTCCATGAACCACTGGTAGATGGCGTCAGGGGCAATGTCGCAGAGCAGCAGGAAGTTGCCCAGGATCATCAGTCGCTCGATATGGTGGCAATAGCCGCTGCGCAACACCCTGCGGATCACAATGTCCACGGGTTCGATGCCCGTCGTGGCGTCGTAGAACGCGGCGGGAATGCCGCGGGAAAATCCCCAGAAGTTACGGGAGCGTTGTTCGCGTCCATGAGTTAAGTACACAAGGCGAACAAATTCTCGCCAGCCGATGACCTGTCGGACGAAGCCTTCCAGTGAATTGAGCGGGACATCCAGGCTGCGCGCGAGCGCAGCTTCGACGACCTGGCGAGGTGAAAGCAGGCCAACGTTGAGCATTGGCGTCAATACGGCATGAAACAACACGCCGTGCTCCGCGCTGATGGCATCCTCGTAGTCCCCGAACGACGCCAATCGCTCCTGAACGAATGCGTCGAGCCACGCCGCGGCTGCGGTATGGTCGATCGGGTAACCAAATTCCGTGTCGGCGCCGATCGCTGTGGGAAAATTCGCCCGAACATACTGCGTCGCAAGCCGGACGGCCTCTCCGGCTTTCGTATGAGGATGCGTCGGGATGCGGGCGCCCTTCGGCAGCTTCTTGCGATTATCCGGATCGAAGCTCCATTGACCTCCGACCGGCTTGCCATCGTCATCCAGCAAAAGCCCCAGTCGCTTGCGTTGCTCGATGTAGAAACTGTTGAAGAACAGTCGATCCTTGCCCGCCGTGAAGTCGCGCACGACCGAAGTCGGGGTGAGGAAGTGCGGGTCATCAAGAAGGACCGCGGCGATTCCCTCCCGCTCGAGAGCTGTTGCCAATCGGGTCGCTAGCCAGTCGTCGCACAGATCAACGTATTGCACGGAGCGAATGCCAAGGTCGTTCAGCACGGGAGCGATGGCGGACGTGTCCGTCAACGCGCTCGCTTCGATATAGTGAACCTTGAGTTTTCGTTTTCGAAGCCCCGCCGCGAACTGCATCATCGTAGCGCGGTGGAAGATCAGCTTCTGGCGATGGAAACGGTATTGATTGAATAACAGTGGCTCTTCGACCAGCACCACCTGTGAGGCATTCAAAAGCGCTGGATGGCCGGCGAACAGTTGATGTGGATAGATCAGCGCGGCCTGGGTCATGAACCGTCGTCCTGAACGGTGTTGCGGAGCGGGAGTTGCTTCTCAGACGGAATCCCGATGTGCCGAAGAACACAATCGGCAGCGGCGACGCCGGAGTGGAAGGCTCCCTCGACGCGGCCCCCAGCCAGCCAGTCGCCGCAAACGATGAGCCCCGCGTCGTGATCGGTTAGCACCAACCGATCGAGCAACAGCGGGGTGGCGCTATACAGCCAGCGGTGGGCATCGAGGTGGACCGGGTTTAGTGCGGGTGCGGCCGTGATCTCGGCGAAAGTGCTGAGCAGAGTCGCCTTTACGGAATCCCGATCGTCATCTAGATGTGCCGCCGACCAATCCGGCGAGGCATGCAGGACCCAGCAATCGTTTGAGCAATCGCGACCCGGCTTGGAACTATTGCGAGCCACCCATGCCAGCGGACAACCATGAACGAACGCCCCGTCCCAGGCAGCTTCGATGCGCCTTTCAAAAGCGGCCATCACTGCCCAGCAAGGCGTCATCGGAATAGCTCGCGTCTCGGCGGCAAAGGCATGGTCGAAGAGCAAGTCCGCCGCCTGCGGAGAAGGGAGCGACACGATCACGTGGCTGTACGGCCCGTGCTCCTGTCCGATGGCGTCCATGACCTGCCATGCTTGATCGACATGGTCGAGCCGAACGATTCTTGTGTCTCGACAGATGTGCAATGCGGCGGCGAGGTGTTGTGCGATGGCCGTCATCCCGGGCACTCCGACGTAGCGCCGCGGCTGTTCGATCTTCGGCCAGGCCATCGCTCCTTCGATCGTCACGATCCGACCGGTCCACTCCGCGACGATTCCCCGTGCAATCCAAGTCTCGACCTGTTGGACGAAATGGGGATCCCGGGCGGTGAAATACTGCGCGCCGTGATCAAAGCTGAGCGCCGGATCGGCTCTCCGCGTCGCCGTCCTGCCTCCAAGCCCTCTGCTCTTCTCGAAGACGGTCACCTCGAATCCGAGATCAACGAGCGTCCGCGCGCCGATTAGCCCAGAAATGCCCGCGCCGATCACGGCAACCCTTGGATTAAGAGGTCCATTAGGAGTTTTGACCACCATTGCCAGTACCTTGTCAAAACAAGCTGCTTCGTGTATTACGCGGCCTAGCCGAGTGAGGACTGCACCGAAGATCCGCCATAGCGGATCATGTCGCCCTTCGCACTGAACGCATCATGGACTATGGAAAAAATGACCCTATTTCAACGCAATCATTGCATCGCCGACCAGGTTTTTGAGAGTGCGCAGCCTTTGGAGGTCTGTTTCGGGGGTTCCGGAGGCGCCTTGGCGCAACAGAACAATGGTCCCTTCGCGAGATCTTTTCGCAACGCCTTCGCGCTGTATTCTGAGTCTGGCCGATAAAACGTGCGCTCGCAGCTGCAATGAGAGTTGATCACTCATCAGTGCCGAACCTGAGAACCAGCGTGTATTCCGGGTCGCTTTGGCTGCCAGCGCGGACGATCAACACGTGGTCCGCGGCGCCGCCCTCTTCGATGGCTGCGCGTAGTTTGGAAATCGCCTTGCGTACGCGTTGACTTGCCTTCTGGTACTCTTCGCCCGTAGCGTCCATGTCGCGGGGCGTTTCGATCCCGTCGATTGCGCGCTGCACTTCCGCGAGCGTGTGGGCTCGGCCCACCGGCGATGCTAATAGCCAAAATAGCCGGCTCACCTGCGTGTCGTGACCCAGATAAATCCGCTTCCCCATGCATCGTGCGATGCGCAAGTCGTGCTCATCCCGACGAATGCTGGCGTCTTCCGCCGTACGGGCAACTCGTTGCAAAGGCGGCTGGTTGCCGCTCTGAATCGGCGTTTCGCCGCGAGCGATTTTGAGCCGCAGCACCTCCCGTTTGGCCCAGGCGATGGCCCAATCATAGATCTCGGCCATCGTCATCGCGCCTGGCTCCTTGTCGGCTAGCCGCGCCAGCCCCTCCCACTCCTCCAAGTCGTTCGGCGGGTCGAAGCCGTGCGTAGCGAGGTTGTCCTTCAACTGGTCGTGCGACTGCTGAATCTCCGCAGTCAACTCAGCGAACGCCTGTTCTTGCGCGTCCCGTAATGGGGCCAATTTGGCTTGCATCCATTGCTGCTGCTCGCCGACAAGTTCCTTTAGCAGATTCTGGAAGGCAGCGCATTCACTTTCGATCGTCTCCATCACTTGTCGCTGCGTGACGCCGATGGCGTTGATTCCGGCCGCGAACGCCCGCAGTCGAAAGGCGGCCTTGGCCATGGACCGCT
The DNA here is from genome assembly GCA_034439795.1 of Planctomycetaceae bacterium. Taxonomy (GTDB): domain Bacteria; phylum Planctomycetota; class Planctomycetia; order Planctomycetales; family Planctomycetaceae; genus DSVQ01. The sequence continues at coordinate 1,162 of JAWXBB010000402.1, read as the reverse complement.
GGACCTGGGGGTCATCGGCAAACGCGGCCATGAAGGCCTCGCCGGCGAGGATCGCGGGACTGTTCTCCTGCTCGTTCATGCTGATGCCGATCCTCCGAGGAACTCCTTGGTCTCATTCATCTTATCGCGCCGCCGCCCATGCCAACATTCCGGCCGATGATAGCCGTTCCCGGAAAAAGGTCACACGGTTCCCGAGCGACGGTCACAGAGTTCCCCACATTTATAGATAGAGGGCCATGTTGCGGATGCGGAACATCCGGCAACGGATGCCAGCCAAAGGGGAACCCGTGCATGTCCGAGCCTGAATCGCTGTTAACCGTCGGAGAGATCGCAAGGCGATTGGGACAGCCCTTGCATCGCGTTGAGTACGTCATCCGCACCAGAAACATTCCACCCACCGGCTGGGCCGGCCACGCTCGCGTTTTTCACGACGCCGACTTGATGTGGATTGCGTCAGAGCTGGCTCGCATCGCTCAGGAGCGCGGGGAAAGCCAAGCGGATGGGCTGGCCACGGAGGACGATACCCATGGAGCTTGACAGCCCACAGGTACCGGCGCGCGCCTCGGCGCGACAAGCCGCGCAACGCTACCTCCAGCGCGGCTGGTCCGTCATTCCCGTGCCACACCGCAGCAAGAACCCTGGCTTCAAACGCTGGGAGCAACTGCGGCTGACAAGTGACCAACTCGATCAGCATTTCAACGGCCAGCCGCAGAACATCAGCGTGCTGTTGGGCGAGCCATCAGGCTGGTTGATCGATGTGGACCTCGACCACCAGCGGGCCGTGGAACTGGCGGCGCAGTTCCTGCCGCCGACGGCGTTAGTGTTCGGTCGGCCCGCCAAACCTCGCTCGCATTGGCTGTATCGCGTCACCGCCCCGCTGGTCACGAAAAAATTCTCCAGTCGCTCGTCGGGCATGATCGTGGAGGTTCGCTCCACGGGAACGCACACGGTCTTCCCGCCCAGCACGCACGAAATCGGCGAACCGATCGCCTGGGACGACGAACAACAGGAGCCAGCCGAAGTTGATCCGGCGTTACTGCTTGAAAGCGCGCAACGATTGGCTGAGGCCGTGCTGATCGAGCTAGGCGAGAAACGCCCGGCACTCGAGCATCAGAAACGTGCCTCAGCAAAGCCACATACTCCCGCTAGCACGCTCCTAGCG
>JAWXBB010000401.1:0-3737 GCA_034439795.1 Planctomycetaceae bacterium | reverse complement strand
GTTCCGTTTCGAGGCCGCTTTGGCAGCCGTCTTCTTCGTCGCGGTGGCAGTGGCCATGAGAGCATCTCCGGATGACAACAGGGGCCGATGAGAGGGGGAACGCCGGACGAAATCAGAATACCGCGCGCGGCGGAGAACGTCGAACAAGAACGCTTGATTCTGATCGGTGTCGTGGGCCTGAAAATCCTGTCCCAGGACTGCGAGAGACTGCTGGCGATTGAATCTCCGTCTGACGACCCGTACGGTGCGAAGGCACGAACGACGACGCAATCGGGGGATGCCATGCCGCTAACGAAACTCCAGCTTTCTGCACTCCGGTTCTATTCCGCACACAGGGACCGTGCGCCGACGCTTTTAGGCATGGCACAGAGGATGGCTGTGAATTACTGCTTGAGAGTTGTGATTGCGGCCGTTGCCGCCGTAGCATGCGAAATGATGGGAGTGCCCATGATCGGATTCCTGGTCGTGGGGATGCTCATCGGCGGCACATTGCGCGATGTGGGCATCTCCATCCGTACGACGCAGATCTGGCCCGTCCTCCTCGCTGTTCTGGACTGGAATCGCATCGATCAACTGCTGACCGAGGCTGAACAGCATTGATCGTCGGTCGAAACATCCTGTGGTCACCACGCGGCAGCAAGTGGGGCATTGATCGTGAGTGATCCGCTGGCCTTCCCGCAGTTCGATGACCCGCCTTCGCGGCGTCCGCAGAAACTGGCGCCATCGCAAGCGCTCACTGCCGCAATCGTGACGAGTGCGTTGGCGTTGCTCATGTTCGTCTTCTGCTGCGGCGTGCCGTTGTACATTTCCCCGGCGCCGCCGAGTACCGACCCGCAGGTTGACGCCAGTTTGGCAGATCTTCGCGAGTTGGATGATGTCGCGTGGACCGGTAGTGTCCTAATTTGAGATTCGGCCGGTCGGTAGCGGGTGCGGGGCGTGCGTCGGTTGGCTGCCCGACGTGCTGGTCAATCCAGATCGCGGCCGTTCCACCATTCTATTACCATCCGAGCGAGGAACAACAACCGTATTCCCACGATCCACCCGACCGCCGCGACCACGACGAAGAATGCGACCCATCCCTGCCAATCGTTCCGGTCTATGAACGGCACCGCGAGGACAAGGGAAGCCAGCGCGATGAGCAAGATGGCGAAGTTGCGAGTCATCAACGGTTCAGCCATGCCAGGATTCTACCAACGAAAACGCCCCGGTTCATCGCCGGGGCGTTCCGCATTCCGGGCGGCTCACATCGCCGCGTCGTACAGGTCCGCGAACGACCACAGCGTATCGACCACGCCCGCCTGCATGGCCGGGGTCAGACGATACCGGCCCGTCCGCTGCCCGTCGTTCTCCCGCGACCGCCAGCAGAAGTTGTAATTCGCGATGTGCATGGCCACCGCGGCTTCAAGGTTCGTCAGTTTCTTAGAGAACGCCAGCGTCAGACGGCAGAACCGTTTGCAGAACATCCGCGTCGTGCAGTTGAACCGCTCGACGTGGCTGGTGCATATCGTCCACAGGTCTTCGACGTATTGCATCCGGCGGCGCTCGCAATCAGCGAGGTCCGGGGGAGCGTACCGGCCAACGTCCGGATTGGCGTAATTCTTGATGATGACGCCGTGCTGGACGTAGGAGCCGAACACGTCCTGAATTGCGTTGGGGTAGGCGTTGAAGCCGTCCGTCGAAAGCTGCGGCTTGGTCTGGTAGGGAACGTCCACCGACTGCGGCAACACGATCCGATTGGCCAGCCGTGCGAGAAACCGGCGCGTGGTGTCTTCCGTGCGCTTGCCGAGATCGTGGCAGGCAATCAGGCCCGTCTGCTGATCGAACGCGATGAACAGGTACTGGTCGCCGACGGTGCCGGTTTCCTTCTCGACCTCGGTGCAGTTGCGATTTTTCTTCGCGACCCACGTCCACTGCTCGTCACTTTCCAGATGCCGGGCATCGACGCCGCGGACCTGAGTGTCCAGCAAGTCCTGACAGCCCTCACCGAACCGGACCATCAACCGCATGATCGTGTCCCGATGAACTTCGGCCGTCCGCTCGACGGCCCTGATGCTGTTCCCTTCGCACAGCATCTTGAGGCAGAGAATCTGTTTTTCGCGGGGGAGGATGTTCGCCATTTCGATTCGCCTGTTCGTTGCGGCGAGCCGTTTGGTAGAATGCTGCTTGCTAGGGCTGGCATTCAGGTTCGCTTGAGTGTTGGTCGCCCGGTCGGATTGGCGTCTGACCGGGCTTTTTCGTTTCAGGATTGGCGTCCTGACGCATCGTATTGTACACCCAAAAATATTGGTTTAGTTGCAAGTGCCACGGGTTGCTTTTCTTGGATTTTGGGTGTACATTTCCGGCATGGAGCCAGAACGCAAACAAGGCAGACCGCCAAAGGGTGATGAACTCCGCTCGTCTCGGTTAAGCGTGCGCGCCGAGCCGTCCGACAAAGTGCGCTACGAGAGCGCTGCGGACAAGGCCGGGTTGACGCTTTCCGACTGGATCAAGTCCCGACTCGACCGCGCTGCGAAGCGGGAGTTGGGCTGAAGCGGAGACCGGGGGAATCGAACCCAGCGGGGATACCGTCCCTACGCCCGGTTATAAGACGGGTGCGCCGCCAAGACGCGGGCCGACCTCCGATTTAAGCGGGGTCGGCCGGGGGCAGTTCGTCGCGCATGAAAGTGTCCATGCCCAACATGATGGCCATGGCGCTCTAAAGGTTCACGCCGTCGCACGAATGCGAGAGAGGTTTGGGATGAGCTTCATCCGCGGGCCGAGCGCCTCAGATAGTTTCGGAATGCTCAGGCCATCTGACAGGAACATGACTTCGCGCCCCTGATACTTCTCTTGCGCCGTGTACTGAAGACCGTACACGATGCGACGGAATGTCTGATACAGGCCGTGATCGAGAGCGGCGTAGTTGTAGGTCACGATCCACGGCTGGGACAGCTTCGCGATTCGTGCAGCTAGCGCCTTGTGGTCCTCAATCGAGTACGGATTGAAGTACAGTTCACGAAGAATGTCCACATACGGAGGATCGTAGAACGTGAAGGCGTTGTCGAGCTTGGTGACCACCTTGTCGGTGAGGGCCAGCGCGTCCATGTTGTAGAGTTTGATGCGGTCGCCGTACCGCCTGATTTTCCTGATGCGGTCAATCAGTTCCGCCTTGTTGAACCGAACGTCGAGCGTCCATTCGCCGAGTTGCCCCTTTCCCCCAATGACGCCGCCGCCGAGGATACCCGACCGGTTCGTGCGGTTGAGGAATAGCGACGCGAAGCCAAGTTCGCGAAGTTCGGCCGATTCCTGTCTGACATAGACGGAGCGCTGCCGTTTCCAAGTCGTCATCGAGACGGTGACGTTCGCGAGGCGATTGCACAGCCAGTCTGTATCGTTCAGGATCGTGTGCCAGATCGCATAAACCGGACGGGCCAGGTCGTTCAGATGAACGACCGATGCGTATTCCTCAAACAGCAGACCCAGCGCGATTCCAGCACCGCCTGCGAACGGCTCGACGTACTGAACGTCTTTAAGGCCGTTCTCTTCCAGCAGTCGCGTGACGATCAACGCGAGCCGTCGTTTTCCGCCGGGATATCGCAAGGGGGTGTAATGCAGCATTCCCGATTATAGGGAAATTTTCCGCGATGGCCACATCGCGACTAGTGCTTCGTCAGGCTAAGGATTTGGGGGAGAGGGATTTCCACTTCATGCGGGCTTCGTCGATTCGGAATGGCCAGTCGACGCCGCGTTGCTGGCTG
>JAWXBB010000400.1:0-8222 GCA_034439795.1 Planctomycetaceae bacterium | reverse complement strand
GCGCGCCGAGAGATGTACGCGCCTCCGCAATGGAGTCGAGGCCAACGCCGTCACGCTGCGGACGTCGCCCAGCGTGACAATCAACCGGTCGGACAGCGTCACCAGTTGCAGTTTGCCTTCAGTCCCCGACCGCAACACCGTCTGCGCGACCTCCGCGCCGTTGCAACGCAGCCACACGGTCAGCGAGCCGTCGGGGCGGCCGATCTGGAACGGCGCCTCGATCCGATGCCGGCCCGCAGCCAGCTTCGTGGACGGGCCGAGATACCTCACCCAGTGGCCGTCGCCATCCGGGGCCGTGCATTCCAGCCGGCATTCGCCCGGCTCAGCCAGCGTGAACTCGGCCGCGGCGACGTTCCACCGGCCGAGCTTGACGACGTCGTCCCAGCCGACCGACCAGGCCACATCAATGCGTTCAGCAGCGAACGCCGGCGCGGCGGCGAGCAGCCACCCGATGACGGCCATCGTCACGCGCCATCGCGAACACTCGGCGGAAACCTGCGGGGAGGGGGAAGCGCTCACAATCGGAATTCGTCGCCGAACAATCACGGAGGAAATCGATAATCACACCCGGAAAACGCAGATCGTACGCCAAGACCGGGGCGAATGTGAGCGTGCGATGCGAGTTTTCGCCGGATTCTTCGGGGTTGCCGTCGTTGGAGTCCAGCCTTTAGGCTGTCTTCGCTTCTGAAGCTCCCGACAACGGTCTACGGCACAGCCAAAAGGCACAGCCTAAAGGCTGGACTCCGACGGAATCGCGACCAGAAACTCCCCGAGCGCCTCCAGCACCTCGTACGGAATCTCGTGGCTTCCGGGAAACTCCAGAAACTCGCCCGGCCAGCCGCAAGTTAAAAAGAGTTCCTGCAGCCACAGCCCCATCGCATACGGCAGCACCACGTCGTACCGGCCGTGACTTTGGAACACCCGCGGCGGCGTCCCGCGCGCGGCCTGCGTGCGCCACTCCCGTTCGTTGACGAGCGCCCCGGAGAGGACCACCAACCCCGCCGGACGTTCCGTGAGATGAACCGCCGTTTCCATGCAGGCCATCGCTCCCTGCGAAAACCCACCGAGGACGCACCGCGACCACGTCAATCCGGTCGCCGCGAACCACTCGGTGATGGCGGTCGTGAGCGCGTCGCGGGCCTCGGGCATGCCCGGCGGACATGCTTCGCGGACTTCCTCAATGCGACGGGCCGCGATCTGCTGCTGCAACTTGGCCAGATTGAGCGGCCACCACGCGCGACCGAAGGGCATGCCGATGTCTTCCAAAGACCGCGGCGCTTCCGGAAACAGGAACTGCACGCGGTCCTTCAGCGCCGGCTGAATCGCCACCAACTCCTGTGCGATCGGCACCAGATCGGTCCCCGGCGCTCCGTAACCGTGACACAGCACGACACCGAGCTGCGGCGACACGCCTTCCGGCAACCAGTCGATGCGACGACAGGTCAGCGGGCCGTAGTGCTCGGTGCTTGCGTGCATGGGTTGATTGTCCGTCGTCACAGCCCCGAGCGCGAGCGAGGGCGGCTTGATCTTCCATGATGCTGGGACGCCCTCGCTCGCGCTCGGGGCTATGACAATCCAATCAACCCTTCGCCGCCGCGATCGCCGCGTCGTAGTTCGGGTGCTCGGCGATTTCCTTGCAGTATTCGACGTGCTTGATCTTGCCGTTGCCGTCGACGACGAAGATCGCCCGTGCCAGGCAGCGGTCGAGCGGGCCGCCGGCGATCAGCACGCCGTAGTCGTAACCGAAGTCGGTGCAGCGATGCGCGCTGAGCGTCTTGACGGTCTCGCACGCCTCGGCTCCGCACCACCGCTTCTGGCCGAACGGCAGATCCATGCTGACGACCAGCACATCGACGCCGGGCAGCGTCTTCGCGGCGTCGTTGAACTTCTTGGTCTCGGCATGGCAGACCGACGTGTCCAGCGACGGCACGGTGGCGATGATCCGCGTCTTGCCGGCCGACGTGGCGAGCGTCACCTCACCGAGGCCGTTGTCCTGCAGCTTGAAGTCCGGCGCCAGGTCGCCGATGGCCAGCGGGCGGCCCTTGAGATCGACGGGATTCCCCTTGAGCGTCACAGCGCCGGAGCGTTTCATCGGTGAATTCCTTGCTAAAATGACAGTGGCGACTCACGCCGGTGCAATGCCGGGTGCGGTGTCAGTATCGCAGACGAGAAGCGGGATTCAAGGCCGTGCATCAACGCCTCACGCTCGGTAGTGATGACATTGTCTAGCGTTTGGAAAAAATGTGCGGAAATGTGGCGGAATCTCGGGGGTGGTTGATTGCCCGAGGAATTCCGCGTTCCTCATTCAAGAGTCAATTGACGAATCGCGGATTATCGTGCCATGTCGAGTGGATTCGCCCGAACGGTGGGGGTGTTAGCCGCAATCGCGCTAGCGGTGTGTTGCCTGCCGGCGCTTCAAAGCGCGCGGGGCAGCTACACGGCCATAGTCTCCATCAGATTCGAGGACTCGGATCGTGGACGACGACCGAACCGCTACACGCTGACCATGCGCAGCAATGTTCCAGGCTACATCGCACGGCCGAACTCTGGGGAGATCAAATGGAAGGAGTTCGCGGGACCGTGTGACGAGCGGGTCTTCGGCGCGTTTTCGTCCGGCTGGACTTGGACTGGGCACTACCGAAGTAACCACCCTTATGCCGACGTCGTCCTCGTGGAATATCAAATGTCCAGGAAACCGCCGGAATACCGGAACTTGGCCATTCCCTGGGATGCTGAACGGGGTCACGCGGAAGTTACGCTGCCCGCCATCCCTGCTGCAACCAATGAGCAGTCCGACGACTGATTGTTGCTCCTGCTTATGGCGAGCGGCGCGGCGTCAGCCCGCCGTGGCTTTCTCTTCATCGGGCCCACGGCGGGCTGACGCCGCGCCGCTCGCCTCAACACTCACCATCGATCCGCCTCACTCATCCGTCACGCACCCCTCCGTCGCGGTCTTCACGTTCTTGATGTACTTGTAGAGCGTGCCGCGGGTGAACTTGAGCGGGGGGGCCTTCCAGGCGGCCTTGCGGCGGGCGAGTTCGTCGGCGGACAACGCGACGTCGATGCGGTTCGATTCGGCGTCGATGGTGATCTGGTCGCCGTTCTTCACGAGCGCGATCGGGCCGCCGAGCTGGGCTTCGGGGGTGACGTGGCCGACGATGAAGCCGTGCGAGCCGCCGGAGAAGCGGCCGTCGGTGATGAGAGCCACCTCGCTGCCGAGGCCGACGCCCATGATGGCCGACGTGGGGGTCAGCATCTCCGGCATGCCGGGGCCGCCTTGGGGGCCTTCATAGCGGATGACGATCACGTCCCCCTTCTGAATCTTCTTGTCTTCCAGTCCTTTGAGCATGTCTTCTTCGCTGTCGTAACAGCGGGCCGGCCCCACGAACTTCAGCCCTTCCTTGCCGGTGATCTTCGCGACTGCGCCGTCCGGGCAGAAGTTGCCGCGCATGATGCGGATGTGGCCGGACTTCTTGATCGGCGTCTCGATGGGAACGATCACGCGCTGCCCCTCGGCGAGGCCCTTCACCTCGGCCAGGTTTTGCGCGACGGTCCTGCCGGTGACGGTCAGGCAACTGCCGTCGAGGAAGCCCTTTTCCAGCAGGTACTTCATCACCGCGGGGGTGCCGCCGACGTGGTGCAGGTCTTCCATCACGTATTTGCCCGACGGCTTCAGATCGGCGATAAACGGCACGCGGTCGGAGACCGACTGGAAATCGTCAATGGTCAACGGCACGTTGACCGCGCGGGCCATCGCGATCAGATGCAGCACGGCGTTCGTCGATCCGCCGGTCGCCATCACCATGACCATCGCGTTCTCGAATGCGGCCCGGGTCATGATGTCGCGGGGCTTGATGTCCTTTTCGAGCAGATTCAGAATCGCCTTGCCGGCGGCGACGCATTCGCCCAGCTTGAGCGGGTCTTCCGCGGGGATCGACGAACTGTACGGCAGCGACATCCCCAGCGTTTCGATGGCCGAGGCCATCGTGTTCGCGGTGTACATCCCGCCGCACGCGCCGGCGCCGGGGATGCTGCAGCGGATGATCTCCTGGCGTTCCTCATCGGTCATCCGGCCGGCGATGTATTCGCCGTAGGCCTGGAACGCCGAGACGATGTCCAGTTTCGGATGTCGCGGCGTGCAACCGGCCTTGATCGTGCCGCCGTAGACCATGATCGCGGGACGGTTGAGCCGGCCCATCGCCATCAGGCAGCCGGGCATGTTCTTGTCGCAACCGGGAAGCGCGATCAGCGCGTCGTACCACTGCGCCCCCATGACGGTCTCGATGCTGTCGGCGATCAGGTCGCGCGACTGCAACGAGAACGACATGCCGTCGGTCCCCATCGAGATACCGTCGCTGACGCCGATGGTGTTGAACCGCAGCCCGACCAGCCCCGCGGCCTGCACGCCTTCCTTGATCTTCGCGGACAGGTCGTTGAGGTGCATGTTGCAGGGGTTGCCCTCGTACCAGACGCTGGCGATGCCGATCTGGGCCTTGTGCATGTCCTCGGGGGTCAGGCCGGTGCCGTAGAGCATGGCTTGGGAGGCGCCCTGGGAGCGAGGTTGAGTGATGCGGCTGGAATACTTGTTCAACATGGGTGGGAGGTCCGTGGTCCGTTGTCAGTGGTCAGTTGTTGTGAAATCACAGCCCGGAGCGCGAGCGATGACGGGCTTGTTGCACGAAACGATGGCTATTTCTGACTTTCGCTGTTGATGGCTTCAATGATGTCGGCGGTGATGTCGAGACCGTTCGCGTAAATGACTTGTCGATTCATGGCTTCGATCAGCGTTTTGGGGTCGGAATCGTCCAACGGGTCCATGCTGTACCGCATCACAAGATCGATTTCGCGGCTTCGAGCGAAGTCGGCGACTTCTCGGGCGATCTGTTCATAGACCGATCGGTAAATCCGAGCCTCTTTGAGTTGAAAGTCCCGCAAGGCCTGTTGACGAAAGGTCTCAAAATCCAGAGTAAGTCGCGCGACTCGCCGTTCGGCATCCAGATATTCCTGGGAATTCTTGTTGAGCAGCTCCATGGCAGCTTTGTGGCCCTGCAACTCTTCGGCCATGCGCTTTGGTATTCGTTCCGAGGCGGCGATCTCTTCCTTCAGGGCCTCTCGCCGGCGATTGAATTCGAGGCTTTGCTTGAAGACGGCCCCCATATCGATCAAGGCAATGCGGGCGGGATGGGAGAAGCGCCTCGCCTCGGCGATTGCGGTCAGCGCGCTGACGGGGCGATCAGCAGCCGTGATTGAGGCCGTGAAGGTCACCGCTAGCACACAGGCAACGCTGACGATCTCTCGCATGGGTTCTCTCCGTCGCTGGCGCTCCGGGCTGTGAAGGATTACTCGACCAACTCGCAAGGATGCGGCACGCGGTCAACCTTCGGCAGCACCTTCGGTTGATAAATCGTGGTGTACGCCTTCGCCAATCGGTGTGCATCCAGATGCTCCGAAGACGCCCAGCGTTCGACCAGCAGGAAGACCTTCGGATCGTTCTTGGAGTGATACACCTCGAACCGTTCGCAGCCGGGCTCCTGGAGGGATTGACGCCGTTGCTCCTTGAGAAGTTCGCGGATGTCGGCGACGTCGGCGGGGTCTTTGACGGTCAGCCAGATGTTGGCGTAGATCACTCTGGGCCTCGCGGATTCGGTGGCAGTCGTTCGGGAAACGTCAGAATACCAACCAGCCTGTGTCGTGACACGGTCGCGTCGGTGTTTTCAGCCGTCACAGCCCCGAGCGCCAGCGAGGGAGAGGAGGCGATTGGAAAACCGCGAAGGCGCAAAGGACGCGAAGGAAGGCAAATTCGTGGGGAAGACAGACCACCGACGCTGGGTCTTCTTAACATTATCTTTGATTTGGTTTCCCTTCGCGTCCTTTGAGCCTTCGCGGTTTTCTGGCCTTCTGTCTGGCAACGCCCTCGCTGGCGCTCGGGGCTGTGACGGAATCGCGACGGCGGACGTGCGAAGCTGGTGACGTGGCGATATCATTCCGTCGCAGAGGTGTTCATTTCCACAACGAGAACTGCCGCTTAAGTTCATCATCCTGACGACACAAGTACACTCATCAAACGACCTGCTGAAAGTCGCTCGTGAATCCGCAATGGCTGAATTGGCTGGATGTTCCGGCCCGGTTTCCGGCTCACGACGGCAACCGGCTGCTCGAATTCGCGGAGCGGATCGCCGCCCGGGCGCTGGAAGTTGAGAATCCGTCCGACGGCGTGCGGAACACCGTCGCGGAGATTGCCGCCGAACTCGGTGCCCCGCAGGTGGCCGTCGTCGAGCGGACTCCGGAATGGCGGTTTTGGGCCCAACAGGGGCGGTGGCAGCCGGACGATATTCCGTGGCCGTTCGTGCTGGAAGCGCTCGACCGGGAAGCCGCCGGGTTGCGGGCCTGGACCCAGGGGGCGGCGACCGGGCAGTTCGCCGCGGCCCCGTTGCGGTCGCAGCGCAGTCCGACCGCCATGTTGCTGCTCGCCGGGCGGAGTCTGCCGGACGACGTGCTGGCCGGGTTGTCGCTGATTGCCCGTGCAGTCGGCTTGGCGTGGGACATCGCCCAACTGCAGTCGTCGCAGCGGCAGCGGATCGCGCGGCTCAAGGGGGTGCTGTCGATCGCCGCGGCGATTGCGTCGTTCCCGGAAGTCGAGCCGCTGCTGGAACGGATCGCCGGGGAGGCGACGCGGCTGCTCGATTGCGACCGGGCCAGCATCTTTCTGTGGGACCAAAGCCAGAAGGAACTCGTCGCGCGGCCGGCGCTCGGCGTCGAGGGAGGCTCATTGCGGATTCCCGACCGCGTCGGCGTCGTCGGCGAAGTGTTGGCGACAGGGCAACCGATCCGGGTCGACGACGCCTATGCCGATAAACGGTTCAGCCAGGTGGTCGATCGCGCCAGCGGCTACGTCACGCGGAATCTGATGTGCGTCCCACTCAATGGGGCCGAGCGCGAAAAGTTGGGGGTGTTCGAGGTCATCAACAAACGCGGCGGCACGTTCACCGACGACGATCTGGAAACGGTGCAGGAACTGTCGGTGCAGATCGCCGCGGTGGTGCAGAACACCCGCGAGCGCGAACTGCTGTTGCGGTCGCATCAGCAACTCACCGAGCAGGTGACCAAAGGCTCGACGATCATCGGCGACAGCCCGGCCATCAGCGCGGTCCGCAGCACCGTCGGGCGATTGGCGGGGACCGACCTCCCCGTGCTGATCCTCGGCGAAAGTGGCACTGGCAAGGAGGTCGTCGCGTCCGCGCTGCACTATCAGGGACCGCGTTCAGCTCGGCCGTTCATTGCGGTCAATTGCGCGGCGCTCGCGGAAACGCTGCTGGAAAGCGAGCTGTTCGGCCACGAGAAAGGCTCGTTCACCGACGCCCACGAGCTGCGCCGCGGCAAGTTCGAACTGGCGGAAGGGGGCACGATCTTCCTCGACGAAATCGGCGACATGAGCCTCGGCGGCCAGGCGAAACTGCTGCGCGTGCTGGAGCAGAAAGTCATCACGCGCGTCGGCGGCTCGCAGGCGATTCCGATCAACGTGCGCGTGGTCGCCGCGACGAATGCCCGGCTGGCGGAAGCCGTGCGCAATCGGAAGTTTCGCGAAGATTTGTACTACCGGCTGAATGTGGTCTCCGTCGATCTGCCGCCGCTGCGCGACCGGGCCGATGACGTGTTGCCGCTCGCCGAGCATTTTCTCAAGCTGTTCGCGGCTCAGGCACGGCGGCCACGGCTGCATCTGTCGGCCGAGGCGAAGAAGCGGATGCAGGCCCATCACTGGCCCGGCAATGTCCGCGAGCTTCGCAACCTGATGGAGCGGGTCGCGTTTCTGGCGGCGGCGGACAAGATCGAAGCCACCGATCTCGCGTTCATTCTCAGTCCCGAGAAGCAATCGTTCCTCGAACCAATGGACGACCAGGGCCTCAGCGAGGCGACCAACAGTTTCCAGCAGGTCTACATCCGCCGGGCCATCCAGCGGGTCCGCGGCAACATGAGTGAAGCCGCCAAGTTGCTGGGCCTGCACCGCTCGAACCTGTACCGCAAGATGCGGCAGCTCAACATGAGCGAGGCGGGCAACGAGGGGGATGAAATCCCGGCGGATTGACGCTTTCTCCCCTCGCCCGCCGCTTCGGTGGGAGAGGGGCCGGGGGTGAGGGTGCCTCTGATTTTCTGCCTTTTGCCTTCCCCTTGGCACAACGAAGAGAAAGCCAGAAAGGCACCCTCACCCTAACCCTCTCCCAGCG
>JAWXBB010000399.1:0-3833 GCA_034439795.1 Planctomycetaceae bacterium | reverse complement strand
CTTCAGGGGAGAGGGATAGGGTGAGGGGGCCGTGTGCTTCCCAAGGCGATCAAGAACACCAACCCGAAGTGTCAGCGAGGGCGAGCGCTCGCCCTCGCTCACGCTTCGGGTTGGTGTTGGACACGGCAGCGAGCGCTCGCCCCCTCACTCCGGCCCTCTCCCCCGAAGACGGGGGCGAGGGGGCCATGATGAAGAGCGCTCGCTGGCTTCCATGAGATGGCCGATCTTTACTTCCGACTTCCGACTTTCTTCCCTCCGGCAATTTCCGCCGATTCCCGTTCGCGACGCCGCCTGTCGCGCGGGTTTCCTCCGTCCCGGCGGACATCGGCTCAAGTTCGGCTTGGCAGGTCGAAAACCAGCCGCTATAACCCGCCGCGACTGGCTGAGATTGTCGACGCCGCCGGCGGGAACTGGCGGCGACAACGTCTCGGCCGGCGCTCATCTCCGTCGAATCTCCAATTTCCCGTTCGTGTTGACTGCGGTGGCAGAGCCTCCGCCGGGCGGTCGTCGTTCGTTTCGTGCGTACGGAACGGCTCGACCCGCGCGGCCGTCGGTTCGTCCGCGGAGCGTTCGCTCCGTCGCCACCGGGGAGTTACCGATGACCGATCCGCACCGGATGGCCCGTCTCAGCCTCGCCGGACTCTCGTGCCTGTTCCTCTCCGCCTGCTGCTGCGGACCCGGAACCAATCCGCAACTGCAACAGAGCATTATGCAGTCCCGCCGGCTGTATCTGCAGAACCAGCATCTGTCCATGCAGCAGGACGGCGTCCATCAGTCCATCGGCGCGCTCGCTGCCGAGAAACAGCAGTTGGAAGCCCAGAATCAGTCGCTGAAGGCGAACCTCGATCTCGCCAACCAACGGCTCGACAACCTGGCGTCGTCGAACAATCAGCTCGCCGACAAGTACAAGAACCTGCTCACCAGCTCGCCGAACAATCCGCTGTCAAACGATCAGATCCAGCGGTTCGAGGATCTGCGGCGGAAGTATCCCGAGTTCGAGTTCGACCCGCAGACCGGCGTCAGCAAGTTCAGCACCGACCTGTTGTTCCACTCGGGCAGCGACGAAGTCACGCCGCGGTCGATGCAGATTCTCAACGAGTTCGCCCAGATCATGAACAAGTCGGACGCCCAGCACTTGAAGGTGCTGGTGGTCGGCCACACCGACGACAAGCCGATCGGCAAGCCGAACACCCGCAGCCACCATCCGACCAACTGGCATCTCTCGACCAACCGGGCCGACGCCGTGGTGCTGGCGCTCCGCAAGTCGGGCATGGTGGAGACGCGGATGGGGTCCGCCGGGTACAGCATGTACCAGCCGCTGACTCCGAACACGAGCGAAGACGCCCGGCAGAAGAACCGCCGCGTGGAGATTTTCGTCCTCGCCCCGGACGCGTCGATCGCGGGTTGGGACGATATGACGCCGCTGAAGTAGGTGGTGGGTGATAGTTGGTAGGCAGAAAAGAGAAGATCGCGAAACCGCAAGCGTAGCTGCGCACCCACGCTTGCGGTTTCGCGGTCTTCTCTTTTCTTCTTGCTTTGCCTACCAACGACCAACGACCACCTCTCTTCACGCGGATTCGGCCAATTCTGCCGGTTCGGTGGGGTCCGCTTCGCCGATGGCGCGTTTGCCGAGCGGCGTGAGCTGATACCGCATGCCCAGGTCGCGGTTCGATAGGTCGAACTTCAGGAAGCCGAACGCGATCAGCCGGCCGTGGACGCTCGACAGCTTCGCGGTCTCGACGTCGGGCACCTGCATCACGCGCGGCACCCAGCCGTCAAATTCTGCGGAACCGGCACGCCCTTCGGTCTGCAACTCCCAATACGTCAGCAGCGTGGCCTTCCACGACGGATTGCGGCGCAGTTGTTCGAGTTCGATGTCCAGCATACTCCGGGGTATCGACCCGTCACCGCCCGCGCTTGGGGACCACGCCGCACGCCGCGCTTCGACGGCAAAACCGGCGCGCACGCATTCGGTTCGTGTCTTCACCGATTCTGCGTCGAAAATCGTTCAAGAAGCCCAGGGATTACTATCCCTGGGCTTCCTCACATATTCGTCTTCGCGTCCACGACATCCCCCAGCACGCCGTTGAGCGCTTTCGCAATCGCCCCGTCGTGCTGGTGATCCTGCGAATAGACGCGGAAGATGCAGAAGCTGATCGGCACCGCCCGGAACAGGTCGTCGTCCTGCAATTCCTGCGGCGATCCCACCGCCGGGTCGAGCAGGTAATTCTGCCCTCCCGCCGGCAACCGCCCGCTCGGCCGGTGGTAGTGCCGGGCGACGTCGATCTTCAGCGACACATGCCGCAACGCCTTCGGCAACCGTTCGCGCAGCCGCTGCATCACGAGGTCCGGTGCCGAGAAAATCGAGGTCCGCTCGGAGGACCCCGCGTGGAAGTTCACGGTCTTCTCGCACGCCATCTTCCACTGCACCTGCCGCGACAGAATGTCTCGCCAGCGCTGGCCCAACGCCTGCAGCACCGGATCGGCCGTATCCGCCCAGCGGTTGACATCCACCAGGAACGACGACTCTGTGAACTGCCGGTACTGGCTCAACCGATCGAGCGGATTCCCCTGGAACAGATGCGGCATCGTCTCTGGGAACAGATCTTCCAACGCGAGATCCAACGCTCGCACCGTGCGATGAAAGTAAACGGCGCGGAACAGGTTGGCCCGCGTCTCGATGAACTGGATCAGCGACTGCAATCCGCGGCTGTGAATGGTCAGCCCCGCCGGCGTGAAGAACGTGTAGTGCAGAATTCGCGACAGATCGAAGGCTTTGGTGCTGAGACCGGTCATGTAGGCGTCGCGGAGCACGAAGTCCATGTTGTCGACGGTGTAGATGCCGCTGAAGAGCGACCGCAGCTTCCGCAACCAGTCGGGATGCCCGTCCTCACCGGGCGAACCGGGCCGCGGCCGACGGATCAGCCATGCGATCTGGGCGGGGTCGAGCTCCTCCAGCGGCTGCAACTGTCCGTTCGGATTGCGGCGGATGCGGCGGAGCTGGTCCCCCAGTTCGTGCTCGATGATCGCGCCGCCGATGTCTTCGTGCGTGACGCCGAACTGGTCGAGATAATGATCGTCGAAGAAATGCCCGAACGGCCCGTGCCCGACGTCGTGCAACAGCGCCGCCATCCGCAGCAGCGATTCGACATACCCCCGCGAGGGCACGTTGCGGCAGGCGTCGACGAGGGACTCGTACCAG
Organism: Planctomycetaceae bacterium; assembly: GCA_034439795.1. Lineage (GTDB taxonomy): Bacteria > Planctomycetota > Planctomycetia > Planctomycetales > Planctomycetaceae > DSVQ01. Next base: position 631 of record JAWXBB010000399.1, on the reverse strand, counting down.
TGCTCGCACGCCGCGGATGCCAGGTGCATCGCTCCGAGCACGTGCTGAAACCGCATGTGCTCGGCGGACGGAAACACCCACCACGCGGTCTGCAACTGGTGAATCTGCCGCATCCGCTGGACCCACGGATGGTCGATGATCTCCTGCTCGGCGACCTCCCCCGCGGGCAACCCCGACCGCGCCATGAACGGGATGTACCCATGCACGGGGTCGTGCGACAGACTCTCGTTGACGAAATCGCGAACCATCCGGGCGTGTCTCTCGGGGGGCGGGATGATTGGTATCGTAACCATTCGACGGCGGGATGTTTAGCCGCGACATGCAAGGTATCATCAATCATGCTCGATCCCGCCCGAACCCTCTGAGAACATCGCCCATGCGTTCACTCAACATCACCTGCGGATTGCTGTTGGCATTTGTGACCCAGATCGCTTTGGCCGCCGAGCGCACCCCGGCGGAGATCGTCGCCAAAGTCGTCGCCACCGCCGGCGGCGAGGACAAGCTGCTCAAGCTCTTCCGCGTGGAAGAACGGCTGGCGATCAGCTCCGATCCCGCCAAACCCGGCAACCCGCGCACGTCGGTGATCGAGCCGCCGACGCATTGGTGGCTCGGCAAGAAGGAGCGGGTGAAG
>JAWXBB010000398.1:0-5993 GCA_034439795.1 Planctomycetaceae bacterium | reverse complement strand
AGGCCCCGGTGCTCGACGACGTCGGCAGCCGCGTCCGTCTCGACTGGCTGCGGAAGTTCCTGGCGGAGCCGCACGCGACCAAGCCCGGCACGTCGATGCCCGACCTGTTGGGCCACGTCGCCCCGGATCAGCGCCGCGCACACGTGGAATCGCTGCTGCATTATCTCGCGACGACCGGTTCGGTCGCCGATACGCACGCCGATCAGACCGCCGCCAAGCGCGGCCGCGCGATGTTCGAGCGGATCGGCTGCACGGCCTGTCACGACAGTCAGAAGGCCGCCGCGAAACCGCTGGCGACCTCCGTCCTGTTGCCCGATCTCGCCGCGAAGTACACGTCGGCCAGTCTGGCGGCGTTCCTCAAAGATCCGCTCAAGTCGCGGCCGTCGGGGCGGATGCCGGCGTTCGGGCTGAAGGACGAGGAGTACCGCGACCTCGCGATGCACTTCCTCGACGACATCCAGCTGCCGCCGAACGTGCGGTACGCGGTGTATCACGGGTCGTGGGAGAAACTGCCGAAGTTCGACGAGTTGAAGCCGGCCGCGAAAGGGGAATGCGCGGGGTTCGATCTGTCAGTCGCCGACCGTCAGAACAACTTCGCGATCCGGTTCGAGACGAACATGTACCTCGCCGCGTCCGAGCAGCAGATGTTCTACCTCGGCTCGGACGACGGCAGCCGGCTGACCGTCGGCGGCAATGTCGTCTGCGACAACGACGGCGTCCACGCGCATCAGGAAGTCACCGGCCGGCATTCGTTCGAGGCGGGCTGGCAGCCGGTCGTCGTCGAATATCTCCAGGGAGGCGGCGAATGGACGCTGGAGGTCGAGACCAAAGGCCGCGGCGTCAAACGGCAGCCGCTTTCCACGCTGGCCTCGCTGACCACGGACAAGCCGCTCGCGACGGAAGTGGCGGCGACGGGCTTCGAGGTCAACGCCGATCTCGCCGCCAAGGGCCGCGACCTGTTCGGATCGCTCGGATGCGCGTCGTGCCATCAACTCAAGGGGTACGGCCCGCCGGTGATGAGCGAGATTCAGGCCAAGGCGTTAACCGATCTCAAAGGTGAAGGGGGCTGCCTCGCCGAGACCGCGCTGCGCGGCTTGCCGGCGTATCACTTCACGCCGCGGCAGCGGACCGTGCTGACGACGGCGATTCAATCGCTGAAAACGCCGCGCGAGCCGTCCACCGTCGAGACGATTCACGACACGTTCGTCGCGTTCAACTGCTACGCCTGCCACAAGCGCGGCGAACTCGGCGGCGTGGAGGCCGACCGCGATGCGTTCTTCACGACGAAGCAACCGGAGATGGGGGACGAAGGCCGCTTGCCGCCGGCATTGACCGGCGTCGGCGACAAATTGCAGGACGCCTGGCTCAAGCAGATCATCGAACAGGGGGCGAGCGACCGGCAGCAATATCTGCACTCGAAGATGCCCCGGTTCCACAATCGCAACGTCGGCCACCTCCCGGCCGCGCTGATCGCCGTCGATCGCCAGCCGGACACGGCCCCGAATCCCGCGTTCGCCGAACCGGACTACCGCATCAAAGCCGCGGGCCGGCACCTCACCGGGGGCAAGGCGCTGTCGTGCATCAAGTGCCACGACTTCGCCCAGCATCCGTCGCAGGGCGTGCGGGCCATCAGTCTCACCACGATGACGAAGCGGCTGCGGCCCGACTGGTTCCATCGGTATCTACTCGACCCGCAGGCCTACCGTCCCGGCACCCGCATGCCCGCCCCGTGGCCGTTCGGGCAGACGACGGTCCGCGACGTGCTGTCGGCGAACGTCGATCAGCAGATTCGGGCGGTGTGGCTGTATCTCGCCGATGGGGACAAGGCCCCGGTGCCCGTGGGGCTGGTCCGCGAGCCGATCGAACTGGTGCCCGACGGCGCGCCGGTGATCTATCGCAATTTCATCGAAGGAGCGGGGACGCGGGCCATCGGCGTCGGCTATCCGGAGAAGGTCAACGTCGCCTGGGACGCCAACGACATGCAGCTCGCGCTCATCTGGCACGGGGCGTTCATCGACGCCTCGAAGCACTGGAACGGTCGCGGCCAGGGCTTCGAGCACCCGCTCGGCGACGACGTGCTGCAACTCCCCAAAAGCCGGCCGCTCGCGCAGTTGGCGTCAGTGAACGAGGCGTGGCCCGACGGCGTCGCACGGGAGAGCGGCTTCAAGTTCCGCGGCTACGAACTGGATGTTGACCAGCGGCCGACGTTCCGGTACGAAGTGAACGGCCTGTCGGTGACGGAGAAGCTGTCGCCGAAGACCGTGCCGGAGGTGAAGTATCCGCATCTGAGCCGCGAGCTTTCACTCACCGGACCGATGAGCGAATCCCCGTGGTATTTCCGGGCCGCGGTCGCCGACAAGCTGGAATCGACGGCGGCGGGGACGTACGTCGTCGACGGCGTCTGGATGCTGCGGATCAGCGGCGGGGAAACGCCCGTGGTGCGCGACGCGGACGGGCAGCGCGAGTTGCTCGTGCCGATCAAGCTCAGCGGTCAGCCGCTGGGCGTGCGGCTGGATTACGCGTGGTGAGCGAGTCCGCCTTCTTCCGGCCCCCTCGCCCCCGTCTTGGGGGGAGAGGGTCGGGGTGAGGGGGGAGCGCTCGTTCGATGTTCGTTGAGGAATACCAACCCGAAGCGTGAGCGAGGGCGAGGGCTCGCCCTCGCTTCGGGTTCGTGTAGGACACGGCAGGAAGCGATCGGCCCCCTCACCCTAACCCTCTCCCCCGAAGACGGGGGCGAGGGGACCGAGCCAAGAGAGACGCAACAGCGCCGTCAGCGCTTCGGCCGATACGAATGCGTTGCCTGCCCGTAGGCGGCCTCCGCGGCCTCCATCACGGTTTCCGACAGCGTCGGGTGGGCGTGGATGCTCTCCGCGAGATCGCGCGCGACCGCGGCGGTCTCCACCGCGATCACCCCCTCGGCGATCATCTCCCCCGCGTTGACGCCGACGATCCCCACGCCCAGCACGCGCTCGGTCTGCGGGTCGAAGATCAGCTTCGTCAGCCCCTCGTTGCGGCCCAAAGTCGTCGCCCGGCTCGACGCACCCCACGAGAATTTCGTCACCTTCACTTCGCGGCCCTGGGCTTTGGCTTCGTGCTCCTGCAGGCCGCACCACGCGACTTCCGGGTCGGTGAACACGACGGCGGGAATGGCGATGTTGTCGAACGCCGCGGGCTGGCCGAGGATCGCCTCGACGGCGACCTTCGCCTCGCGGGTCGCCTTGTGGGCCAGCATCGGTTCGCCGGCGACGTCGCCGATGGCGTAGATGTGCGCTTCCGAGGTCCGCCGCTGCGGATCGACGGTGATGAACCCCTTGTCGTTGACCGCGACCCTGGTGTTCTCGAGGCCGAAGCCCTGGCTGTTCGGTCGCCGGCCGATGGCGATCAGCACGCGGTCGAACGTCTGCTTCGGCTCGACCCCTTCGCCGGACAGCGTGGCGACGATGCCCTGCGGCGTCGCCTCCAGCGATTCCACTTTGGTGTTGAGATGAATCGCCGCGAACTGCTTCTCCAGCCGCTTCTGCAACGGCCGCCGCAGATCGGGATCGGCCGCCGCGAGGATCGTCGGCAGGAACTCGACGACCGTCACCGCCGATCCGAGCGCCGCGTACACGCAGCCCATCTCCAGGCCGATGTACCCGCCGCCGACGACGAGCAGCTTCTTCGGAATGTCGGGAAGCTCCAGCGCGCCGGTGGAGTCCATCACCCGCGGATCGTCGATCTTGAACGCGGCGGGCATCGCGGGGGTCGAGCCGGTCGCGATGATGGCCTTGTCGAACGTCAGCCGGCTGGTCGCGCCGTCGGGCTGCTTCAGCTCCAGTGTGTGCGCATCGACGAAATTGCCGCGGGCTGCAACGAGCGTCACGCCGCGGGCCTTGCACAGCTCGACGATGCCGCCCGACATCTTCTTGATGACGCCGTCCTTGAAGCCGCGCAGCTTGTCGAGGTCGATCTTGGGCGCGGCGAACGTCACGCCCCAGTCGGCCGATTCGTGCGCCTCATTGATGAGCTTGGCGACGTGCAGCAGCGCCTTCGACGGAATGCAGCCGCGGTTGAGGCACACGCCGCCGGGTCGCACGCCCTCGTCGATCAGCGTGACCTTCACCCCGTGATCGGCGGCCTCGAACGCCGCGGGGTAACCGCCGGGACCGCCGCCGAGGACGACCAGTTCTGTGTGTGCGTCAGGCATGTTGTGTCGCTGCGTTCAACGAAAGTGTCGAGAGAAGGATGAAACACCAACGGCGGGCCTCGTTGCCGCGACCCGCCGTGGTCAGTGTGGCGGGGATTGTAGTCGATTGCCCGCCGGGTGGCACGTCCGCCCGCTCATTGTGACCTGTGCGAGCGATCTGACCTCGAAGAGGTCGCAGCCATTAGCCGGGGGTCGAGCGCAGCGACACCCCCGGACACCGACGGTCGGGAAAGACCGACCCCGGCAGGGGTCGCAGCGTCGTACGGAACTGCGACCCCTGCCGGGGTCGAAATCGCCATTCGTCGCACACCGGGGGTGTCGCTGCGCTCGACCCCCGGCTAATGGCTGTGAACCCTTCGGGTTCAAGACATCGCATCGCCGTCGCGGTTAGCACTGCACCAGCATCACGTCCAAGGTCCAGAAGTTTATCGTCGCGGCTTCATGGGCCGATGAAGATCCACGTTCCGAAGCTCCCGAAAATGATCATCACCACGACGACAAGCGCCGCCTGCCCCAACGTCACTGCGGGTTCTTTATGGCCTGCTGTCCGCTGATATTCGCGGACGCCGGAGCGCCCCCACCACAGCTGGAAGACCGACAGGACGACGCTCACCGCAAAAGTCGCCCACTGCTTGTGCGGCGCAAACACCACCGGCCAAGCGGGGCCGAAAATCCGTCCTCCGAAAAACACCACGGCCGTCAGTTGCCACGAAAGACTTAACATAATCACGCTGATCAGCGCGATCGTTGAAGTGTGCTTCGGCGGCAGATCGCTCTTGGGCATCGCCGCGCCGTTAGCACTGCACCAGCAACTGGAACGGGTCGGCGAACATGCCGGCGAGGCGGACGAGGAAGCGGGCCGCGTCGGCGCCGTTGACCACGCGGTGATCGTACGACAGCGAGAACGGCAGCATCAGCCGCTCGCGGATCTGGCCGTCCTCCGTGAGCTGCAACTGCTTCTGCGTCCGCGACATTCCCAGAATGGCGACCTCGGGGTAGTTGACGATGGGGGTGAACGCCGTCCCGCCGATGCCGCCGAGGTTGGTGATGGTGAACGTGCCGCCGCGCATGTCGTCGAGGCCGAGCTTGCCGTTGCGGGCCTTCTCGGCGATCTGCGTCAGCTCGTTGGCGAGCTGCACGACCGACTTCTGATCGACGTCGCGGATCACCGGCACGACGAGGCCCGTCGGCGTATCGACCGCCACGCCGAGGTGGTAGTACCGCTTGAGAACCAGCTCCCCCTTCGCGGCGTCGAAGCTGGAGTTGAACGCGGGGAACTGCTGCAGACAGGCGACGACGGCCTTCATGGTGATGGCGGTCATCGTCACCTTGGGGGCGTTCTTGCCGGCGTTCTCGACGAACCGCTTGCGGGCGGTTTCGAGGTCGGTGATGTCGGCGAGATCGTGCTGCGTGACGTGGGGAATGACCTGCCACGCCAGGCTGAGGTTCGTCGCCACGGTCTTCTGCAGCCGCGTGTAGCTCTGCCGCTCGATGGGGCCGAACTGCGAGAAATCGGGGAGCGGCGGGACGGCGACGCCGGTCGATCCGCCGCCGCTGCTGCCGGCGAACGCGCGGGCGACGTCTTCGGCGGTGATGCGGCCGCCGGGACCGCTGCCGGACAGGCGATGCAGGTCGATGTTGAGTTCCCGCGCGAGCCGCCGCGTGGCGGGGCCGGCGGCAACCGGCGTGCCGTTGCTGCTGACGGGCGACGGAGTCGGCGACGCCGATCCCGACTTCGTCGCCGTAGGGGCGGCCGGTTTCTCAGCGGCGGCGGAGACGGCCGCGGCGGCTGCGATGACTTCCTTCT
>JAWXBB010000397.1:0-33428 GCA_034439795.1 Planctomycetaceae bacterium | reverse complement strand
GATCTCACGCTCGTCATCCGTCAGCCGAACCACGGACTTCTTTTCCACGGTCAACCCTCCCTGGTCGATCGCAGTCTCGCTCATTCCGATCCACAGGCAGACCCCTGTTTCATTCGCTGACACAGCACTAGGCCGAATCGCCCACCGGGGCGTCTCTGGGCATCGAGACTCCAGCGATTTCACGCCCCGGCGGGGCGTCGGAATGTAGCCACAGGTGCAGCGGCGCGGCGGCGTCAGTCGCCCGACGCGGAACCCGTGGAATGCGTCGGCCTCACATCATTTCGCCCCGGCGGAGCGAAGGAAACGCCCATCGAACGTCTCCTCTGCCCCTGCCGGGGCAGTCTGTCAATCGGGGCACGCGGTCCACGGGTTGCGCTCCGTCCGCAGCGGACTGCGCTCCACCCGTGGCTACACCCCGCCGCCCCGCCGGGGCGAAGAGTAGACGCTCCCATTCGGGGTGTTCTGCCAATCCGAACCGGTCCCTCGTAAACACGACCGTGGCACCAGCGCCCGGAGCCGAGTCCCTCCGATCAGAAGCCGGAGGCTTCTCAGCCATTAGCCGGTGGTTGAGCGCAGCGACACCACCGGCTAATGACTTTCAAGCCTCCGGCTTGAGACCACGATCCCGTTCGATCCGCGACCATCCCCGTCTTCGTGTGCCACGGCTGTGTCAGCCGTGCGGGCGCTCCGAAGGACGAACCTTCACTCCACCGGTGTCGCCGGGCGCTCAGAGGCCGTGAACCTTTTCGGCCACCCATTCGCGGATGAGTTCGGCGTCGTCGAGTCCCTTCGCCTTCGCGATTTCATGGACGACGACCGCGTCTTCGGAAGACAGGTGAACCGTCACCGACGTTTCGCGCTCGAACACCGACTCGGTGACCTCTTCCAGATCGTCTTCAAAGTCGGTGAGATCGTGCGTGTCCCAAAATTGGGCCAACGCTTGAATCGAGTCAATCTGAGGAAGTTTGGATGGGTTCATCGGCTCTTCCAGTCGCGAAAGCGGCGCTTCTCATTGTCGGTCATGGCTCGTGCTGTAATCGGATAGCCGTTCCCGTCCGGGAACGCAATGACCACGCACAGCAAGTAACGACCAACGGCGGTTTGCCCCAGCACATGGTAAACGGGATTCGGCCCCCCGGTTGCCGTTTCGGCTACCGGGGCCGCGCAGCGGCAAGAGGTTGTTGAACGACTCGGCCATGCCTCTTGTGACTTCGTCACCCGGTAGTACGAAGGTGACGAAGCCAAGAGGCGACGACCACCCACGCTTGATGACTTCTTGTTGCTGGTCGAGTTCGGTCGCCGAAGTGCAACGTAGAAAACCGTTTTATTCCAGGAATCCGGATCGGAAAGCGGCCAGATACCCCCCCCCATTTTTTTTCACCAAAGCACCCAATCAAATCGATCTAACCAACATTTTTTGTTGACGCAGTATATTTATTCTTCCTAAACTATTTAACTGTCTCGCGATTCCCATTCCACTTCACTTCGAGAGGGTCATGGCAATGTCAATCAAGTATGGGCTGTTGGTTGCTTTGGGACTGGGGGTCTTCCATCAGGACACGGCCGACGCAGGCAAGAAGCGGTATTTCTGTCAGCCGCAGGTTCGATACTGCCAGCCTGCCGCCACCGTGTGCCCATCTCTGCCCGGGCCTTGCGCACCGTGCGCCGCTGCTCCCGCACTCGCGCCGAACATGGTTCGTGTGGAAATCCCCGAGGAATATACGGTGATGGTTCCACGAACGATCACGAGAACATTGCCTGGCGGTCGGACAGTGACTGAGACCCAAATGGTGCCGGAAACGAGACAGCGAACTCGCAGCGTGATCGTGGAGCGCAGCGTCGCCGACGCCATTGCCGCCCAGGCTCGCAGTCAAGCACCTCAAATTGAGGATCTGCAGAAAGACCTCAACGATGCGGTCATTAAATTCAATAGCCAGATCGGCACCATCGATCAAAAGCAGGTCGTTCTGGAACAGCGCGTCGAAAAAGTCGAGAAGAAGCAAGCCGATCCTTCCCAACCGGAGAACAAATAGCTGCCTCGCACAAGGCCGCGGTCGCTGCTGCGACAGGCTGATTCACTCTTCAAATCTTGCGGATCGATTCCGTGACATTGTCGAGCACGGAATCGATCTTCGCAATCACTTGCGCTGCAAAGTGCTGTCCGGCTAAGCCACCAGAGAACTACTGACGCTGCCGGAGAAAGACCAACCTCTCCGGCGTTTTGCCAGACTGTCGTTGCGATTAGCCGGTTGGCAGTCTTTGTCTGTAAGCTGGCTTGCGCTCACGCCAGGGATGACGGAGAATACCTACTCCGGGCAGTCGACTGGCGTGAGTAGTTTAATCGCCTTGCCGCTGGCGTAAATGCGCCATTCCTTCTTGATCTCTGACCAGGAAATGTTCTCGATCTCGGCGACGACCTCGGCAACTTGATAACCGGTCCCGTTCGGCTGGAGGGCGGTGAAGTCCACCCCAGGCGGCAAAAGGGCCTCGGCAAACGTCACCGTAAGCCGATCCGTACTCGACCGAATGACCCCACAATCCTTGGGTTGAAACACGAGCTTACGGAATCCGTACGCGTCCGGGTCGGCCCCAATCTCGACAATTGCGCCTTCGCAGTTGACCGTCGCACTATCGCTCCCTTTGAGATCATTGAGGTAGTCTTGAAGCCGCTCGGGGTCTCGATCAGCCTTTTTGGCACGGAGGTCTTCAAAGTACTTGGCCAAGCCGATCGTTCGACCGCGATCCACATCTGCTGGCTTAGCTGGAAAGTACCAGAGGCCTGCCGCACAGACGATGCTGATGAAAAGGATCATCCACCAGTAGTAAAGGATAAACCACAATGGATAAACGACGAGTAGCCGAAGGAAGAGTGTCACGAAAGGCCAAGATGCAACCCGTTCCAGCGGAGTTGCCCCTGGTGCGGTGGCATTTCCCTTCCGGTTGACCCCTTCCAGCAAGAACTGAACCCACTCATTGCGGATATGGGTTTCTTCAAAAAACAGCGAATGATAGCCGTCGAAGTGAAAGGTCTGGGCGTAGACTTCGTTCTCGAATCCGTGTCGTCCTGCATCCCCATAGCGTGCATTGGCAACTTTGGCCAAGATCGGCCAAATGTCGCGCGTCCCGCATTCGTTGCGAACTCGATCTCGTTGTGCAAGCGGCGCATCATCGAATCGTTCTGCGACAACTGCCCACTTAAAACCCTGATCGAGGACTGAGCCACAAAGCAAGAGACGATGCAGACGGACGCGACGGTTTTCTCGAAGCAGTTTCCCGACCAGATACGTGCCGAAGCTGTGAGCAACAATCGAAACGCGTGCGTCCGGTTGATGTTCGATCGCATCTTCGTAGGACTGAAGGAGAATCCTGTAGGGTCTTACCGTCCGATCGAACGGCGCCAGGAACGAGAGGACGTCATAGTATCCGAATTTGATGGGAATGACTTGTACTTGAAGACCCCACTCGGCGGCCTTGCCCTCGAGGATCTCTTTGGCAGGCTGCATCCAAGGGCCGCCCATATCGCGAATCCCATGGAGCAGGAGAATCAGGTGTCTACCTGGGACTGCCGGTGAAGAGGCCAAGACGTGACCCGCGGCATTTGATGCAGGAACACTCATACAAGTCGATCCTGAATGGCCACCGAGAAATGCGACGAAAGAGAATTGCTCTGGACGATAATCGAAGATCGTCGGATTGTGAAGGCACCACGGGTTGCCAGTCCCCGTAAGGTGGCTGTGCCCACCATCCCCGCACAGCCCACCCTACAAGGAATGCCGCCTACACACCGCGCAAAAAAAGAGCCGGGCCGACACGGCCCGGCTCCTGGTTGTGAGAAGCTCGCTCGCTTACTCCAGCCCCGGGATGTCCAGGCTTTCGTCCTGGGCGAGCTTCCGCATCTTGCGGAGCGCACGGGCTTCGAGTTGCCGGATGCGCTCCTTGGTCACGCCGAAGCGGGTGCCGACCTGTTCCAACGTCAACGGCACCGCCCCTTCGCTCAACCCGTAGCGATGCATGATGATCTCGCGCTCGCGGGGGTCGAGGTGATTCAGAATCGACAGGATCAGTTCCCGCTGCTTCTGGTTGTTGCTTTCCTCCCGGAACTGGTCGCTCCGCGGGTCGGACGAACTGCTGAAGACGTCGTCGTTGCCGGTCCGGAAGCGGTCCAGGCGGACGTGCTCGGCCGGGATCGACCGGGCGTAGTTCTTCATGATCGCCCAACTGGCGTACGTCGAGAACTTGAAGCCCTTGGTGAAGTCGAACTTCTCGATGGCCCGGATGAGCGACATGTTGCCGTCGCTGACCATCTCGAAGAAGCTCGTCGTGGGCTTCATGTGCCGCTTGGCGATCGACACTACCAATCGCAGATTGCTGCGGATCAGGAAGTTCTTGATCTCGGTGGCCTGCTCGACCAGTTGCTCGATGCGGTCCATGTCCTTGGCCCGCGGGCGGGTCGGGTCGAGCGTCTTCCGCAGCGCCGCCGCCTGGCACTTCAGGAAGTTCATCTTCCGGAAATAGTAGACCTCTTCCTCCTTCGTCAGCAACGGAATCGCGTACAGGCTGGCGAGGTACGGCGGCAAGCCCGGCGGGGGCTTGACGACGCCGGACCGGCGGTCGGTCGTGGGCGACGGGCCGAGGATCTTCGTTTGCGCGTCGGTGGCATGGAATTCGGACGAGTCCATGAAGTCGATCGGCTGTTCGAGCAGCAACTGCGCCCGGACTTCCGTGACGATGCGGTACACGCTGGCCTTCGTCCGCCGATACTGCTCGGCGAGCGCTTCGACCGCCACGCCCTTGCGGAAGCTGCGGTACAGCTCGCGGCGCTGGTCGTCGCTCAGCGGGATGCTGGCATCGGGGAACACGGCGATCTCGGGGTGCTCGCGGTCGTAGGTTTTCAAGGTGTAACGGATGGTCTCAGCGGACCGGTTGAATTTGCGGGCGAGGCGGCGATTCACTTCCGTCGGATTCGCCCCGGCTCGAGCCAGCCGCCTGGCGCGGTGGATCATCTGCTCGCGCTCGTCTTCGGTCACCTGGCTGAAGCTGGAGCCGCGCTCGATGTCGTTCGGATTGCGGCTGACGAAGCGCTCGACGCTGGACCGCAGGAAACCGACCCGCTTCCGGCCGCCGAAGCGGAACCGGCGGCTGACCAGCCCCCGGTCGCGCCAGCGGGCGACCGTTTTGGTGGACACATTGAACCGGCGGCTGACGTCCTCGACCGTCCAGACTTCCTCGCCGGCGGCTTCAGCCGGCAGGTCGGCACTGTCCGACAGGTCTTCGACGAAGCACCGCAGGTCATGCACGGCCTCTTCGGCGGTGATGACCAGGTCGGGATACAACTCGGGGCGATACTGCGTGATCTGTTCGCACAAATCCTGATAACGATAGGACTTACCGCTGTCGACCTGATTCAGGAACCGCTCGGCCCGATCGACTTGCGACAGGCGCACGTCGCGCGGGGCGAACCGGATCTGTTGATCTCGCAGTTGACGAATGGCGGGATTGCGATACGTGGACATGGCGACCTCCTCCCAAGGCAGAAAGGATCGCTGCGATTAGGGAGCAAACCAAGTGCCGTCGTCGTCTACAACGTCTGGCGGCCGAGGACTTCTACTGATGATTCGCAGTGAGTTGGAGTTTCTTACAAAAGAAGAACGTCGCATTTGCCGTTTGGATCATGCAATTCCGGCGAATTTCCTTACCAAACGTTCATGCGGGGTTCTCTCTACGAGTCATACGCAGCAGGGGAGACACATGGGGGGGGAAATCGGTTCGCAGGCCTTCGTTTTCGACAAGAGCCATTTTCCCCAGATTGCACAAAAATCTCAGAAATGATCGTCCGCGGGCCAAGGCCGGCTGGTCGGTGGCCATCCGGGCTGACACCGACGAGCGCACTAAAACGGGTGCCCGATGAGGCAAAACACCTCACCTGCACTGTTAGACGCAGGAGGACCGCGGATGTCACCCAAAATCGGTCGCGAATCCGCGATCAGTTCCCAGAGGGAGATACCGCCGCCGGCGGAGATCCTTTCACGGAATCTTTCCACGCGGCCTGTCCCGCGACTTTCAGATAGCCGGAGATCCCCACGATCACCGCCCCGAGCAGCAGGATTACGCCCAGCCATTGTGGAGCCTTCTGCCGCATCCCGGCGAACGCCTTGGACCGGCCGACCAGCGCGGACCCCAGGAAGAAGACCCCCAGCGCCAGCAGAATCTTGATCCCCACCAGCATGTGGTACTGCTTGCGGAAGGCGTCCGCGGGGCTGGCCTGGAAGTAGTTGTAGAACCCGGTGATCAGCAGCAACGCAATGCCGCCATGCACGAACTTCTTCCAACGGGCGCCGACCAGTTCCTTGAGCTTCGCGTGCTCGGCGTCGGGCAGTTGCTTCGCGGCGGGCATCAGCACGAAGAGCATGTAAGAGGTGCCGCCGAGCAGCACAATGGCGGTGCCGACATGCAGCCAGCGGGAGAGGACGTCGACAGGGTTCACGGGGATTCCTTGAACAGGGGGTGGCGGAGTCAAAGGTGCTTGGTTGGAAGAGGATTGGAAAACCGCGAAGGCGCGAAGGACGCGAAGAAATCCAGAAGGGAGTCAGGCGGTATGAATTCCAGGTCAATTCATTCAGTCTTCGCTTGGTTTTCCTTCGCGCCTTCGCGGTAAACCTCTTGGCCCTTGCGATCAGTCAGTTCAATTCGACGGCCTCCTCCCAGTGTTCGTACAGCGACTGCAAGCGGGTCTGGCTGGTCTCGTACAGTTCCATCACGGACTTCCTGCGGTTGGCGTCGCGATGCACGTTGCTGTCGGCCAGGTCGGCCTGGCACTGCTTCATCGTGGCTTCCGTCTCGGCGATTTCGGTTTCGATGTCGTCGACTTTGCGGTACGGAAACTGGCGTTTGCGGCGGTCGTCCTTCTCCGGTGGCTTTGCGGCCGCGCTGACTTTGGCGGCCACTTTCACCGCGGCGGCTTTCTGCTCCTCCCGCGTGGCCTTTCGGAACGCGACGTAGGCCGTATAGTTGCCCGCGTACTCGAACCACCGGCCGTCTTCGAAGATCAGCAGATTCGTCGCCACACGATCCAGAAAATAGCGGTCGTGGCTGACGAACAACACCGTGCCGGCGAATTCTTTCAGCGATCGCTCCAAGGCGTCGCGGGACCACAGGTCGAGGTGGTTCGTCGGCTCGTCGAGAATCAGCACGTTGGGTTCGAGGCCGGCCAGCCGGGCGAGCGCGACCTTGCTGCGTTCGCCGCCGCTCATCGCCCCGACGGTTTGCAGCGCCAATTCCCCGACGACGCCGAATCGCGCCAACAGATCGCGCAATTGCCCGTCGGTGTAGCGGGCGATGTCCGGCGGGCGGACGGCCTCCATCGCGGTCGCCGTCGGGTCCACGCTCTGCAACTGTTGATCGAAGTAGGCGTAGTTCACATTGGTGCCGAACCGCGTGGTGCCGTGGTCGGGGGGGATCTCGCGCAGCAATGTCCGTAAGAGCGTCGTCTTGCCCGTCCCGTTCGGACCGAGGAACCCCCATCGTTCGCCGCGCTGGATGCGCAACGACAGGTTCTCGAACAGCGGCCCGTCGTACCCCTTGGTAAGCTCGACGGCGTCGATCACCCAGTCCCCGGTGCGCGTCGGCGGTGCGAACCCCATCGCCGGCGCGCGGATGGTCTGAATGGTTTCGACCGTCTCTTCCAGCGCGCGGGCCAGTTTGTGCTCGCGGTCTTTGGCCCGCGACGCATTCTGACCGGACTTGTTACGGATGATGTATTCTTCGGTCTTGGCGATGTACTCCTGCTGCTTCTGGTAAGCCCGGTCGGCGACGAGTTGCCGCTCCTCGCGCAGCCGCCAGTAGTGCGTGAAGTTGCCGGGGTAATCGCTCATTCGCCCGCGGTGTAGTTCCAGAATCCGCGTGCAGACCCGATCCAGAAAATAACGGTCGTGACTGACGACAATCACCGTCCGCTGGCTGTCGACGAGATGGTTTTCGAGCCACTCCGACGCGGCGATGTCGAGGTGATTCGTCGGCTCGTCGAGCAGCATCAAACTGGCCGATTTCAACAGCAGCCGGGCCAGAATCACGCGGTTCTGCTGCCCGCCGCTGAGCGTCGTCAGCGGCTGGTCATACTGGCTCCGCTGGAAGCCGAGCCCCTGCAAAACTTCGTCAATGCGGTGATCGACGTGAAAGCCGTTGAGGTGGTGCAGTTCGTGCTGGACGACGTCGTACCGCTTCGACAACCGCGCAAGTTCGGCGGCCTCCGTCTCGACCGACATCCGCTGCGCCAGTTCGGCGGCTTCGTGCTGCAGGGCGAAGATGTCCGCCAGGCCGGCGCGGGCTTCTTCCAAGAGAGTGCGGCCGGGGGTGAACTCCGGGTGCTGTTCGAGCAGATCGACGGTCGTGCCGGAGACCGTTGTCACCTGCCCGGCGTCGGCGGGATCCTGCCCGACGAGGATCCTGAGCAGCGTCGTCTTGCCCGCGCCGTTCGGTCCCACGAGACCGATCCGTTCGCCGGCGCGGACGTCGAACGACACCCGGTCCAGAACCGGCTGGCGATCGAACTGGCGGACGAGGTCGGTGGCGGTGAGCATAGGGAGGGCTGAGGGTCGAGGGCTAAGGGCTGAGGGCCAGATAAGCAGAAGACTACGGCGAAGCGACGCAGCGCCATTCGTCGGCGGTTTGGAAGAGTTGTCGCCACGCGGGGCGCCATTGTTCGGGGGGGGAGAGCATCGTCCACTTGACCGTGCGGCCGATGCTGCGCTGCAGCGTCCAGGTGCGGCCGCGGTTCCACAACCGGACGATTTCCTGCCGGGCGAAAAATACCGCGCCGGGATGGTTCAGAAACTCGGCCACGATGTCGACCAGTTCCGTTGTCTCCCGTCCGTCGGACCAGTCCGTTGGCCGCCTCTGCGACGGTCGCCGCCAGAGCCGCCACCAGTTCCAGCCCGACGACGACCCGTCCTCGAGCGCATCGGCGAGCGAACCGTCGGCGAGCGTCATCAGTTCAGGCACGAACAACAACCCCTCCGAGGTGCCCCACAATGTACCGACCTGCGGCAGATGCCGGCGTTCGATCTGCACCGCGGCGATCCGGCAGACCAGCGCGCCGAACCGTTGCGTCAACTCCGCCGGCGAGGGGTCGGCTTCGTTCAGGTTCAGTGCGTGTTGACACTCCGGGCACTGCTCTCCCTGAGCCGGCACCCACGCCCAGCAGCGGTGGCAGGTCACGATCTTCACCGGGCACTCCGCGGCGGTCCATGCTCAACCGGCACTGTAGCCGTAGACGCTCCCCAGTCGCAACTGGATCAGAAGGCGGTTGAAAGAGGAGTCTCACGCAAAGGCGCAAAGCTCGCCAAGGAAGACAAATGGGTCAGAAGATGAATGGAGGCGACGAAGTCTCTGTCATCATTGTCCTTTTCTTTCTTGTCCTTACTTTGCGAGCTTTGCGCCTTTGCGTGAGGCTCTCTTTGCCTTTGGATTCGGTCCCTGTGCGAAAATCCAATTTGACGACACCCCGTTTGGCCGATATGCTACTGCACGTACTGAAGGATTTGTCCGTGGTTTTCGTGCCCGTCACCGCCATCGCCCGCACCGTACCCGTCGTGCGGCACGGGGGGATTGTGATTATTGGCCGGAACACCTAGGCGACCTTTGGGAACGATCGACGAACGTCTCTCACCCTCAGGTCGCCCCTGAGGGTTTTTTGTTGCCCTGCGAAGCCCACGGGTCGCACCCCGTGGGTCTGCTGGAACCCATCATGCGCCGCATCGAAATCTACGACACCACCCTCCGCGACGGCAGCCAGGGGGAAGGGGTCAACTTCTCGCTGCAGGACAAACTGCTCATCACGCAGCGGCTCGCGGCGACGGGCTTCGACTACATCGAAGGGGGCTACCCGCTCTCGAACCCCAAGGATGCGGAGTATTTCCAGCGCGTCCGCGACTTGCCGGACGAAGTCTCGCACAAGGTCGCCGCGTTCGGCATGACCCGCCGCAAAGGCTGCGTCGCTGAGGACGACGTCGGCATGGTCGCCCTCCGCGATGCTCAGACCAAGTATTGCACCATCGTCGGCAAGACGTGGGATCTGCACGTTCTTGAGATTCTCCGCATCGACGAAGCTGAGAATCTGGCGATGATCCGCGATTCGGTGGCGTTCCTCGTCGCCGAGGGACGGACGCTGTTCTATGACGCCGAACACTTCTTCGACGGCTACCGGGCCAATCCCGAGTTCGCGCTGAAGACGGTGGTCGCCGCGCAGGACGCCGGGGCGGCGGCGATCATTCTCTGCGACACGAACGGCGGCCGGTTGCCGGAGGACATCGCCGCGGCGGTGGACGCCGTCCGCAAGGTGCTGCGAGTGCCGGTGGGCATCCACTGCCACAACGACTGCGACGTCGCCATCGCCAACTCATTGATCGCCGTCGATCGCGGGGCCGTGCAGGTGCAGGGGACGATCAACGGCATCGGCGAACGGTGCGGCAACGCGGACCTCGTCAGCGTGGTCGCCAACCTCACCATCAAGAAGGGCTACACGGCGCTCAACGACGACGGCGTCGCGCACCTCACCGAGCTGTCGCGGTACGTCTACGAAATCGCCAACATGAACTTCCGCTCGAACCAGCCGTTCGTGGGGACCAGCGCCTTCGCCCACAAGGGAGGCATGCACGTCCACGCGGTCAACCGCCTCGCGGCGAGCTACGAGCACATCCCGCCGGAATCGGTCGGCAACCAGCGCCGCGTGCTGGTGAGCGAATTGTCCGGCCGGTCGAACATCATCGCCAAGACGGACAAATTCCGCCTCAGCGACGACCAGGCGCTGATGACCCGCATCCTGAACCGCGTGCAGGATCTGGAGAACGAGGGTTACCAGTTCGAGGCCGCCGAGGCGTCGTTCGACCTGCTCGTCCGCAAAGAGGCGGGACTGTATCGATCCAGTTTCGAGCGGCTGCATTACCGCGTGAACGTCGAGACCGAGGCCGATCAGTCGACGACCACCGAAGCCACGGTGAAGCTCCGCGTGAACGGACAGATTGAGCACGTCGTCGCCGAGGGAGACGGCCCCGTCAACGCGCTGGACGAAGCCTTGCGTAAGGCGCTCGCGGCGGCGTATCCGAACCTGTCCACGATGCAGCTTGTCGACTATAAGGTGCGCGTCATCAACTCCGCCGAGGGAACCGCCGCCCGCGTGCGGGTGATCATCGAAAGCCGCGACGAAAAGGATGTCTGGAGCACGGTCGGCGTGAGCGAAAACGTCATCGAAGCCAGTTGGTTGGCGCTCGTGGACAGCGTGGAGTACAAGTTGACGAAGGACGGGGACGCGGCGCTGAGCAATGCGGTGCCAGTAAGGAGCTCACCATGATCGCAGAGGTAGTTGCCCACCCACCCGAGTTTCGCCTGCGCACGGATTCCAGGGTTTCCGGAATTCGCCCCGAGCAGATTGTGCGCTTGACGGTGGATCAATACGAAGCCTTGATTCCCGCTGGAGTGATTGAGGAAGGGGCCCCGATTGAATTGATTAACGGCGTGATGCGCTGGAAGAACCGCGCATCGCAAGGAGAGCCGCTGATGACCGTCGGGAAACGCCACGCCATGACTGTCGTCAAGCTGCACACGCTGCTCACCCTGCTGTTACAGGGACGGTCATGCTTCGTTCAAGGCCAGTTGCCGATCTCCCTTTCCGCGATTGACGAACCAGAGCCGGATGTTTGCGTGGTCGTTGGCAGCATCGAGGACGAGCGAGTTCGACACCCCACTCCCGATCAACTGGTGGTCGTCATTGAGGTCTCGGATTCGTCACTCGACGACGATCGCGGAGAAAAACTGGAGATGTATGCCTCGGCCGGCGTGCGGGAATACTGGATCGTCAATCTCGTCGAAAATCAGATCGAGGTGCATCGGAGTCCCATGTCCGATCAGGGACGGTTCGCGGCACGGAAGGATTTTCTCAGTGGCGACACTGTCCCCCTCGCTCTGCCTGATGGAACGAACGTCGACGTTGATGTGAGTCGCGTGTTGATGTGAGATAAGGGAACCTCCCTCACGAGTCTATTGATCCCGGCGTTCGATAGCGCCTCACTTCCCTCGTAAGCGCCATCTCACTCCATGCCCACCGACATTCCCAAGCAATACGACCCCCAGGCCGCCGAAGCGCAGTGGTTCCCGTTCTGGGAGCGGCACGGCTACTTCAACGCCGATCCCGATCCGCGGCGACCGCCGCATGTCATCATGATGCCGCTGCCGAACGTGACCGGGGCGCTGCACATGGGGCACGCGCTCAACGGCACCTTGCAGGATCTCGTCACCCGGCTGCGGCGGATGCAGGGGTGCGTCGCGCTCTGGATGCCCGGCACCGATCACGCCGGCATCGCCACGCAGGCCGTGGTCGAACGCCGCATGCTCGAGCAGGAGGGCCTCACCCGGCACGACATCGGCCGCGAGGCGCTCGTCGCCCGCATCTGGAAATGGAAGGACGAATACGAGCAGCGCATCCGCAACCAGCAGAAGCAACTCGGGGCCAGTTGCGACTGGCGTCGCGCGCGGTTCACGCTCGACGACGTCTGCTCGAAGGCGGTTCGCCGCACGTTCTTTCAGATGTTCCGCGACGGCCTGATCTACCGCGGCAAGCGGCTGGTGAACTGGGACACATTCCTGCAAACCGCCGTCGCCGATGATGAAGTCTACACCGAAGAGACTGCCGGCAAGTTCTGGACGTTCCGTTACCCCGTCGTCGATGAGGACGACCAGCTGACCGGCCACGAAATCGCCTTCTCGACGACCCGGCCGGAAACGATGCTCGGCGACACCGCCGTCTGCGTGCATCCCGGCGATGAACGCTATGCCGATCTCGTGGGGCGGCAGGTTCGCATCCCGCTCAACGGCCGCTTGATCCCGATCATTAAAGATGGACAGCTCGCCGACAAAGACCTCGGCACCGGCTGCGTGAAGGTCACGCCGGCCCACGATCCGAACGACTACGCCGCCGGGCTGCGCAACAAGCTGCCGATGATCAACCTGCTCAATCCCGACGGCACGTTCAACGAGAACGCCGGGGTCTATGCGGGCCTGGCACGGGAGGCCGTGCGCGACGCCGTCATCGCAGACATGGAGCGGCTGGGGTACTTCGACAGTGTCGAAGACCGCCAGATTCCAATGAAGTTCAGCGACCGCAGCAAGACGCCGATCGAGCCGTACCTGTCTGACCAGTGGTTCGTGAAGATGGACACGCTGGCGACGAAGGCCATCGACGCCGTGAAGAACCGCGACGTGGAATTCTTCCCGGAGCGGTACGCGAATTCGTATCTCGACTGGCTGGAGGAAAAGCGCGACTGGTGCATCAGCCGGCAGTTGTGGTGGGGGCACCGGATTCCGGTGTGGATATTTCCCATTGGGCCGAGTCCAGAATTGACAGACGAACTCGAAGCGAAGATCGATCGATTGTTCGGCAGCGATTCATTCATCATGCCGGAACTTCAGAAGGCATTGGCGGCCCGCATGGGTGGCGCGAGCGATGAAAAGCTTGCCTTTCAAGTCACATTCAACGAGGTCGATGGCGAATGGTCAGCACTGATGTGCATCGCGCCTGGGCAGCAGAAGCTCGAAGAAGGATTCAAGCGAGAGTTCGGTGATCTCCAAGATCCCGACGTCCTCGACACGTGGTTCTCGTCCGCGCTCTGGCCGCAGGCGACGCTGGGGTGGCCGGATTGCGATCACAGTCCTCCGATGGATGAATCCATCACAGCCCGGAGCGCAAGCGACGGCGTGAGGAATTTGTCGGATGAGGGGACGCCGTCGCTTGCGCTCCGGGCTGCGAACGGGAATGCCGCTCTCGATTATTTCTATCCCGGCAGCGTCCTCATCACCTCCCGCGACATCATCACGCTGTGGGTCGCGCGGATGGTGCTCACCGGGTTGTACAACCTCGGCGATGTGCCGTTCCGGCACGTGCATGTGCATCTGACGATTCTCGACGGCTTCGGGCAGCGGATGTCGAAGACAAAGGGGAACGGCGTCGATCCGCTCGACCTCATTGCCCGATACGGAGCCGACGGACTACGGTTCACGATTGCCTCGCTCGCCGGGGAAACGCAGGACGTGCGGCTGCCGATCAGTTACGCCTGCCCGCATTGCGACGGCCTGATTGCCCAGACGCTGGACCATCAGAAGGCCAAGCCGAAGAACGGCAAGAAGCCGCGCGTCAAGTGCCCGAAGTGCAAGCAGGACTCGCAGTACACCAGCGCGAACTACGACGCTGACCCCGGCGAACCCCTCGCAACGATGGTCAGCGAGCGGTTCGAGTACGGCCGCAACTTCTGCAACAAATTGTGGAACGCCTGCCGGTTCGCGATGCTGAACTTGGAAGGGTTTTCGCCGGGCCTGGTCGCCAAGGCGGATTTGATACTGGAGGACCGCTGGATTCTCAGCCGGCTGGCGACCGTCACCGACGATGTCACGCGGCTGTTGGACAAGTACCAGTTCGATCAGGCGACGCGGGCCTTGCGCGAGTTCGTGTGGAACGAGTTCTGCGACTGGTATCTGGAGCTGATCAAGCCGCGGCTGCGCGCGGAGGCAACTGGAAGCCCAGGGGTCGCACCCCCTGGGTCTGAAACGAGCGACATCCGCACAACGTGTCAGCGCGTGCTGGTGACTGTGGTCGATGCGATCCTGCGGCTGCTGCATCCGTTTACGCCATTCATCACGGAAGACCTCTGGCAGCGGCTCGGCGAGATTGCCCCGGTGCGGCCGATGGTGGGCGTCGAGAGTCGAGAGTCGAGAGTCGAGAGCCAGCAGGAAACCGCACTCGCGGAGACTTCTTCTTCTGGCCCTCAGCCCTTAGCCCTCAGCCCTTACCACGCAGTTTCCGCGTGCATCATCGCCCCGTGGCCGCAGGGGCTGGAAGCGTGGAAGCAGCCCGAACTGGAGGCCCGGTTCCAACGGTTGCAGGACACCATCGTCGCGGTGCGGAACCTGCGCGGGCTGTACAACATCAGCCCGGCGGCGACCGTGGATGTGGCGCTCCAATGCCGGACGGAGATCGCCGACGATCTCCGGCAGGTCGCCGCGCAGTTCGAGTTGCTCGCGAAGGCGAAGTTGATCGCGGTCGGCCCGGACATCGCCCGGCCGAAGATGTCGGCGAGTTTTTCCCTCACCGACGCCGACGGCTACGTGCCGCTGGAAGGGCTGATCGATCGCGACGCCGAGATCATCCGGCAGCAGAAGGAAGCGGAAAAACTTCGTGGCTTCATCGCCGGTCACGAGAAGAAGCTGTCGAATGCCAGCTTCGTGGATCGCGCCCCGCCGGAAGTCGTCGCCGAAGTCCGCGACACGCTCGCCAACCTGCAGAAGCAATTGGCGAGCGCGGAAGACGTCGTCCGGCAACTGACTGCGGGTTGATGACTCCCCTCGCCCGCCGCTTCGGTGGGAGAGGGGTCGGGGGTGAGGGTGCTTCCCTCGGCGAGCGGTATCGTCCGGCAACTGACTGCGGTCTGAAAACGCTGGTAGAACTCCTGATGCGAAAAAAAACCAGCTAGACCGCGCTCGCGGCGTGGGTTAAGTTCCTGGGGGATCGGCCTCGGCGGGCCGGTCGGCAGACTCTCTCGCGCGGATGGCGGTCATGGCAGCGGTCATGTCAGAGGGCGCGGTCAAACCCTGGGTGCGGCAGTTGACAGCGGGCGGGCTGCTGCTGGGCGCCATCATCGCCTGGCGCCGCCGCGAACAGATCGAGGCGTTCCTGGGCCCGCTGTTTGAGTCGGTCAACGCGCTCGGCCCCTGGGCGCCGGTGGTGCTGGCGCTCATGTACATTCCGGCGAGCCTGTGCTTCATCCCGAACACGTTTCTCAGCCCCGGCGTCGGCTTTCTGCTCGGACCGGTGTGGGGGCTGGTGACCGCGATCATCGGGCTGGTGATGGGCCACACCGCGACGTTCTGCCTGTCGCGGAAACTCGGACGAGCGTGGTTTTACCGCCGCGTCGCCAACAACCGCCGCTTTCGCGCGGTGGAGCTGGCCTGCGAACGTGAAGGCTTCAAGATCGTCACGCTGACCCGGCTGACTCCCGTCTTTCCCTCGAATGTGATGAGTTACTTCTTCGGCGTGACCAGCCTGCCGATTCGAGAATTCGCCTGGGGGACGTTCATCGGGATGCTCCCCCGGACGATCGTTTACACGACAGTCGGCGCGGCGGCCAAGAGTTTCGTCGATGCCTCCGGCGAAGACTTCTTCGAGCAACCGCTGGTGCAGTGGGCGTCGGGCGTCGGCATCGCCGTGACGATCGTCGTGCTGGCCGTGATCGCCCGCATCGCCCGCCGGGCGTTGAACGACGCGATCGCGCGGAACGAAGTCCCCACGGCAAGTGCGACGAACGCGGTCGCCGAGGTCGTCATTCCCGCCGGCCCGGCCACCGCGGACGAGGCGGCCTGAACCAGTGGCAGCACGTTTTCCCCCCGGATTGGCCGCACAATCCGGGAAATCGAACGCCCCCCGGACGAACCCGCCGCCGAACCTTGACGCCCCGAAGTCGATCCGTCATTCTCTCGTCAGTCCGCCGCTCGTTAATGCGGTCGGCGAGAGTGTTCCCTCCGTCGCCGACCGACGCGGGGACTCCGGACAGGTAGCTCAGTTGGTAGAGCACAGGACTGAAAATCCTGGTGTCGCCGGTTCGATCCCGGCCCTGTCCACTTGATATCAAAGGACTTGCGGCGATTCCGCGAGTCCTTTTTTCATTTCGTGTCGCCAGAATGTGCCATTCAATCCACATCCGACATGGTGGGTCTGCACTTGAGAACGCAGCACTCTTACTGGAGCCGTACCAAACACCTCGACTGATCTGCGGTCAATGGCCACGACGGCGGCCACGCCCCCATTCGCGCAAATGCCCTTAAGGGATCGCATTCGTCACTGGCATTCGTGATTCCCGCTCATGCGCTGACTTTGGCCCACGATGTGCATGCCCTTTCATTCCTCGCGGCCCTTCTTCTGTGGCGGCGCATCGGACGAGGAGTCTGCATCATGTCGAACGTGTACGCTCGGTGGTTGCTGCTAGTCGGCGGGCTGGTCGCCTCTCTCTCTCTCAACCTGCCTGCAATGGCTCAGATCGGTCCGACATCAGCCAATGACCGCACGACGTCCCAGAACCAAAGTCCGAACCCCAAGAACCCCACCAGGCCCCCCAGGATCAACACCGGCATCGGCTCGCCGGACACCCCCACGGACGGCGTGTTGAATGAAGGTTCGCCCCCCATCGGCTCTGAGGCGAACAGGCAACAGAATTCGTCCCCGACGCAGGCCGGCGCGAGCGGTAACGTTGGTTTCGCTGGTGGTGGGCTGCAAACATTGAGGCTGTCTGAACTCTTGAGCACAGACATTGTGCTTCAAGGCGGCCAGTCGGTGGGAACGGTCTCAGATATCGTCCTCAACCAGAATGGCAACATTCTGTATCTGTTGGGCACCAATGCGACGAACCAGCAGATGTTTACCATCCCGGCGCAAGCCGCGAGCTTCAGCGCCGACAGTTCTGCGCTGACGCTGTCTTTTTCGCCTGAGCAATTCCAGGCGCTGCCGACCTTCGCCAGCAATGCCATTCCGAACTTCAGTTCTGCGGCCTATCAGCAGTCGCTCAACACGGCCTTCGGACTGACGGGAGTGAACGGCAGCCAGAATGCGAATAACCAGAATTCGAACAACCAGAATCAGACTAACCAGAATGCTAATAACCCGAATGCGAATAACCCGACTCAGAGCCGGGATGTCTCGAAGCCACCAGGGAGTCGCGCGACGGTCGGGGATATCGCCCCGCCCAACACCCCGCCGGAAACTGCACCGGGACAACGCAGGCCGCCGCTCGATCAGCCAGCGCACACACAAGGGAGCGGGAACGCTAAAACGAACGGCAACGCCAAAACGAACAACCCGGCGGCAAACACCAAGGTTGGTCGTACTCCGGCCGGCACACCGATGCCGAACGGCGGAGCGGCGGGACCCAATGCCAACAAAGCCGCTGGCAACAACGGCCCGGCCAAACCTGCGGGTCCGGGTCGGGCGGGAAACACTCAACCCAACCCGCCCGCAGGAAATGCAGGCGGAGCCACCCCGAACGCACCAGGTCCAGCCCCCGGTGCTGGCGCGGCCCCCGGTGCTGGCGCGGCTCCCGCGGCGAACCCCGCTGGGGGTGCCCCGGCTGCGGGTGGTGCCGGTGGCGGTGCGAAGGGTAAGTAGTGGGTAGTTGTCGCCGGTTCGATCCCGGCCCTGTCCACTCATGGAATTGACGGTTTCGGAAAGGGCTGGTTTCTGCCTTTCTGCGATCACAACGACTACTGCCGACAGCCCGAGGGTTCATTCCTCGGGCTGGCGACGTTTTGGGCCCCCGCGATTGTCGTCCGGGATGGCAATTCGGCCGGATCGTGGAGGGAACTCTCCAACCCGAGCGACGTCTGTTCCGGGTCACTTAGCCCACCAAAAAAGTGCTCATCCCCAGCTCCAGAAGGAAGCGATCATGGCTCGTTGGCTCGTCGGGTTGAGTGGTCTGCTTTGCGGTTCGGCGCTCTGTCTGGGAGCCGAGCCGCCGCGGGTGGTGACGTTGTCCGTGACGATCGCCTCGGGGAGCGACGCCCGGCTCGGTCTGGCTCACGATCCGCAGGCGTTGGCGAAGGCGGTGGCGGAGTTGGAGGCGGCGAACGGGCTGTCGCACCTCGCGCGGATCAAATTCAGCGCCGTGGAGGAACAGCAGTCGCACGTTCAGTTCGGCGAGTCGGTCTCGGTGATCGCCGGGCGGACGTTCGGCTTCGGGGGTTCGCGCGGGACCGCACCGGGTGGGCCGGGGAATCCGCCTGGGTCGGGCGGACCAACGTCCATACCCAATTTCCAGCAGCAGCAGACCGGGACGATGGTGATGGCGACCGCGCGGGTCGTCGAGTCCGGCGTGCTCGCGGAATTCTCCGTCGAGCAGACGCGGATCGACAAGGCCCGTCCGGCGGCCGAAGACCCGCAGGCGGCGCCGCCGTCGAAACCGATGCTGATGGTCAAGTCGTCGGTCACCATTCCGCGCGACGGCACCGTGCTGCTCGGCGGGTTTGAACGCACGGCCGACGACGTCACCGAACGGACCGTGGTGCTGGTCTCCGCGACGGCGTCGGGGCCGCCCGCCGGGGCCGCGGGGGCGGAGAAGCAACAGATTCTGCAGATGTTCTCGTTGAAGCGACTCGACGGTGGATCGGTGCAGAAGACGTTAGAAGAAATGCTCGTCAATCAGCCGGTTCGCATCGCGCTGGACGCACGGACGAATTCGTTGGCCGTGCTCGCCGACAAGGACACTCTGGCGGAGATCAAAACACTCATTCAGACATTGGACGAGCCGCAGAAGCCGAGCGATCCGGCGCGGTGAGATGGACCACGTCAAACCAAGAAGCCCAGGGATAGCAATCCCTGGGCGTCGGGCATTCACGGCACCGAGCGCGCGTTTAATGGAACCCGCGGCGGCGCGTTTGGCTGTAGCGTTCCAGCGAGTCCAGGATCACCGGGTACGCGGTCTCGGCGGGCGTCAGTTCGTCCACTTCGACCGCTTTCCCCTCCAGCGTTTTGTAGTCCTGGAAGAAGCGGCGGATCATCGCCAGCTTGTGCGGCGGCAGCTCGGACGCCTCGCGGAACGAGTTGTACTCGGGGTCGTGCGTGGCGACGGCCAGCACCTTGTGATCCTTCTTGCCGCTGTCGATCATCGTCATCAGACCAATCGCGCGGGCTTCCACGAGCGTCAGCGGATCGACCGGCTCCTGGCACAGCACCAGCACGTCGAGCGGGTCGTCGTCCTCGGCGAGCGTCTGCGGGATGAAGCCGTAGTTCGCCGGGTAGTACACGGCCGAGTGCAGCATCCGGTCGAACCTTAGCAGGCCCGTGAGCTTGTCCAACTCGTATTTGACGCTGGACCCGCGGGGGATTTCGATGACGGACGTAAACTCGCCGGGCAGGTTTTCCCCGGGGATGACGTCGTGCCAGGCGTGAGTCATGCGGACGGTTCCGGTGTGTGGAAATGAGAGCGTAGGCGAAGTCTAGCTCACCGAGCGAGGCAGGGGAATCGGCACAACTGGAATCCCCGGAAGTGAGAGCGGGGTTGGGTGCCATGCAACGCCGTTCACAAATTTGATCGGCTGAATAAGATCTTATCCGCAGATTTCTCAGATTCCACAGATTGAAGACCAACTGATGACAGCACTGAAAGAGCCATGCCCCGACAAATACCCGTGATGGAATCTGCGGAATCTGTGAAATCTGTGGATAAACGCCTTTTGGCTTTCCATCAAATTCGTGAACGGCGTTGGGTGCCATGCTCCCAGCTTTGGGGGAGCATGTGCCTTTCCGAAGACATGCTTGCCCAAAGCTGCAAGCATGGCACCCGGAACACTTCACACCCGTGCCCGCAGCCCTGCGCGTTCGAACGCCGGGCGCAGGTTCAGGAAGCAGCGTTCGGCGGCGATGATCGGATTGTACCCCGGTTTGCCCGAGACCTGGGCGCTGACCTCCACGCAGACCGCGCCGTTGTAGCCGCCGTCGCGGAGCAGTTGCAGGTATTCGACGTAGTCGGTCGCGCCGTCGCCGGGGAGGGCGAACTCGGTCTTGCCATCCGTGGTGAGGTTGTCCTTGATGTGGACGAATACCGTCTCCGGCAGCATCGGCGTCAACGTCCCCTTCAGCGGCAAGCCCTGACGCTGGAAATGACTGTAATCGTAGACCAATTTGATCCACGGGCTGTCGATCTGGCGGACCAGCCACACGGCGTCAGCCGGACGGTGCAGCGCCCCCGACACATGGGCTTTGATCGCGATCACGGTCTTTGTCTGCCGGGCGATCCGTTCCCAATCGCCGAGGGCGTCGACCATGCGGGCTTTGAGATCGTCCCATTGCTCGGGCTTGCCGCCGAGGACGGTTTCGACCACCGGCGTCCCTTCGCCGTCGGCGGTCAAGTCGTGGGCCAGTTCACCGATGAGCTTCAGCCGGTCGAGATTGGCCGCATGTTGCGCTTCGGGCACGGCGAGGCCCAGGTTCTCCATCAGGCAGGGAAGTTCGAGGGCGCACTCCTCAAGCTGCGCCCGCAACCGCTTTCGATCTGCCGGCGTGAGGACCGCGGCATCGCACGGCCAGTCCTTCATGCACGCCAGCTCCACGCCGCTATAACCAATGTCCGCACAGACCTTCAGCCCCTGAGCGAGTGGCAACGACTTCATGCCGTAGAGGCTGAACGCGAAAGGAATGCGGGCCATTGCAGCGGCGCGCGCCGATGATGTCGAACCGCTGACAAACAGCGTCGCTCCAATGATCTCTAACGCAGTGCGACGTGAGACGCTCATTCCCGGCCCCGTTTCCTGCCTGATCGCAACTGAAGCTACTCGCCCTGCCTCTGAGCCCAGGTTCCCCATTCACGTTCCCGGGAATCCAGAAGCTGCTCCGTCCACAGCGGTGATTTCAATGCCAGCTTCCATTGCTGCTCGAATTCTGCGGCGTCGATGAACTCGCCTTGTCCCAAACTTGCAGCCTTCGGCTTGCGGCTGAATTTACCGGCTGCCATGTGTCCGTAGTCGTCACACCAATGGCTGCGATCATAGCGAAGCACCTGCCCTGATTCGTGGATATTCACTTGGCGCATGGCGCGTTGGTCATCGATTTCGAGAAGGACGAGGTACGGGCCCCAATCCTCGCTGCGGAAATCGGTCCGATAATGGGCTGCGCGCCGGTATTTGATGTATCGGAGTGGCATGACTGTTCAGTTCGGCCGCATGGGGCTGATCGCCATTTCATCCTGTCAGATCACGACGGCCAGTTCCAGACCCGCTGCCAAGTTGGCAGTTTTTCTACTGTCGGCTGTGATCGCCACGTCGCATAACCCTCTGCGGGAGAATCGGTTGCGACGGACTCCGCCCCGCGGGCACAGAACTTGCTAACTCACGCAGCACGTCTCCGCAGGCGGTTCTCCCGGTCCGGGTGGGGAATCGTCCGGAACCTGCGATCCGGCGAATCCAGCCCGACATCATCGCTTCGATACGCTGCCTGACTTCGACACGCTGGTTGAGGAGGAACTGTGGCCAAGCTGATTTGTTACGACGAAGACGTTCGCAAGAGCCTGCTCGAGGGGGTCTCCAAGCTTTCGCGGGCCGTCAAAAGCACGCTCGGTCCCCGCGGCCGCAACGCCGTGCTCGACAAGGGCTGGGGCGCGCCCAAAGTGACCAAAGACGGCGTGACCGTCGCCCAGGACATCGAGCTCGACAACAAGTACGAAAACATGGGCGTGCAACTGGTCAAGGAAGCCGCTTCCAAGACCAGCGACGTCGCCGGTGACGGAACCACCACCGCGACCGTGCTCGCCGAGGCGATTTTCCGGAACGGCCTGAAGTTCATCGCCGCCGGCGCCGACCCGATGGCCCTGAGCCGCGGCGTGCAGAAGGCGGTCGACGCCGTTGTCGCCGATCTCAAGAAGCTCGCCAAGCCGGTCGACGCCAAGGACCGCAAGGCGATCGAGACGGTCGCGGGCATCGCCGGCAACAACGACAAGGAGGTCGGCAGCATCCTCGCCGACGCGCTCCTGAAAGTGGGCAAGGACGGCGTGATCACCGTCGAAGAGGGCCGCCAGGTCGCGACCGAAGTCGATCTCGTCGAGGGCATGCAGTTCGAGCGCGGCTACCTCTCGCCGCACTTCGTCACCGATCAGGACGACCAGATCGTCGAGCTCGACAACTGCCGCATCCTGATTTACGAAGAGAAAATCAGCTCGGCCAAGGTGCTCGTGCCGCTGCTCGAGAAGACCTCGAAGGCCAATATCTCGCTGCTGATCATCGCGGAAGACATCGAGGGGGAAGCCCTCGCCACGCTGGTGGTCAACAAGCTCCGCGGGATTCTCAAGGTTTGTGCGGTCAAGGCCCCGGGCTACGGCGATCGCCGCAAGGCGATGCTGGAAGACATCGCGATCCTGACCAACGGCAAGGCGATCTTCAAAGACCTCGGCATCAAGCTCGAAAACGTCGAACTCAGCGACCTCGGCGTCGCCAAGAAGATTCGCATCGACGCCGAAAACACGACGGTCATTCCGGGCGGCGGCAACAAGGCCGCGATCGAAGGCCGGGCCGCGATGATTCGCGCGGAGATCGACAAGACCGACAGTGAATACGATCGCGAGAAGCTGCAGGAACGGCTCGCCAAGCTGGCCGGCGGCGTGGCGCAGATCCGCGTCGGCGCACAGACCGAAACCGAGATGAAGGAACGCAAGGACCTCATCGACGACGCCCTTGCCGCCACCCGCGCGGCGATTGAAGAAGGCGTGGTGCCCGGCGGCGGCGTGGCATTGCTGCGGTGCGTGTCGTCGCTCGACAAGCTCAAGCTCGAAGGGGACGAGCAGCACGGGGCCGACCTCGTGAAGTCCGTCCTGTCGATGCCGCTGCGAACGATCGCCGAGAACGCCGGTCTCGACGGAGCCGTGGTCGCGAACCACGTCCGCAAGGCGAAGGACAAGTCGCACGGCTACGACGCGCTCAACGATCGCTACGGCGACATGTTCGAATTCGGCGTCGTCGATCCGACCAAGGTCGTCCGCACCGCCTTGCAGAACGCGGCGAGCGTCGCCAGCCTGCTGCTGACCACCGAAGCCATCATCGTCGAAGCTCCCAAGAAGGCCGAGGCCGACGGTCACCACGACCATCACGGCGATGGCGGCATGGGAGGAATGGGTGGTGGCATGGGAGGCATGGGCGGCGGCATGCCGGGAATGGGTGGCATGGGCGGGATGGGATTCTAGAAGGGTCTAGGGCTGAGGGCTAAGGGCCAGCCAAGACCAAGAACCTGACCGACCTCGATCGTTTCCTAACCCACGCTTGCGGTTTCGCGATCTTCACAAGCCGCGCTGATGAATGACAACAGCGCCGATCACAACACACTGACTCACTAATCCGGAGAGAGTTCGATGTCCCTGAAGCCTCTTGATGACCGCGTTGTCGTTCACCCCCTGACCGCCGAAGAGAAGACCGCCGGCGGCATCGTGCTGCCCGACGCCGCCAAGGAAAAGCCGCAGCGCGGCAAGGTCGTCGCGGTCGGTCCCGGCCGGCTGCTCGACTCCGGCGACCGGCACCCGATCGCGCTGTCGGTCGGCGACGAAGTGCTGTTCGCCAAGTACGGCGGCACGGAAATCGAAGTCGACGGCCAGGAAGTCAAGATCCTGCGCGAGTCGGACATCCTCGCCAAGGTGCTGAAGTAACTGTGAACATTGAAGAAGCCCAGGGATAGCAATCCCTGGGCTTCCCCCCGGCACATTCCACGAAATCATCCCCCCGCATTTAGGAGTCCTTCAGCGTGGCCAAGCAACTGCTGTTTGACGATCGGGCCCGCCTCAAGCTGCTGCGCGGCGTGGAGACGCTCGCTCAGGCCGTGGCGGTCACCATGGGCCCGACCGGCCGCAACGTGATCATCGACAAGTCGTTCGGCAATCCCGTGGTCACCAAGGACGGCGTGACGGTCTCGAAGGAGGTCGAGCTCGAAGACCCGTTCGAGAACATGGGCGCCAAGCTCGTCAACGAGGTCGCCTCCAAGACCAGCGACGTCGCCGGCGACGGGACCACCACCGCCACCGTGCTGGCCCGCGCGATCTACAGCGAAGGCCTCCGCGGCCTGACCCTCGGCGCGAACCCCACCATCGTCCGCAAGGGGATCGACAAGGCCGTGGACGCCGCGATCGCCAAGCTGGAAGAGCTGGCCAAGCCGGTCAGCTCCAAGGCGGAAATCGCCCAGATCGGCGCGATCTCGGCGAACAGCGACAAGGCCATCGGCGACCTCATCGCCGACGCGATGGAGAAAGTCGGCCGCGACGGCGTGATCACCGTCGAAGAGGGGAAGGGGAACGACACCACCCTCGAACTCGCCGAAGGGATGCAGTTCGACAAGGGCTACGTCTCGCCGTACTTCGTCACCAGCGCGGAAGAGATGAAGGCGATTCTCGAAGACTGCTACATCCTGCTCTACGAGAAGAAGATCTCCAGCCTCCGCGACTTCGTGCCGCTGCTCGAGAAAGTCGCCCAGAAGGGGAAGCCGCTGCTGGTCGTCTCGGAAGACGTCGATGGCGAAGCCCTCACGGCCCTCGTCGTCAACAAGCTCCGCGGCGTGCTCAACATCTGCGCCGTCAAGGCCCCCGGCTTCGGCGACCGCCGCAAGGCGATGATGGGCGACATGGCCGTCCTCACCGGCGGCACGCTGATCTCGGAAGACCTGGGCATCAAGCTCGAAGCCGTCGAGCTGGCCCAGCTCGGCCGCGCGAAGCGGGTCGAAGTCACGAAGGACGACTGCACGATCATCGAAGGGGCCGGCGACTCGGCGGCGATCAAGGCCCGCATCGATCAGATGCGCAAACAGATCGAAGCGACCGAGAGCGAATACGACCGCGAGAAGTTCCAGGAACGGCTCGCCAAGCTGACCGGCGGCGTGGCGATCATCTCCGTTGGCGCGGCCACCGAAGCCGAGATGAAGCAGACCAAGGCCCGCATGGAAGACGCCCTGCACGCCACCCGCGCGGCGGTGGAAGAGGGCATCCTGCCCGGCGGCGGCGTCGCCCTGCTGCGGTGCATCGACGCCGTCAGCGAAGTGAAGGCCAAGGGGGACGAGAAGATCGGCGTCGCCATCGTCGCGAAAGCCCTCGAAGCTCCGATCCGCCAGATCGCCAACAACTGCGGTAAGGATGGCGCGGTGATCGCCGACGAAGTCCGCTCGATGGGCAAGAACCACGGCTTCGACGCGAACACCGGCGAATACGTCGACATGTACAAGGCGGGCATCATCGACCCGGCGAAGGTCGTGAAGAACGCGCTCCTGAATGCCTCGTCCATCGCCGGCCTGATGCTCACCACGCAGGTGCTCGTCACCCGCACCGACGAGCCGGGTTCGGACAAGAAGAAGGCCACCGTGGAAGGGGCCGTGAAGTAACGGACGCTTTCCAGCGTCCCGTCAACACGCTTGCGGTTTCACGCGATGAAACCGCCGGCGCCGATCGCAAGAAAGGATTCTTCCCAGAAGCCCGGCTTCCTCACCGAAGCCGGGCTTTGTTGGCATCATAAGGACCGATAACAATTATCTGACACGTGCTAGCAATGGGAATCAGGCATGAAGATCGTCGGTGATAAGACCGAAAAGTCTGTCGCAGCTCGAAAGGCACTGTCGCCTGCCAGCCTTAATCGTGGGCGCGTACCATCATGGGTGAAAGTTCGCATCAAGCTGGCGATCTCACGAGGTGAATTGAATGACTGCGATCACCCCCTGCTTGCAGCGAGTACGGCACTCGATCATTTGTGCCGGCAGATTGGGAGTGATTGGCTGGACCATTATGGTAGCTACAAAGATGTAGATGGACATGATTTCCTCGTTTCGGAGCCCTATTCAGAGAAAATCAGTCCATTGATGCTGACTCAGCTCACATCTATCGCAAAGATCCTGGGAGTCAAATACTGCTTTGACTCCAACTCGGAATGGTATCCAGGTCGCACAGTTCGAATCTGGATTCTTCCAGCATAATTGTTTGCATCGGCTATGCCTGGTCGATGAGATGGAGGTCGTGGGTGCGATGGCGGATTCTCGAATCACGAGCGATCCCACCATTATGGGCGGTGCCCCCTGCATCCGCGGTATGCGCGTCACGGTGTCGATGGTTCGTGGGCTACTAGAGAGTGGTGAGAAGCGCGACGAAATCCTGGTGGCCTATCCGTATCTGGAATCCGATGACATTGATGCTGTGCTGGCCTATGCTGCTGATGAGACGAAGGACGGAATAAGAGGATAAGAGAAGACCGCGAAACCGCAAGCGAGCGCTGATTGACTTTCGACAAAGCTACCCTGTTTTCCTCTGCCTACCAACGACCCACTACCACCTAACACCTCAATAAAATCATGATGGCCACAAAACGCGATTACTACGAGGTGCTGGGGGTCGCGCGCGAGGCGTCCGCCGACGATCTCAAGAAGGCGTACCGCAAGCTCGCCGCGAAGTATCATCCGGACCGCAATCCGGGCGACGAGTCGGCCATCGATAGCTTCAAGGAGGCGGCGGAAGCGTTCGAGGTGCTCAGCCACGACGAGAAGCGGGCTCGCTACGACCGCTTCGGTCACGCCGGCGTGCAGGGAGGGGCCGGCGCGGGCGGCGCTCAATTCCACGACGTGCAGGACATCTTCGACGCCTTCGGCGGCATCTTCGGCGATCTGTTCGGCAACCAGGGGGGCCGCAAAGGCCGCGGCGGCTCTCGCGCGCGGCGCGGCGAGCATCTGCGGACGTCGGTGACCATCGAACTTGCCGAGGCCGCCACCGGGTGCAGCCGCGAGTTGGAGATTCAGCGCAAGATCGTCTGCAAGACGTGCAGCGGGACCGGCGCCAAACCGGGGACCACGCCCGTCGGCTGCGATTACTGCGGCGGGCACGGTCAGGTTGTGCAGTCGCAGGGCTTCTTCCGCGTGCAGACCGTCTGCCCCGCGTGCCAGGGAAGCGGCAAGATCGTCCGCGAGAAGTGCGCCGACTGCCGCGGCACGAAGTATCAAGCCCTGCGGGTCAAGCTGGACGTGAAGATCCCCGCAGGGGTCGACAACGAGATGCAAATCCGCGTCGCCGGGGAAGGGGAGCCGGGCGAAAACGGCGGCCCGTCGGGTGATCTGTACGTCGATCTGCGGGTAAAGTCGCATCCGAACTTCCAGCGGAACGGCCGGCATCTGATGTCGGAGATTCCGATCACGTTCACGCAGGCCGCGTTGGGAACCGAACTCGACATCCCGCTCTTGACCGGCACGCATAAACTGACCGTGCCGGCCGGCACGCAGCCGGGCGACGTCTTCCGTCTGAAAGGGCAGGGGATGCCCGACCCGCACGGCGGCCCCCGCGGCGACCTCGTCACCCGGGTGCAGGTCGCAGTGCCGAAGAAGCTGACGAAGAAATACGAAGAATTGATGCGGAAGCTCGCTGAGATCGAAGAGCAGCCGGTGCTGCCGCATCAGAAGTCGTTCTTCGAGTCCGTGAAGGAATTCTTCACCGGCGACGAAGACGAGTAACTCAGGAAGCCCAGGGATAGCTATCCCTGGGCTTCTTCAGACGATTGTCAAAGGACACGATAATGACCGACCCCGCGGCGACACCGGATGAGACGACGTCGTCGTCCGCTGCCACGCCGGACGAATGGCAGTCCGCGCTCGCCGAGCGCGACGACTTCAAGGAGAAGTGGGCCCGCGCGCAGGCCGACCTGCAGAACTACCGCAAGCGGATGCAGCGCGAGATGGAGGAGGACCGCAAGTTCGCGGTGGTGCCCCTGCTCAAGGCGATGCTGCCCGGACTGGACAACCTGCAACGGGCCTTGCAGGCCGCATCGGTTTCCAAGAATGTCGACGAGTTGGTGACGGGCGTGGAGATGGTGGTCAAACAGCTCGAAGCGGCGTTCATTGCCGCCGGCGTGCAACCGATCGCCGCCGAGGGACAGCCGTTCGATCCGAATTTGCACGAAGCGATCAGCCAGATGCCGTCGGCCGACGTGCCCCCGATGACCGTGCTGCACGACGTCGAACGGGGCTACGTCCTGAACGACCGCGTGATCCGGCCCACGAAAGTGATTGTGTCGAAAAGCGAATGATGAGTGATGAGTATACGAATATACGAGTGAAAGAATCGGCCGTTTTCCATTCATCGTTCGTAGATTCATCACTCATCATTCTCTCCGGAGCTTCCCATGCCCACTTATGACTACACCTGCGATGCCTGCGAGCATGCGTGGGAAGAGTTCAAGTCGATCAAGGCGGCCGTGACGAAGAAGTGCCCGAGCTGCGGCAAGTCGAAGGCCCGGCGGCTGATCAGCGCCGGCGCGGGGATTTTGTTCAAGGGGTCGGGGTTCTACATCACCGACTACCGCAGCGACTCGTACAAGAAGAGCGCCGACGCGGACAAGAAGTCGTCCGGCGGCGAGACGAAGTCCGAAGCGAAGTCGGAATCGAAGGGCACCGATTCATCGCCCAAGCCCCAGTCCGACAAGAAGTCCGACAAGAAATCGGACAAGTAGCCGGGCGGTCCATCATCTTCGGAGACCCCTTGGCGTGACGCCGCTCTCCACCTGCCCGATCTGCCGCCGAACGGTGCCGGCCAAGTCCGCCGCCGCTCCCTTTTGCAGCGATCGGTGCCGACAGGTGGATCTCGTCCGGTGGACTGAGGGCAAGTATGCCGTTAAAAGGGAATTAACCGACGAGGATTTGGAGGATTTTCCCGCGGATGATCTTGCCCCCCCCGACAGCGACGGGCAGGATGTTGGCTGAGGTTTCAACAATGCTGGGATGACGGGTGCCACTGGCGGCGGGCTTCGGCCGCCAGTGCGGTTCCTGCCGCGGGGCTAAGACACTGGCGGCTCAAAGCTGCCGCCAGTGGCACCCTACCGCGGGAGCTTCGCCCAATCCGCGATTCCGACACCGTACCGCCAGGAAATTCAATGCCCCGGACTGGTGCATTCACTGACGAGCGGGTTGTCAATCCCCCCGCCCCCGAAGCCGCGCGGCCGCCGTCGCCGAATGGACGGACCGCGGCGTCTGCGCCCGCCGTTACGATTATCAATCGGGAGTCGGGATTCCCGGTTACGGGAGCATTCCCGATCTCGTTCGCCCCGCAACTGAAGACTCAGGTCTGGGGCGGCCGTCTGCTCGCCGAACAACTCCGCAAGCCGCTTCCCACGAGTGAGCTGTACGGCGAATCATGGGAGATTTCCCCGCTGACCCAGGCGACCAGTGTTGCCGCCGGGCAACCGTGGGGCGACGCGACGCTGGCCGAGATGTGGTCCCGCTATCCGATGTGGCGCGGACCGCAATTGCAGTCGGCGACGCAGTTTCCCTGGCTGATCAAGTGGCTCGATTGCCGCGACCGTCTCTCCGTTCAGGTCCATCCCGATGCGGAAGCATCGTTCCGCCTCACCGGGGAGGTCCAGCCGAAGAACGAAGCCTGGGTGGTGGTCCACGCCGAGCCGACAGCGCGGGTTTGGGCGGGCTGCCGACCCGGAACGACGCCCGAGGAATTGGCCGACCGTCTGGCCGCGGGCACGGTGGTCGAATGCCTGCACGAATTCACGCCCCAGGCCGGCGACTGCGTTTACCTGCCGTCGGGCACCTTGCACGCGGGTGGCGGCGGATTGCTGATGGCCGAGGTGCAGCAACCCAGCGACCTGACCTACCGGCTGTTCGACTGGAACCGCGTCGGTCTCGACGGCCGTCCGCGCGAGTTGCACCTCGCCGCGGGGTTGGCCTGCCTGCATTGGCCGCAAGCGCCGGTCAAACCGGTGGTCCCCGCGATCCTCGCCGAATCGCAGCCACAAATCCGGGGCGAACGGCTGTTGTCGACGCCGGAATTCCAGCTGGACCGTTGGACGGTCTCGCAACCGTGGTCGCGCCAGACCGATGAATTCGCGGTCTGGATGGTGCTGCACGGTTCTGGACGCCTGACGTGCGACGGTCACGAGCGCAACGTGACGGCCGGTGAAACCGTGTGGTTCCCGGCGGTCAGCGTCGAGACGACGTGGCAGCCGACGACCGATGAGCCGCTGGTGTTGCTTAAGGTGACGCCGCCGGTGAATTGAAGTACGCCGAAGGCGTTCGATCGCAAAGCCCAGGGTCGCGAGTCTGCGAGCGCACCCTGGGGGATCGGCGTCCAAGGTGCATCGACACTGAAAGGTCGCATCCCCTGCGGCCTCAATCCGTGATGAAACCCTTACAGGGTTTGGGCTTCGTCATCGATCGTCACCCAGGGTGCGCTCGCCGACTCGCGACCCTGGGCTGTGAGATGTAACGCCTTTGACGTAAAAACGACGTCGTTAGTAGCAGCTTTTCAGCGCGTCCTGACCCAATCCGACAGCCACGCTTCGCAGCGAGTCACGTCGATGGTTGGATCGCACGCGCGCTGACCCCGCAGATGGCCCCACATCGCGGCGAGGTCATCGGCCGTGTCGATGTCGTACCACACCGGCAACAGGCTCAACGACAGTCCGTGTCGTTCGGCGGCGTCCACAGTGTCGGCGAGCGTCCAGGGCGTGCTCCAACGGACGCAGTCCAACCAGCCATCAAGGCGGCAGCGAGCGCCGATCAGGTAGTACCCGCCATCCGCTGCCGGGCCGAGGACGATGTCCGTACGCTGCAGCGCAACGAACGCCGCATCGATCATGTCCGTCGGCAATGTCGGACTGTCCGATCCGATGAGCACGGCGCTGATCGATGGATGAGTTGTGGTCAATTCAGAAATCAAAGGTGGGGTGGCCGGGGCTGGAGCCGCTTCGGCGAAGCCCCGGTCTTCCGCGCGCTCACCGGGGCTTCCCTCCCGTTGGTCGGTCCAGCCCCGGCCACCCGAACTTGTCTTGAAATCTTCCCCAGAGATCGCCGCGGTGAAAAACGCTTCGATCCGTTGCCCGAGGTCGCCGTCCGGTTGCGGCCACAATTGATAGCGTCCGTTGACGAGCTTCTGAAAGTACGTCGCGGCCTCGTTGCTCAGTGGCGCATAACCCATCCAGCGCTGGTCTGCTATCGCGATGAACCGCTCGACCAGATCGTTGAGACACGCTTCGTAGAACGCTGCGGCTGCCGCGTCGCCGATGTCGCGCGCCAGGCGGGTTTTCACCGCACCCGGCTTCGGCTCTTTGGCGAAGATTCCCAGCACACGCATCGGCCGATTCCTATTGCTGCATCCCGTCGCCGCATCGTGGCAGACGGGCCTCAGTTTAGCCGCGAACCCATTGCGGGTCATTTGACTCCAGCCATCGACCGGCGATACCGTTCACGTTGACGAGTTGGCGGCCTGAGTTTGCGGACACAGGGCCGCGTCCCCGAAAGGATGGCGATGACCAAGCGGATCTGGAATTTTTCGGCCGGGCCGGCGGTGATGCCCGAGCCGGTGCTGCTCGAAGCCCGCGAGAACCTGCTGTCGCTGGGTTCGACCGGCATCGGCATCATGGAGCATTCGCACCGCGGCAAGGCGTTCCTCAAGGTCTACGAGGAGACCGAGGCCCTCTGCCGGAAGGTCGCCGGCATCCCCGACAACTACCGCGTCCTGTTCCTGCAAGGGGGGGCGTCGCTGCAGTTCGGCATGGTGCCCATGAACTTCCTCGCGGCCGACGCCACCGCCGACTACCTCATCACCGGCGCGTGGTCCGAAAAGGCGAAGGAGGAGGCGGTCCGCTTCGGCAAGGTCCACGACGTCTGCTCCAGCCAGGACCGCAACTACTGCTACATCCCCAAGACCTGCACGTTCAGCCCGAAGCCCGCGTACGTGCATTACACGTCGAATAACACGATCTTCGGCACGCAGTTTCGGTCGGAGCCAACGGTCCCCACAGGGGCCGACCTCATCTGCGACGCCAGCAGCGACATCTTCTCGCGGCCGACGGACATCAACAAGTACGCGATGATTTACGCCGGGTCGCAGAAGAACCTCGGCCCGTCGGGCGTCGTGCTGGTCATCATGCGTGACGATCTCGTCGAGCGCGGCCCCAAGTCGCTGCCGGCGATGCTCCAATACCGCACGCACGCCAGGAACGAGTCGATGTACAACACGCCGCCGACGTTCGCGATTTACTGCGTCGGCCTCGTGCTCAAGTGGATTCAGTCGGAGGGGGGCCTCGCGGCGATCGGCGAACGGAACGCCCGCAAGGCCGGCAAGCTGTACGCCTACCTCGAACGCAGCCGGCTGTTCCAGCCGACCGCCGACGCCGACAGCCGGTCGCAGATGAACGTGACATTCGTCACCGGCAACGCCGATCTCGACGCCAAGTTCTGCTCGGCCGCGACCGCCGCCGGGTTCGACGGCCTGAAGGGCCACCGCAGCGTCGGCGGCATGCGGGCCAGCATCTACAACGCCTTCCCAGAGGCGGGCGTCGACGCGCTGATCGAATTCCTGATTCAGTTCGAACGCGACCACGCATAAGAGGGCAAGAAAACCGCGAAGGCGCGAAGGACTCGAAGGAAGGCGGAGAAAATTCATTTCACAGCCCCGAGCGCAAGCGAGGGAGAAGATTTCCATTTCGCAATTCCCTCGCTTGCGCTCGGCGCTGTGAGGATTTTCCTTCGCGACCTTCGCGTCTTCGCGGTTGATCGATCTGCTTTCTTGATTTTGTAGGGTGGGCTGTGCCCACCAACTAGGTCGTTACGCTCCGATCGAACGGGTTGGTGGGCACAGCCCACCCTACAGAAGAACTCCATGACGTCGCCTGCTGTTGAAGACGATCTGGCCCGGTGCGACATCGGCATCGTGTGCGCGTTGCCGCTCGAACTCGCCGAGTTCGTCCGGCGGTGCGAGCGGGTGCGGACCTACACCGGCGGCGATTTCGTCTTCCGCGGCGGGCGGTACGACGGCATCCGCATCGTCGTCGTCGAGTCCGGCGCGGGACAGGAGCGGGCCCGGCGCGCGGTCCAGGCGCTGGTCGACGCCCATCATCCGCGCTGGGTG
>JAWXBB010000396.1:0-13428 GCA_034439795.1 Planctomycetaceae bacterium | reverse complement strand
GAACACTACACCCCCGACCAACTCCGCCAACTCGCCCGCACCGCCATCCCCAGGCTCCACCGCAGCGGATAAGTTGTGTAGATACCAATGGCCACGTCGCAAAGCCTCCGTGGCCGTGGCACCCCACAACTCGACGTATTGCCTGGATGAGACGCCGTTCGCTGGCGCTCTCGGCTGGGATGGGGAAATCTGAGCTCGCCGCCCGGAATTTTCTCAAGACGAACGCTTGACATTGCAGACAGATTGTCTACAGTGTTCTGGCAGAGTCATTTGTCCGTTCTCGACGATGTCGGCGGGGAGTTCTGCTCCGCCGATGGTCCCGGCCGCGGAGGCACATTCCGATGCTGCACAGCGCTCGCAGTTGGCTGCTGACCGTGTCGTTGATCGGGACTGCTCCGGTCGCGGCCCAGGAGACGGCGTCGGCTCCGAAACTCTCGACGCAGCAACTGGCGCAATGGATCGACGACCAGTTCGCCACGGTCTGGAAGTCGTCGCAGATCGAGCCGCCGGCGGTGGTCGACGACGCGACGTTTCTCAAGCGGACGTATCTCGACCTGAGCGGCTCCATCCCGCCGGTCTCGCAGGCCCGCGAATTTCTCGAATACACCGGCGACCACAAGCGGCTGATGCTCGTCGAACGGTTGCTCAACGAGACCCGTCGGCCGGAGCGGCATGCCGAACGCTCGGCGGCCCATTGGGCCACGCTGTGGCGGCGGATGATGGTTCCCGGCAACTCGCCCGAAGCGCGCTCGGCCGTCGCTTTGGAGCCGTGGCTGAAGGATCAGTTCGCCGCCAACGTGCCGTACGACCAGATGGTCCGCAAGCTGGTCACGGCAAAATCGAGCGAGCAGACGGCGATGGTCGCAACGATTCCCCGCGGTGTTCCGATGGCCGGCGGACCGGCGATGTATTTTCAGGCGGTCGGCGGCAAGCCGGAGAGCGCCGCCAGTTCGGTCACGCGGATGTTCCTCGGCGTGCGCGTCGGCTGTGCGGAATGTCACGATCATCCGTTCGCGGCCTGGAAACAGAAGGATTTCTGGGGGATGGCGGCGTTCTTCAACGGCGTCCGCAACGGGGCCGCGGAAGACAGCCCCGCGACCAAGATCCGCCCGGAAAACAGCCCCGTGGAGTACACGGCGATGTTTCTGGGGGGCGAGGAGGCCAAGATCAAATCCGGTCGCTCGCCGCGGCAGGAACTCGCCGAATGGATGGTGTCGCCGCAGAACCCGCAGTTCTCCGCGACGGCCGTGAATCGGGTCTGGCTGCATCTCGTCGGCCGCGGCTTGACCGATTCCGTCGACGACCTCGACAAGGCCTCGCCCGAAGAGCGTCGCATCCTCGATGAGTTGGCGAAACTGTTCGTGGCAGCGGGCTACGATTTGCGGTGGCTCATTACTGGCATCTGTCAAAGCCAGGTCTATCAGCGGGAGTGCATCGCGCTGGCGGATGATACCGCAAAGCCTCCACCCGGGCTGCGGGTCGTCAAAACGCTCACGCCGGAGCAGGTTTTCAACGCCTTGGAGCAGGCGCTCTCGTTGCCGATTTCGCGGGTGGACGGCAGCGCCCGTTACAACGGGCTGCGCGACCAGCTCATCGCCCGCATGAACGAAGCCGCCAGCAACAACCCCGACGAATACCGGGCCGGCATCCCGCAGGCCCTGCTGATGATGAACGGCCGGCTGACGACCGAGGCGACGGACCTCGAACAGAGCCGCACGCTCAGGGGCGTGCTCGACGCGCCGTTCATGGACACCGACGAGAAGCTGAACACGCTGTACCTGGCGACGTTCAGCCGCCCGCCGCGCAGCGACGAACGGGACTTCCTGTTGGAGCATATCCGCAAATCGGCGGAGATCGATCAACAAAAACAGGCCTGTGCCGAAATCTTCTGGGGACTGCTCAACAGTCCCGAGTTCGTGTTGGAACGGTAGGAGTCTTGGCTTTGTCCCCTCGCCCGCCGCTTCGGTGGGAGAGGGTTAGGGTGAGGGTGCTTCTGTTTTTTTTGCCTTGCCGTCGCTGATCAAAGGCAGAAGACCAAAGACACCCTCACCCCCAACCCCTCTCCCGCCCAAAGCTGCGGGCGAGGGGAGAAAACAGTCCCTTTCGCTTCTCTGGAGCCAACCATGTCGCACATCGATTTCACCCGGCGCGATTTCCTCCGGCTGTCGCTTGCCGCGGCGTATGGCGTGTCGTACTCGGGCTGGCTGCCGCGGCTGGCCCAGGCGGCGGACGGCAAGCCGAACCACAAGGCGTGCATTCTGCTGTGGATGGCCGGCGGTCCGACGCAGACCGACACGTTCGACTTGAAGCCGGGCCACGCGAACGGCGGGCCGTCGAAGGCGATCGACACCGCGGTCTCGGGGATTCAGATCAGCGAACACCTGCCCGGCGTCGCCCAGCGGATGAAGGATCTGGCGATCATCCGCAGCCTGACGACGCCGGAAGGGGACCACGACCGGGCGACGCGGGCGATGCTCACCGGCCGCCGTCCGGGTCAGGAGGCGGTTAATTATCCCAGCCTCGGCTCGTTATTCGCCAAGGAACTGGGGGACGAAACGAATGAGTTGCCGTCCTACGTCAGCGTGTCGCCATTCCGGTTGGGCGACGCCGGCGGGCCGGGGTTTCTCGGGCCAAACTATTCGCCGCTGGTGGTCTCCGGGGACAGCAACGATCCGGAAGCCCGCGCCAACCTGTCGATTGAAAACCTCAAGGCCCCCGCGGGGGTGAGCGCCGAATCGATGGAACGCCGCTTCGAGATCTCGAAGTTCCTGCAAACCGGCTTCTCCAACCGGGTCAAAAGCCCGTCGAACGACGCTCACAAAGCCAACTACGACCGGGCGATGCGGATGATTTCCAGCAATGCGAAGGGGGCGTTCAAGCTCGACGAGGAACCCGCTGCGCTCCGCGACAAATACGGCCGCAACCGTTTCGGTCAGGGGTGCCTGCTCGCCCGCCGGCTGGTCGAGCGGGGCGTGGCGTTCGTCGAAGTCACGCTCGAAGGCTGGGACA
This sequence comes from Planctomycetaceae bacterium, assembly GCA_034439795.1. GTDB lineage: Bacteria > Planctomycetota > Planctomycetia > Planctomycetales > Planctomycetaceae > DSVQ01. The sequence continues at coordinate 10,419 of JAWXBB010000396.1, read as the reverse complement.
CTCACGCCGATAACTTCAACGCGGTCAAACGGTTGAGCGACATGCTCGATCCGGGCTGGTCTACGCTGATGGACGACCTCCGCGACCGCGGCTTGTTCGATTCCACGCTGATCGTCTGGCTCGGCGAGTTCGGGCGGACTCCCAAGATCAACGGCACCACCGGCCGCGACCACTTCCCGGCGGCGTGGTCCACGGTCCTCGGCGGGGCGGGAATTAAGGGGGGCCAAGTCATCGGCGACACCGGAAAAGCGGGAACCGAAGTGGCCAGTCGCCCCGTCAAAACCGCCGACCTGTACGCCACGATGTGCGCGGGGCTGGGAATCAGCCCGGACCACGAAAACATCTCCCCGGAAGGCCGCCCGATCGGCATCGTCGACAAGGGGGGCAAGGTGGTGAATGAACTTGTGAGTTTGCCGACGCCTTCTTGATCGGTCCCCTCTCCCCCGTCATCGGGGGAGAGGGTTAGGGTGAGGGGGCCGAGTGCTCCAAACGATGTTCAATGACAAAGGATCGAGATTGGACGTTTGAGGGAGCATCCAGCCCCCTCACCCCGGCCCTCTCCCCCGAAGCGGGGGAGAGGGGGCCAGAGTTCCTTGGCTGTGAGTCTTAGACAGTTCATGCCGAATCCTTCCTCAACACCGTTCGCCATCCGACGCCGCACTTTCGCGACGGTCGCTCTGCTGCTCGGCGGCGGGCTGGCGCTGCTCGGCGGTGAAACGGCAATCGCCGCGGACGCCGAGCCAAAGGGCGAAGTCCGCGACCTGATGCTGCTGCTCGACAACGGCCCGCTGCATCTGCGGATTCACGTTGCGATGGGGGGCCAATCGCCGGCTGAGGCCCGCCGCGACAGCGTCGCCCGCGTGCTGAAGGCGCTCGACGCCAACGGCGATGGCAAGCTGTCTCGCGAAGAATCGCAGCGCTCGCCGCTGTTCCGCGAGAAGCAGCGGCCGGGGGCCGAAAAGTTCTTCCAGTCGATTGGGGCCGACCTGTCCCTGACACCGAAAGATGTGCAGCAGAAATTCGACCGCTACGAATCGGTCGTCTACCGTCAAAACACCGCCGCGTCGGACAGCGACACGTCGGTGTTCAAGCTGCTCGACGACGACGGCAACGGGGTGGTGGAAGCGCAGGAGATGATCGACGCCGTCGATCTGCTGCTCGCCAAAGATGCCGACGACGACGAATGCGTCACGCTCGACGAATTCGCCCCGCCGCCCGATCCGAATGCCGTGCAGGTGGTGAATCCCGTCGCGCCGCCGCGCGCGACCGGTACGACGGTCGCCGAGATTCTGCGCGACACGCACCAGACGCTGCTGCCGGCAGAGTTGATGCGCAAATACGACCGCAACCGCAACAGCAAGCTGTCGGCGGAGGAGCTCAACTGGAAGCCCGAACGGCTCGCGCCGTGCGACGCCAACCGCGATGGCGAACTGAGCGTCAAAGAACTGGCGCAGTTGCGGATGACGCCGGTGGACATCGACCTTGCCGTCGATGTGATCCGGCCGAAGGACAGCCCGATGCTCCGCGTGCTGGCGTCCGGCGGCGACCGCAGCGACGGCGACAAGTTCCCGGACCTCGCCACGATCACGCTGCCGACAGCGGTGGTCACGTTCTCGACGCGCGAAGTCGATCCGTACGAGACCTCGATGACCATCGCCCTCCGCACGTTCAACGAGCTCGATCAGGACGCGAACGGCTACCTCGACCGCGATGAGTCCACGACCCGCGAACGGTTCGCCCGCGGGTTGTTCGACCAGATCGACGCCGACGGAGACGACAAGATCTTCGGCGAGGAGATGCGGGAGTTCATCCGCGCGCAGGGAGAGCCGGTCGCCACCACCTGCCAGGTCACCGTCTTCGACGACGGTGCCGGCTTCTTCTCGGCCCTCGACGCCAACGGTGACCGCCGCATCTCGATGCGCGAAATGCGATACGCCGACAAGACGCTGACGACGATGCAGCGCGACGACAAACCCGGCCTCGCCGAAAGCGAACCCGCGCGGCGGTATCGGATCGAATTCGTCCGCGGCGTCTTCAATCCGTTCGGCACGCCCGACCGGCCCATGAATCCGCAAATGGCCCAGATGGAAACCGCCGCCGTCAAGCCGCGGCCCGTCGGACCGATCTGGTTCCAGCGCTGGGACCGCAACAACGACGGCGACATCACGTGGCGCGAGTTCCTCGGCCCCCGAGACGCCTTCGAATCGCTCGACTCCGACCGGGATGAAATGATCGACCCCAAAGAAGCCGCCGCCGCAACGCAACTCGCCAAACGCCCCGAACCAGCAACTACGGGCCCCTAACCACGCTTGCGGTTTCGCGGTCTTTTGCATCCTCAGAAAGCACCCGATGACGACTCATCCTCCGAATGACGACGCCGCAGCGGTCGCCCGCCTGCGCGAAGCCCGGACCCGCATCAAGCAGGAACTGAGCAAGGTCGTCGTCGGCCAGGACGACGTCATCGACTCGCTGCTGATCGGCCTGCTCTGCCGCGGACACATTCTGCTGCAAGGCGTGCCCGGTTTGGGCAAAACGCTGATGGCGCGAACGCTGGCGAAGACGCTCGACATGGAGTTCCGCCGCATCCAGTTCACCCCCGACCTGATGCCCGCCGACATCACCGGCACCGACGTGATGGACGAAGACCAGGTGACCGGCAAGCATCGCGTGTCGTTCATGCCCGGCCCCGTGTTCACAAATTTTCTGCTCGCCGACGAAATCAACCGCACGCCGCCGAAGACGCAGGCCGCATTGTTGCAGGCGATGCAGGAGGGGGAGGTCTCCGTCGGCCGCGAGACGTACAAGATCAAGCCGCCATTCTACGTCGTCGCCACGCAGAACCCCATCGAAATGGAGGGGACGTATCCGCTTCCCGAGGCGCAGCTCGACCGCTTCATGTTCAACCTGAAGGTCAAATACCCGACGGTGGACGAAGAGGTGCAGATCATCAAGGGGACCACCAGCACCATCACCGCCCAGGCCACGGCTGTGCTGGCGGCGGAAGAAGTGCTGCGGTTGCAGGATCTCGTGCGCGGAGTTCCGGTCGCCGACAGCGTCGTCCGCTTTGCCGCCCGGTTGGTGGCGGCGACGCGGCCCGGCCACACCGGCAAACCGATCGACAACGTCCACAAATACATCTCCTACGGCGCCAGCCCGCGGGCGTCGCAATTCCTGGTGCTGGGATCGAAAGCCCGGGCGATTCTGGCCGGCCGGTATCACGTCGATTTCGACGACATCAAGTCGGTCGCCCACGCCGTGCTGCGGCACCGGCTGGTGCTCAATTTCCACGCCCGTGCGGACAACCTCGACGCCGACACGCTGGTCAACCGCCTTCTGGAAGTCGTGCCGATCGAGGAGAAGAAATGACCGCGCGCGTCCTCACCCGCCGCATTCCGTTCGTTCCCCAAGCCTGCTGGACCGTGGGGAGTCTCGCCGTTCTGGTGAGCCTCGGCACGGCGAGCGCCGACGACGCCCGCGACCGTCAGCGCGCGGCGCTCCTGGAACAGATGCGCGAACTCGCCCGTTCCACTCGGGTGGAATTCGCGGATGACGGCAACCGGGGCCAACCGCAGTTCGTCGACAAACCGGTGTTCCGGTACGACGATCAGCCGCGGCGCTTTGTCGACGCCACGCTCTGGGTCTGGACGCACGAGGGGCGGCCCGTCGCCTTCCAGAAAATCGAGGCCAAAGAGAATCTGATTTCGAGCGCGCCGGAGTGGGGCTACTGCTGTACGTCGCTCGCGAATCAGCGACTCAATGTTGCGTGGAGCCACGGCCGCACTTATCAGTCCCAGGAGGCGGGGATCGATTTTCAGCCGATTCCAGACGCCCCGGCGGTGGCCGGTCAGAGCGCCCAGCGCCGGCGGCAGCTTCGCGAACTGGCCCGAAACTTTTCGGCGCGGATTCTGAACAACCCGCGGACCAACGATACGCAAGAAATGCGGTTGCTGACGACGCCGATCTTGGAATACGCAGATGACGCCACGAAGCTGGTGCGCGGCTCCGTTTTCGCCTACTCGACGAACGGAACCAATCCCGATCTCGTGATTGTTCTGGAGGCTCGTCCAACGGCCGAGGGAGTCGCGTGGCATTTTGCGCCGGCCCGCATGACGACGGGTGGACTGACCGTCAAGTCCCAGGAGAGAGTTCTCTGGGAAGCGCCGTTCGTCCAGCCGCATTCCCAGGTCTATGCCACCTGGACCTTTTTCCAGACGTCGCGCATCACCGGCAAAACGGAGTGACCATCGAGTCTCGGGGACGGCCGACCGTCTCTGGAATCCCATGATTCATCATCCATCCCTCACCGATCCCGCGTTCTTCTCCCGGCTCGATAATCTCGAGCTGCGGGCCCGCGGCATCGTCGAGGGATTTCTGCACGGCCTGCATCGCAGCCCGTTCGTCGGCTTCAGCGTCGAGTTCGCCTCGCACCGCGAGTACGTTCAGGGGGACGACCTGCGGCACGTCAACTGGAAGCTGTTCGCCCGGTCGAACCGGCTGTACGTCAAGGAATTCGACGCCGAAACGAACATGAACCTGCATCTGCTGGTGGACGTCAGCGGGTCGATGGAGTGCGCCAACACCGGCGTGAGCAAGCTGACGTATGGGACCACGCTCGCCGCGGCGCTCGCGCATCTGGCGCTCAAGCAGCACGACGCCGTCGGGCTGACGCTGTACGCCGACGAGGTGCTGCTGCACCTCGAACCGCGGGCCAAGCCGCATCAGTTGGACGAGATTCTGCGGGCGATCGCGAACACGAAAGCCCGGCCGAAGTCCGATGCGTCGCGGGCGCTGCATCAGGCCGCCGAGTTGTGCCGGCACCGGGGCATCGTGGCGGTCATCAGCGATTTCTTCGACGAGTTGCCCGCCATCACGGCGGGGCTGGATCAACTGCGGTTTCGGCAGCATGAAGTGCTTGCGTTTCAGATCTGGGACCGCTGGGAGCGCGATCTGCCGCTCGACGGCAACATCTGTTTCACCGATCTGGAGACCCGCGAAGACATCACGACGCATGCGGAGGGGGTCCGCGAAAACTACCTGCGGGCCGTCAACGAGTGGCGCGGCGACCTCCAGAAGCAGTGCCTCAACCGCGGCGTCGACCGCATCGAACTGACGACCGACGAGCCGTTGGATCAAGCCTTGCTGGATTACCTCGTTCACCGGACAAAAGTTTGAGTCTTAAACCTGAAGCCTGACACCTGAAGCCTGCATGCCCGATTTCCTGCAAACATCGTTTCTCCTCGGTGCGGCTGCGATCGCCGTGCCGATCCTGATTCATCTGTTCTTCCGTCTCAAGACGAAGCGGGTGGAGCTGGGGACGATCCGCTTTCTGCGCGTCGTGCTGGAGGAAAACGCCCGCCGCAGGAAGGTGATGCGGTGGCTGCTGCTCGCCCTGCGCATGGGATTCGTGGCGCTGCTCGCGGCGCTGTTCGCGAGACCGTTCTGGACTGCCGCGGCGACGGGGGGCGATCGCGACCTGCTCGTCATTCTGATCGACCAGTCCGCGACGATGCAGCTCAAGGGGGACAGCGGCCGGCTCATCGACCAGGCGGTCGCCGAGGCCCGCCGCTCGATCGAATCCACCGGGCGGAACACGCGCTGCGAAGTCGCGTTCTTCGATCACGCGGTCCATCCGATCGGCGCGGACGGCGAACGCAAGCCCGACGGCGATGCCTTGCTGCGCCGCCTGCAAGCGCCCGAGGTCACTTTCGGCGCGACGAACTTCGGGGCCGCCATTGCCTGGGCCCGCGACATCTGCGTGAAGTCGCCGGCGGGCGCGAAGCGGCTGCATCTCTTCACCGATCTGCAACGGTCCGGCCTCGACTGGACCGAAGTCGAGCCGCTGCCCGCCGACGTGCAGGCGTCGTTGCACGATCTCGGCAAGCCGGTCGTCAACAATGTCGCAGTCACCGAAGTCCGCACGCCCCGGCTGTGGGTCCGGCCGGGCGAATCGTCGTCGGTCCGGGCGTCGATTCTGCACGGCGGCGCGTTTGCGTTGGAGGAAGTCTCGGTCGTGATGGAAGTCGGCCGGGTTCCCGAGCGCGAGCCGTCATCGACCCAGGCGAACCAGCCCGTCGTCACCGACTTCGCGAAGCTCGCCGAGCGGATCACGCGCCGCGAGCGGGTGAAGCTCGAACCGGGGGCGACGGTCGTGCTCGATTTCGAGCTGCCGACGTTGAGCCGCGGGCTGTGGCAGGGCCGCGTGGCGGTCGAGCACCCCGACGATCTGCCGTTCGACAACCAGCGGTACTTCGCAGTCTCCGCGACCCCCGCGCATCGCGTGCTGGTGGTGCATGGGGGGGAAGGACCGACGTCGCCGCTTACGGAAACGTACTTCCTCGAAGCGGCCCTGCGGCTCTCGAACGACGATGCCGAATTCACCGACAGTCCGTTCCTGCCGACGGTGCTGCCGTACGGCGATGGGGCCGGTTTCCCCACGCTGGCCGACTTCGATGCCGTCGTGCTCGCCAATGTGCCGGCCGTCAAAGACGCCGATGCGGCCCAGTTGGCGGCGTTCGTCCGCAGTGGCGGCGGGTTGCTGGTGTTCACCGGCGACAAGGTCACCGCCGCCGCGACCGCATCGCTGGACCGTGCCGGACTGACAGTCGGCAGCATCGACGACGTCAAAATCGCCGTCGATCTGCCGTGGCGGCTGAACGGTTGGGACGAACGGCATCCGATCTTCCAGCCGCTCAGCGATCCGCAGCACGGCGACCTGCGGCGGTTGATCTTCGCCGCGTACACCGACATCGCCCCCGCGGCCGATGCCGTCGTGCTGGCCGAGTTCAACACTAAAGCGCCGGCGGTGCTGGAACGCCGCGTCGGCCAGGGGACGGTGGTGTGGGTGACGACGTCGTGCGGTCGGGAATGGAGCGACTGGTGCCGTACGGCGCTGTTCCTGCCGACGGTGCATCAACTGCTGGGCTACGAAGTGGGACTGACCTCCGGCGGCCGAGTCCGTCCGCAGTTGATGGATGCCGTCGCCATCGCAGCCGGCGAAGCTCAAGCCATGGTCGAATCGCAAACGCAACGCGCATCGCAGCCGGTCGACGCCGCGGACACCCCCGGCGTGCGGCAGTTCGAGCGGTTCGCCGAGGTCACGAACATCAGCCCGCGCGAGTCGGAGACCGAACGCTGCACGCGCGAGGAGTTCGAGAACCGATTCGCGCTCCGCTTCGCAGACGACGAGACGCCGGCCTCGCTGATGGCGGCCGTGGGGAATGTCGAGCTGCGGCACGATGAGTTCTGGCACTGGGTGGCCTGCGCGTTGCTCGCCGTCCTGTTGCTGGAGGGCTTTGTGGGGAACCGGACCACGGCCTAATTCACAGCGGTCGCCACAGCGGCCGGGAGTCAATCATGACGAATTCCTTCCTGCAACGATTCCAATCGGTCTGGGCGCGTCAACAGCGCGTGCAGTTCGGCCGCGTCTGCGCGAATACTTTGCTGTGGGCACTGCTGGGGTTGGGGCTGCTCGCCTTCGCGGATTACCGCTGGGAATTGCCGCGGCCGGTTCGCGTGGCAGCGCTGTCGGCCGTGGCGGTCGTGGTCGCCGGGTTGGGGCTTCGGTCGCTGCTGCGGATGTGGCACGCCAGCGCTCAACCGATGACCGCCGCGGAGATCGAAACGGCCTTCCCGCAACTCGGTCAGTCGGTCCGCACCGCGGTGCAATACGGGCGGATGCAGCCGGCGCAGGTGCAGCACGAGGGAATCGCGGCCACGCTGGTCACGGCGCTCGTCGAAGACACCCACCGCCGCGCGTTGCCGCTGACGATCGAAGACATCGTGCCCACGCGCCGATTATGGCTGGCGGCGGTCGCACTCATTGTCGGACTCGGTGCGTGGGGCCTCGCGTGGACGTCGGACTGGGAATGGCGGCTGGCAACGCAGCGGTTGGCGCTCGAGGAGCAACCGTATCGCCATCTGGAGGTGCAACCGGGTGATCTCCTCGTCGATGAAGGCCACGGCGCTGAAATCGGCGTGGTGCTGACCGGCCGCACCAACCGCACAGTGACGTTCTTCACAAGGCCGGGCGACCAGCCCGACGGGGAATGGACCGAACGGACGCTGGAACCCGTCGCAGCGCAGACGAAGGAGGAAAACTCCGCGACCGTCGGCGAGCGGCCGCAGTCGCTGTTCGCGATGAAACTTGACCGGTTGACGAAGCCGTTGGAGTACCGCGTGACCGCCGGCGAGCTGGTGACGCCGATTCATCGGATCGACATCCGCCGGCCGCTGCGGATCGACGAGATCAAGGTCGATCTCACCCCGCCGTCGTACACCGGGCAACCGACGAGCACGGTCCTCGACGCCAATCTCGCCGTGTTGCAGGGAACGCAGGCGCGGTTTGCGGTGCGGTTCGACAAGCCGGTGAAGTCGGTCGACCTCATCTTTACTCCACGCAAGACCCCGTTGGATGACGAGACGCCGAACGAACCGGAGACCTTTCCGCTGGCCATCGAACAGGATGGACAGCCATCAGGACCGGCCCTCGGCGTCATCGAACTGACATTGAACGAAGACCGCAACTACAGTCTGGTCGCCGAGGCGGTGGACGGCACGCGGCTGCCGGAGAACAAGTTCCGCATCCGCGTGCGCGAAGATCAGCCGCCGCAGGTGTTCTTCGAGTCGCCCGAAGACAAGACCGAAGTGCATACGCTGGCGGAGGTGCCGATGCGGGTCCGCGTCCGGGACGACTACGGCCTGACGCGAACGGGGATTGTGTTCCAGATCAACAGCGAACAGGAAGTGCCGCTGCTCGCCGAAGAGTTCGCGACCGTCGCCGCGGCGGCCGACGAGGTGGCGCAAACCGGGAAAGTCTCGCCGACCACGCAGGCCGCGCTGGAGAAGATTCTGCCGCTGGAGTTCTTCGAGCTGACGCAGAAGGACAGCGTCATGTACTTCGCCTACGCCGAAGACAACCTGCCGGACAATCCGCAGCGCACCGAGACCGAGATGCGGTTCATCGACATCCGTCCGCTCAAGCGCGAATATCGGGTGGTCGACCCCGATCCGATGAACGGCGGCATGAACGGCGGACCGGGCCTGAAGTCGCTGGAGGAGCTGATTCAGCGGCAACGCTTCGCGCTCAACCGCACGATTCTGATCGAGAAGCGGGCCAAGTCCGGCCGCAATCCCGATGCGACGACGCTCGAACAACTGATGCAGTTCGAGACGGAGCTGGCCCAGAACGTCCGCGACACGGCCCAGGGTTTGGAAGCCCGCGGGTTCGACGACACCGAGCTGTTCTACCAGGCGGAAGCGGCGATGTTGCAGGCGGTGGACTCGTTGTCCGTCGCGAAATGGGAGAGCGCGACGCAGCAGATGAAGGACGCGCTCAAGGCGCTGATCGAGCAGCGCGACCGGACCGCGAGCTTCATCCTTAAGAACCCCGATCCGGCCCGGCTCGCCGCGCTGCGGGCCTTCGACCGGTTGCAGGCCCAGAAACTGCGCCGCCCGAAGACCGACAAGGAAGAGGCCCGCGAGCTCATCCGCCGGTTGGAGGCATTGGTCGGCCAGGAGACGGCGGTCGCCGGCGCGCTGGTCAACGAGACAACGTCATCGGACGACGCACCGCCGAGCGCCGCGACTCCCACGAACGATTGATGACCGAATCACCGGACTGTCCCGGAGAGTGAGCCATGTCGATCCCAACCTTGCGAACTGCCGCGGTCCTGTTGTCGTGGGCGACAATCGCCGCCGCTCAGGACAACGCTGCGTCCGATCAGCCTCAGCCGTCGCGGTCCGAGCTGCGAGACAAGCAACTCGACGTCTCGCTGGAAGCCCGCGACATCGAGCGGATTCTCACGAAACTCAAGAAGGCTTCCGACCTGTCCAAGGAACGGATCGCCGAGGCGGCTAACGTCAGCGAGGGAGTCTCCAGTTCGCTCGAACGGGGCGATTCGCAGGCCGCAAAGACGAACGCCGAACAGGCTGCGGCGATGTTCCAGGAGATCGCCAAGCAACTCGAAGCCCTGCTTGCGGAGGAAACGCCGCAACGGGTCGCGGCGGCGCGCAATCTGGCGGCACAACTGTCGCGCACCGAGCGGCAGTTCGCACAGCAGATTCAGGGGGTACGCAATCCCACGCAAGCCGGCGGGACCGGAAAGGTCGATCCCAAGTCGGAAGTCAAGCCGATGTCCGGCCAACCCAATCCGCAGGCGCAGGGAAGCGGTCAGAAACCCAACTCCGACAACAAAACGGGAGCCGGCGGCGGAGAGAAGAAGCCCGATGACGACATGCCCCGCGACGGTCAATCCGGCGGTAAACCGAACGACAAGGATGACCCCAAGAAGGAAAACGGCACTGGAGACACCGGCGACAAACCGATGCCAGCCGACAAGCCGGATGGAAAAGAGCCGCAGCCTGGAACTGGCAAGACGGAATCGCCCGACAAGGACAAAGAAGGACAGGACGGTTCGGGCG
>JAWXBB010000395.1:0-7038 GCA_034439795.1 Planctomycetaceae bacterium | reverse complement strand
GTTCGGTGCCGCGGTCCATCACCCGGCCGGGAGGGAGACACTTGATGCCGACGACGTGCGGGTCTTCGGGTTTTCCGTAGGGCATTCCCTGTTCAATCCAGCGCGAGATCAGCCGGTATTCGTAGCTGCCGAGTTCCATCCGCTTGCCGCCGCCGTGGGGCGACTGGCCGACGGGCTTGGTCAACAGCAGACTCTGTGCGGGAGCCGTCGGGAACACGCGCCGGCCGCGGCCTTCCTTGACGAGGAACTCGTGGTCGTCGTCGGGGTAGAAGCCGAGCAGCGACAGTTTGAAGCCGTTCTGCCCGCTCGCCTTGCCGTGGCAGCCGCCGCTGTTGCAACTGAGCTTGGTGAAGATCGGCACGACTTGATTGGGAAAGTTGATCGGCACATCCACCGCGACGCCGCTGACTTCGATGGGCAATTCCGCGCTGACGGCTCCGGAGGCGACGGCACGCAGGACCGCCTTGCCGTCTTTCAGCGGCGTGACGTAACCGGCCGCGTCGATCTGCACGACATCGGCCGGCTCGACGGCATATTGCACCGAACGGGTGTGGTCCCGCAGTTGTCCGGTGGCATACACGCCGGTCACGAACAGTTGCTGGCGGCTGTCGCGGCCGCGGATCAGAAGTCCCTGCCCTTCGCGGCTCGGCTCGATCCGCAGTCCGGTGAGCGCCCCCGGATCGCCCAGCCCGCGCGGCGCGGCGGCATGAGCAGGCAGCGGCAGCAACGTCATTCCGACGAACGCGGCCACCGTCCACAGGGTCCACTGAGTCCGCATGGGTTTCTCCAGGATCATCGGATCAGGCAGGCGTTTTTCGCGGGGAGCGAGGCAGGCAGGCACGAGACCAACGGGGCGATGCGACATCATTCTTTCTGAAGATCGCACGAACTCCGCAAAGTATCGCACCCATTGAACATATCAACGATGGCTTTTTTGTCAAGCATGTTCCCGGTCACAAGGTTCTTGGAGAGTGCGATTAGGCAAGCCGTTCCGTTAGTAACGAGGGCGCCGATCCTGAAGGTGATCGGGAAGGCGGGGAACAGGCATTCTCGCAGCCCGAATACGAAGCCTGGCTGACCGCCCTGATTCCTGGCTTCACAACAGCAAAAAAACGCTGCCTGGGTTTCGCCAGGCAGCGCTCACATCAATCTGGTGGTCTCGACTCAGCCTCGTTTGTGACAAGAGTCACATGACTGGTTGAATCAGACTGCTCGTTCACTTTTTGCCGGATCGCCTTTGAGCTGCGGCTTCCTTTTGGGGATTTCCACCCTGACCCGGATCGGAGGGCACGGTCACCACCGTGGATTGCCCCCGGAGCAGTCCAGCCAGAGCGGACACCGGGACACGCTGGTTGCCGCGATCGATGAACTCAAAGCCGTCCCACTCGATCACGCGGGTCGTTCCACTCTGGAATGTCAGGTTGATGTCATCCTCGATGGTGGGGACGACGGGGTCGTAACCGTTCAAGGACACCGTGCTGGACTTGAATTTGAACTCGGCTTGGAAACCGGCCTCGAGTTGCCCAGGGTTGGGCTGATTGGTCGGATCAACGCTCCACGTGAGAACCACCGGGTTGTCGAAAGGATCGGTGTTCTGCACAATGCAGGTGTAACTGCAGCCCGTCATGGTGGCTGCCCAGACCAGCGACGCGAAAATGGCCCGAACCTTCATGGAATCCCCCTTCTGCTGATTTCCCATACCAATCAGCCGACCCGCACGTTGCTGGCCGGACCGATGGGTGAGATCTCACCATTGACCGCAAATGAATGCAACTCTGGTGAATTAAAATCCAGAGAATTTTTGTGTCCTCTGGACATCCGCAATCATTCGCTTTGGGATCTCCCATGCCTCATTCCGTTCCGTCCGGCTTCAGCACGATTGAGGACGCCGTCGAGGCGCTTCGGGCCGGGCGGATGGTCATCGTCGTCGACGCCGAGGAGCGCGAGAACGAAGGGGACTTCTTCTGCGCGGCGGAGTCGATCACGCCCGAGATGGTGAACTTCATGGTTCGCCACGGAGCCGGCGTGCTGTGCGTGCCGTTGCTGGAGGAGACCGCCCGGCGGCTGGGACTGACGCCGATTGTCGACAACGAACGGAACACGGCCCCCAACCGGACGGCGTTTCTCACGCCGGTCGATCACCGGGACAGCGGTACGGGGGTCAGCGCCGCCGCCCGCGCGAAAACGATCGCCGCGATGGCTGCGGCCCATAGCACGGCCGACGAGTTCGTCCGTCCGGGGCACATCTACCCGTTGCTCGCGAAAGAAGGGGGCGTGTTGCGGCGGGCGGGGCATACCGAGGCCATCGTCGATCTGCTGCGCATCGCCGGGATGCAACCGGTCGGCGTGCTGATCGAGATTCTCAGCCAGACGACCGGCGAAATGGCCACCGGCGACGAACTGCGAAAACTGGCCGCGGAGCATCATCTGCCGCTGATCACCATCGAGGAACTCATCCGCTACCGCCGCCGCCGGGAACAACTCGTGAAGCGCGAAGCCGAAGTGCCGTTTGAGACGAAGCGGTACGGCAAGTTCACGGTGATTGCCTACAGCGTGGCCCACGAAGACGTGCAACCGCTGGCTATTGTCTGGGGCGATTTGCGGTCGGTCCCCGCGCCGCTGGTCCGGATGCACTCGTCGTGCTTCACCGGAGACGTGCTGGAATCGCTGCGGTGCGACTGCGGCGACCAGTTGCATCAGGCGATGCAGGCGATCTCCGCCGAGGGGACCGGGGCCGTCGTCTACCTGCCGCAGGAAGGTCGCGGCATTGGGCTGACGGCGAAGCTCAAGGCGTATCAGTTGCAGGACCAGGGGCTCGACACCGTCGAGGCGAATCACAAGCTCGGTTTCAAGGCGGACGCGCGCGACTACGGCATCGGCCTGCAGATTCTCAAGGATCTCGGCCTGTCATCGGTCCGGCTCCTGACCAACAACCCCCGCAAGGTGAACGCGTTCCCAGGATTCGATCTGGAGGTCGTCGAGCAGGTGCCGATCATCGCCCCGGCGGAGAAGCAAAGGGCAGCGTATCTGGCGACGAAGCGAGACAAATTGGGGCATTTGCTGCCGGAGGATGAATAGCGCGTCCCATCACAGCCCGGAGCGCCAGCGGCGGAGTTCCCAATTCTGCCGAGAGGTATTCGTCCGTCGCTGGCGCTCCGGGCTGTGATGGATGAACTCGGACCCGGCCTTATGCGTCGATCTCATCCGGCTCGGCGAGAACCTCGTCGAGCAGCGCGCCGAGCTTCAGCGGTTCTGCGAACTCGCGGACCAACGCCATCTCCGTCTCGGTCGCCCGCCCCACAATCTGCCGGACATCGCGACGGCTCTTGTGACTCCCTTTGCTGATCCAGACCAGTTTGGAGATGACCAGATCGGGACGACTCGCAACGGGAAAAAAGAGACCGGGCAGAATCTCGAGCTCGACCGCCCGGTCGAATCCCCCGGCCACGAGTTCGCAGGGATAAAAAACCAGTTTGAGCGTGGACAGCGTGTCGATCGCCTGAAAGGATCGGCCCGCACTCAGCGCCTCGCGGATCGTGTCCGCGTGGAACAGAAACTGATCCTGTTGCAACTGGTCGATAAACGTCGTAACTCGCTCATTCAGCGGAATGGGATCGATGACCAGGTCCACGTCCTGCGTCGTGCGCGGATCGCCGTACGCAATGGCAGCGGCGCCACCGGTGGCATGAAAGCGCGTCTGGCAGTTCCGCAGAATCCGCGTCACGCGTTCGAGGCAACTGCGGAACTCATTCAGCTCGTACACGGGCGAGTTGCTCCTCGATGAGCCGGCGGCAGACCGGATTTCGACCGTGGATCCACAGCGCCACCTGCCACTTCATCACTTCCGGAGGCAGCGGACCCTGCTCCGCCGCAATGCACCGCTCGATGTTCCACCGCGCCAATTGGTTGAGTTGCACCATTCGCGCGATCTTTTGCGCGGGCGTCATGGCATCGACTGTGGCTCGGTAGGCGTCTGCCACCACGGACATCGAGAAAACTCCCGGTGAGATTCTAGCCGCCTCCTCGGCGGATGAGAACCTCTGTCGCCGGCGCTTCGGGCTGTGACTGAACCGCGCTGCGAATGGATGTGTCCTCGCCGCGGTTGACGGCTCCCCCCGGAATTTCGGAAGATCACGTCGTCTGCCTGTCCGCCCGCCCCCCTGCAAGGTTGCTGCATGACCGCGCCCATTCAGTTTCCCGGTGAAACCCGCTCGAACGCCGCCCGCGAAGCCGTCGCGCGGACGGAGCCGCTCGCCTTGCGGACGTTTACGCCGTCGCAGGCGGTGTTCGCGAAGTCGTCCGGTGTGTTCCATTTCACGCCGGAAGGCCGGCGGCTGTTCGATTTTTCGTCGGGCGTGCTGGTGGCGAATCTCGGCCATAACCCGCGCCGCTGGCTGCAACGGTTCGCGAAGTATGCGGGCTGGACGCCGGAGATGCTGTTCGGCACGCCGGAAACGTCCCCCGATACCTACTGCGACGCCGTCACCCTCACGGCCTACAACGGAGTGACGCTCACCGAAACGCTGGCGGTTTCGCGGCTTCTCAAGAGCCTCCGTACCACTCCGTTCGGCCAACGCCTCGACACGATCATCTGGGCCGCCTCCGGGTCTGAAGGGGTCCACAAGGCGATCTACAGTTCGCTGGCCCGCGACCGGACCCGCGACATGGTCCTCGCCACGCGGTACGGCTTCCACGGCAAGAAAGGCTGGGCGAACGCCGTCACCGGCTCGGAGACCGACGCCGAACGCGACCCCCGCGTGCGGTTCATCAGTTTCCCGATGTATGAAATCGCCGACCATTCCCAGGACGGCGAGCAGATCGCGCTCGAACGCTACGAACAGGAACTGGCCGCCCTGTGGAGCGAGTTCGGCCCGCGGATCAACTGCCTGATTACCGAACCGTATCTCGGCGGCGGCGGCAGCTTCCATCCCCCCGCGAAGTACCATCACTTGCTCGAGCGCTTCTGCCGCGAGCACGACATTCTGTTCCTGTTCGACGAAGTCCAGGCGAACTTCGGCCGCACGGGGAAGCTGTTCGCCTTCGAGAAATACGGCGTCGAGCCGGACATGGTGATCCTCGGCAAGGGGCTCGGCAACGGCGTCCCCGTAGCCGCCGTCGCGTGCAACAGCGCGGTGACGGCCCACATGAAGTACGGCGAGGCGTCGGACACGTGGAGCGCGAACCCGCTCTCCAGCGCGGCGGTGCTGGCGACGCTCGACGAGTTCGAGGCCCAGAACCTGCTGCCGCACATCGCCGAGCTGACGCCGGTGTTCTTCACGGGCCTCGACCGCCTGAAGCAAACCGGCCTCGTGACGCACGTCCGCGGCGAGGGGGTGGTGTTCGGCCTCGAATGCGCCGCCGTCGGCGACGTTCCCGCCAATGAGGTCGCGGTGAAGATTGTCGAGAAGTGCTACCTCGGGGCGGATAACGTCGGCATCCACCTGCTGGGCGCCCTCTCCGGCAAGGTCTTGCGCGTCAGCCCGCCGCTGACGATCACCGTCGCCCAGGCGAAGGAATCGCTCGATCTGATGTCCCGGTTGCTGGACCAGTTGGCGGGCGAATTGCGCGGGACGAAGCGGGTGGCGGCGGCCGTGCGTTAGTCCTGGGTCTTGCCGGATCGTTCACGAACTGAGGCCGACATGCCCGACTCGCCAACGCAACTGCTCCGCCAACTCACCGACGGCGTCCTCACGATCACGCTCAACCGGCCCGAACGGCGCAATGCGCTGTCGGAAGTGCTGCTCGCCGAGTTGGAAACCGTGCTCGATGAGACCGCCGCCGATCGCGCGGTACAGTGCGTCGTCCTGGCGTCATCCGGAACCGTGTTCAGTTCGGGCCACGATCTCGGCGAGATGCCCGGCCGCAGCGAGGGGGAGTATCACGTCCTGTTCGCCCGTTGTTCGCGCGTGATGCTGAAGCTGCGGTCGCTGCCGCAGCCGGTGATCGCCCGCGTGCAGGGATTGGCGACGGCGGCCGGGTGCCAACTGGTCGCGGCGTGCGATCTGGCCGTCGCGGCGACGGACGCCAAATTCGCCGCGCCCGGCGTGAAAATCGGCCTGTTCTGCACGACGCCGATGGTCCCGCTGGTGCGGAATATCCCCGCCAAAATTGCGATGGAAATGCTGCTGACGGGGCAGTCCATCACCGCGCAACGGGCGTATGAAGTCGGCCTCATCAACCGCGTGGTGCCTGGCGATCAACTCGACGCCGCGGTGAAGGAGTTCAGCGACGCCATCGTCGCCAGCAGCCCGCTGGTGCTGCGGCTCGGCAAGCGGGCGTTCTACGATCAGTACGCCCTGCCGGAAACCACGGCCTACGAGCGCGCGACCGACGTGATGACCCACAACGCCGTGTGCCACGACGCCCAGGAGGGGATCGCCGCGTTCCTGCAGAAACGGCGACCGAGCTGGACCCGCGAATGAATAGCCTGACAGTCCACAGATTTCACAGATGACGCAGATTTCAAGACAAATGCACAGACCGATCCGACATCGATCTCTGTAAGATTCTGTCCTAAATCTGCGTCATCTGCGAAATCTGTGGATCACCTGACTTCATTGGCCCGCATGTCTGAGGCGTTGCAAGCCCTCATGTGATTGAATCTTGGAGTTGGTTGTGAGCTTGCTCAGTTTTGACGACCTGTACGCCGCGGCTGATCGCGCGGCGGCGCGCATTCCCGTGGTCGCCGCCGGCGGGGCGGATCGCACGGTGTTGGAAGCGCTGTCGGAGGCGCACCGTCGCGGTTGGGTGTCGCCGATCGTGACGGGAATCGAGTCCGAAATTCGCACGGTCGCAGAAGCCGCCGCGGTCGATCTCGCGCCGTTTCGCATCGTGCCGGGCGCTGACCCCGCGTTGACCGCCGTTGCCGAAGTCACCGCCGGTCGTGCGGCCCTGCTGATGAAGGGCCAGATTGCGACGCCGTCGTTGATGAAAGCCGTGCTGTCGCGCGACACTGGATTGCCGACATCGCACGCCATCGGCCCGGTCGTGATGCTGGCCCTCCCCCGCGCCCACCGCCGGTCTCTCCTCGCCGCCACC
>JAWXBB010000394.1:0-4066 GCA_034439795.1 Planctomycetaceae bacterium | reverse complement strand
CCGCGGCCAGTGCGGCGAGACCGACGAGACCCACGCCCGCGCCGAGTTCCAGCACAGCAGTCCCGTCAGGCCACGGATGTCGCAGCATCGCGGCGGACATCGCCAGCGACGCCGGCCACAGGTACGCCCAGTACGGCATGTACTCATCGCGGGCATGCGCGGCGGCGACGTCGGGGTCGTCGAGAAACGCATCGGGCGATGCGGGCAGCGTCAAGCGGAACTCGTGTTCTGAGACCGTCCAGACGCGCTCGGTCCAGCCGCCGGGAATCGCCGGCAGGCCGTGTGGCGAAGACCGCGTCGCAGGAGGCAGGTCGCGGATCTCGGTGGTCGCGGGCGTCGTCGGCTGCATGGCGTGACGATACCACAACAACGCCGATGGTCACATTGCGATTGGCGGTGTGATCACTCCGGCCCTCTCGCCCCCGTCTTCGAGGGAGAGGGATCGGGTGAGGGGGCGGGCGCTTGATCAATGGTCCGAGGTCACTCGTTGTTAGCCCCAGCACCGATGCAAAAATGGTGCTGGTTGTTATCCGTCACCAATCGAGAGCTCACCATGCGCTGGTATCGACATCGTCGTCCACGGCAGCAGTTCGTGGGGAGCACCGGCATCATCGGCTTTCTCGCCGGTGCGGCTTTGGCCGGGCAAGTCATGATCTGGTGCGGCTGCTTCCGGCCGGGCGTGACGCCGAATGGCGAGATTCTCAGCTACTGGCCGGGCTTCCTGGTCGGCGCGGCGCTCGTCGGCTTCGCCGCCTCTGCCGTCGTTCGCACTTTCCGGGCCGCGATGCAGGAATGGAATTCGGAGATTATCGCGGCTAACCAGCTGCATGACGACCGGTGTTCAGCCCAGCATGTCGAGCGCCTGCTGGAACGCGGCGTCCGGCAGCTCCTGTCCCGTGACCGCCTTGAATTGAGCGGCGAGATGCTCGCCCAACACGTAACGCGGACGGACCACCGTGCAACCCCGATCGCGGGCTTCGACGAGCAGGTCGGTCTCGTGGAACAGCGTGGTCGCGTCCACGACAATGAGCGGCGGCTGTAGAAACACGGGGTTCAGCGCGTTCGGCTTGAAACCCAGCTCCACAGCGGGATCGGTGATGATCAGCACCTCCGGCCGCGTGGTCAGCACGTCGGCGAAGGGGACGTGACGAGCCTCCAGCGACGCGGCGATGTCCGCCGTGCTTCCCGCGGTGTCGAGCGACTCGCCGCAATGCGGACAGAAGGCGACTTCATCGATCCCGCCGGGGACCGCGATCGCCGCGGTCGCCTTGAGCTGCCGGAGTCCGAACAGCATCGTCCGGGTGATGCGGCCCGCCCCGAGAATCAGATTGCTCGCCTTCTCGACGCTCGTCGGTTCCTGGCCGGTCCGCCGCAAGGTCCGCTCGACGACTTTCAGCACGCTTCGCCACAACACGTTATAGCCGTGCCAGCCGTCCCGCTTCCGCAACAGCAGATCGACGTGCTGACCCAATGCCACCGCGGACTCGGGATGCTCGACCATCGCGAATAGATAATCCCCCATCCCGGGCGAGACGACCAGCGCCGCGATCCCCAACTGATCGAGCAATTCGGCGAGCGATTCCACCGGCCCGATCTCCAGCGGCAGACAGCGGCCGTTGACTTCCAGCTCGCGGAATCCGGCGTTGAACGCCTTCAGCGTCCGCTCGCGGACGACGCCGAATCCCGCGGCCCCTGTCAGCCGCGTGTCGCCGTTGACGCGGCGGATGTCGTACAGGTCTTCAAGCTCCCTGAGTGACGGCAGCCCGTCGTGAGTTTCCATGCCGCGTTCGAGCGCCGCATACACCCACGGGGCACCGAGCCGCCGCGCCAGCACGGGAAACGCGCGCCCGGCCGGACCGATGGGAATGCCGACGATCTTCAGCCGCGCGGCCTG
This sequence comes from Planctomycetaceae bacterium, assembly GCA_034439795.1. Lineage (GTDB taxonomy): Bacteria > Planctomycetota > Planctomycetia > Planctomycetales > Planctomycetaceae > DSVQ01. The sequence goes on along the minus strand of JAWXBB010000394.1, from coordinate 2,172 downwards.
CTGCATCGCCGTCAGCACCGGCTCCAGCGAATCGAGCAGCAGCCCGGGCCAGACGAACTTCACGACGTCGGCACCGGCGTTGGCCGCCTTCTCGACCAGTTCCTGGGCATCGGTCAACGCCCGGAACGGACGATTCACACTGACCAGCCGCCGCGTCTTCGCCGTCCGCGGGAACTGGGCCGCGACATCCAACTCCAGTTCGACGAACGTGGCCTCGGCCGCAATCGACTCCCGCAATAATGCGATGCGGTCCTCTTCATTCCCCGCGAAATGGCCCCCCTCTTTCTTGCGACGGCAGGACACGATCACGGGTTTGTCGATCCCGGCCAGCAAATCGGCGACGTCGGGCTTGTTCAGAAACCGGTCCAGCCCCAACTCGACGATGTCCGCCACGCGGGCCGCATTCAGCAGATCGGCCTTGGCCAACGTCCGCGATTCCGGCGCAAGGGGGACGCAAATCATGAGGACGGTTCCCAAGAACGAACGAGACGTTACGGCAGACTCGCAGTATCCGCCAGCCAACGGAGCGACGCAAGCGGCTGCACGTTCGTGACCGGCGAGTGCAAATGATCTTGGATTTCAGCCCCGACAGGGCGAAAGATCGTAGCCCCAGGCGTGAGCCTGGGGAAAAGTCGAGCATGGGATTCAAGCCCCGGAGGGGCGACAGAATCTGTCCGTGAGATCGCATTTCTGCCGCCCCTCCGGGGCTTGGGCGATCGCTTTGAGATTACCCCAGGCTTACGCCTGGGGCTACGATCTGCCGCCCCATTCGGGGCTGAAAACAGGCATGATCTCGACCACGGCGGTAGAATCATCCCCGCGTTCATTTCCTCCCATCGCGCCGTGAGACGCCTCGCCGATGTCCGCCTCCGTTGACCATCCGCTCGAAACGCCGGTGCAGTTTGTGCGCGGCGTCGGCCCGTTGCGAGCGGAGTTGTTTCATCGGCTCGGGATTGCGACGGCGGAGGATCTGTTGTGGTATCTGCCGCGCGATGTGCTCGATCTCACGAAGGTCTCGGCGGTTCACGAAATCACCGACGACCGTCCGCACGTGGTCCGCGGCGAAGTCGTGGACAAGGACGCCCGCACGATCTCCAACAGCCGCACGCTCACCGCGGTGCTGTTCAAGGCGGACGGCGGGTACGTTCGCGCGGTCTGGTTCAATCAGCCGTACATGCTGCGGAAGTTCGACCTCGGCAGCCGCGTGCTGATTTCCGGCCAGCCGAAGTTCCGCGACCGTCGCTGGGAGTTTTCGCATCCCGGCGTTCAATGGCTGGAAGAGGACGACGGCGACGCCACGCCGGGCGTGTTGCCGCGGTATGGGTTGACCGAGGGGTTGCGGATGCCCGAGGTCCGCCGCGCGACGGCCGCCGCGGTCGAAGACTTCGCGGAGTTCGTGCCCGACCGGTTGCCGGAGTCATTCCGCGCCGAGCAGGGTCTGCCGGAATTGAAGACAGCGATCCGGCAACTGCATCGGCCCCACACCGTCGAAGAGTACGAAGCCGCCCGGCGGCGGATCGTGTTCGACGATCTGTTCGAGTTCCAGGTGGCAATCGCCATGCGGCGGCGGTTCTGGCAGAAGGACAGCCAGGCGACGCCGCTCGAATGCACGGCCAAGATCGACGCCCGCATTCGCCGGTTGTTCCCGTTTCGGTTCACGGCCGGGCAGGACCAGGCGGTGACGGAGATTGTCCGTGACCTGGCCCGCGATCAGGCGATGCACCGGTTGTTGCAGGCCGACGTCGGCGCGGGCAAAACGGCGGTCGCGGTGTATGCGATGCTGGTCGCCATCGCGAGCCAGCGGCAAGCCGTGCTGATGGCGCCGACGGAAGTCCTCGCCTTGCAACACTGGCAAACCATCGAAACGCTGATGGCCCAGAGCCGCGTCGAACGCCGGTTGCTGACGGGGCAGCTCACCGCCCGGCAGCGACTGGACGTGCTCGACGGCATCGCCAACGGTACGGTGCAACTCGTCGTCGGCACGCAGGCGGTGATCCAGAAAGATGTGCAGTTCGCAAATCTCGCGCTCGCGGTGATCGACGAGCAGCACAAGTTCGGCGTCGGGCAGCGGAGCCGGTTCTCGGGGGCGGAGTTGTCGCCGCATCTGTTGGTGATGACGGCGACGCCGATTCCGCGCAGCCTGTGTCTCACGCAGTTTGGCGACCTCGATCT
>JAWXBB010000393.1:0-2955 GCA_034439795.1 Planctomycetaceae bacterium | reverse complement strand
TTAAACAACAAAGTGGTGAGGGGGGCCCGGGGTTCGGGTTTTTTTCGTTTGCCCCCCTCCCCCCCTTCTGGGGGGGAGGGGGCTGGGGGGGGGGGGACGGGCGCTTCGCAGTGTGTCGATACTGAGGCGGTCGAAGTCGACGTGTTCATCGAGGCGCTCGCCCCCTCACCCCGACCCTCTCCCCCGAAGACGGGGGCGAGGGGGCCGGACTTGAAGCGTCGATCGCCGCTAACTCCCTGCCGGTGGGCACAGCCCACCCTACGAAGACTCATGGTGTGGCCTCCTCGCTCTTCGGCGGCACGCGGTTCCACATCGACACCTGGCCCGCGCCCAGAACCACGACTCGTTCGCCGTCGACGAACAGATTGCCGACCGGCGCGCCGTCGGCCGGTTGCAGTGTCAACGAGGCCAACTGCTCGCCGGTCTGCGAATTGAGTTTCAGGACTTTGTGTTCGACGGGAACGTACACGGCTTGATCGGTCACCGTCCCGCGACCGAAACTGCCCGCGACCGGCACCTCCCACGCGATCCGCCCGCCGCGAACGTCGTAGCCGCGGACCGACGCCGCACCCGCCATGATGAGCATCCGGCCGGAGATTCCCAGGCAATGCACCCCGGCGTCGGACCGCACCCGCGGGTTGAGCGGCGCTTCCCACCGCACTGCACCCGTGCGGCGGTCGAGCGAGAACAGGTGGTCGAAATCGGTCGCCAGCACGAGCAACTGGTCGTCGACCGGCAGCACGCGGTTTTCGCGGCATTCGGCCCGCGTCGGGGTCATGGGTGCGGCGTTGGCATCGAACATGGGGTTGATCGCGGCCAGCGCCGTCGGCAACTTGCGGGGATACGTCGCCGCCAGCCGGACGCTGCCGTCGAGACCGCTCACGAAGAACACCGCGCCGGCGCCCGTCGAGACGAACAGGTCGCCCCGATCGACGGCGAGTCCGACGGGGGACCACGGCGACACGCCGGGCGACGGCAGGTCGCACAGCGCGGTCCGCCAGCGCACCTGCCCCGTCTGGCGATCGTGGGCCGACAGCGACAACCGCTGGCCGTCGTTCACCGCGGCGACGACGAGGTCGTTCAACGCGACCGGCGCGGAGACGAACCCGGTCGCGGCCTGATCGTTGTCCCCCGATCCGCGATGCCATCGCAGCTTGCCCGTGGTCAACTCGTAGGCGGCGAGCCAGGTGCGGCGGGCCGTCTCCGCCCCCGGCATGTCTCCCAGGAACGGGTTGAATCGTTGTTGTCGCTGCGCGTTCGCCGGCGGGTCGGGCGCAGGGGGCGTCAGGTAGCCGAGTTGCCCTTCGACGTTGAACACCAGATCGTCGCTGACGGTCATCAACTGCGGCACCTGGTCGCCGAACAGGGCGATCTCGGTCAGCGTCTGCGGACGACGGACGCCATCGCCCGACGCGCGGTCGGCACCCATCAACTGCCACTGCCAGGTCTGAACCGACTGCGGCGCGTGTGGATAGTTATTTTTGCGGCCCATCCACAACGTGCGGCTGGTGGCGAGATCGAGGCACAGCAGCCGCTCCTGCGATTTGACCAGCACGCGGTTGCCGACGAGCTGCGCCCTGCCCACCGGCTGCCACTTCGCATCGGTCCAGGTCGTGACGAGTTCGCCGGGCTTCAAGTCGCGGGCCGCGGCATCGTTCGCGTTGGGCTGAATCAGGCGGCCGTTGCCGTCCATCTGCAACACCACTCGGCGGCCGTTCATGTTGGCGACGACCGTGCGGCTCCCTCCGGTAGCAGGCTGCGGCACCGGAGCTTTCAGCGTGTAGGCGAGCGTCTGCCGCCAGCCCTCCTGCAGGACGGCGTCGCGGTCCGGCAGCAATGAATCCGACGATGCGGCCACTGTCGGGCTGTGAGACTTCGTCGGCGTGAAGCGCGCGAAATCGGTCTCCAACAACGTCCGCAGTTCGGCGGACACCGTCGCATCCCGAGTCAAACGCTCGCGGGCGGCGGACAAGGCTCCCAACCTTGCGAGCGCCACGCTCAATCGCGCGGTGACGGCGGCGGGAGCGAGGCCGTGTTCGGGGCATTGTTCGACGGCCGTGAGTAACCGGACCGCGGAGAGGTAATCCCCTTGTTCGAGCCGCAAGCATGCCGACTCAAACGCAGCGTGTGGTCCGGACGACGTCAGCAATAACCGCTGGACGACGTCGGCCAGCGCGGCTTCCCGGCTGACAGAATCATCACTGAGCCGTGACTTGGCGACGCCGTCCATCTGCAGTCGATAAGCCTTCAGCGCGTCGGGACCGGCGGCGACCATGCGGCGGATCACTTCTTCACGCAGGGGGCGATAGCGCTGATAGACGTGCAGCCGGGTCTCCTCTTTGCCGCCCCCCTGCGAGGCCAGCACGTCGCCGGCTTCATCGAGCACTCGCTGCCACAACACCGGCACCAGATCGCTGCGGCCGGCGGAGACCAGTTGATCGGCCCGGTCGAGCAGCCGCTCCAGTTCTTCGTTGGTGTTGAGGGACGCCGTGGATTGCACGGGCGGCTGAATCGGGCGGTTGACCCGCCGTCCGGCGACGGGCACGGGCACGGCGATGGCCCCAGCGGCCGGACGAGCGGCACGCAGCGGAGCCGCTCGCGGCACCGGGACGGGCGGTTGATTCTGTGCGAATCCGGTCGATGACGATAACACCCACGAGACAAGGCAGAGCGCAAAGATGCCGCACGAGAGCGTGCATGTATTCAGCCCCGAAGGGGCAAAAGATCGTAGCCCCAGGCGTAAACCTGGGGAATGGTCGTCGGTGGAAAGGTTAGCCCCGGAGGGGCGACAGAATCCGTTTGCAGTCAGACATTCTGTCGCCCCTCCGGGGCTGAAGACGCTGCGAGAAACGGTCCCCCCAGGCTTACCAACATTTCCGAAGTGCGCGTTTAACGTCTGTGCATGCAAAGAGTTCGCGTCCATACTGGCTCCTGGAAGGGTGTGACATCCCAAGG
>JAWXBB010000392.1:0-3646 GCA_034439795.1 Planctomycetaceae bacterium | reverse complement strand
CCTTGGGATGTCACACCCTTCCAGGAGCCAGTATGGACGCGAACTCTTTGCATGCACAGACGTTAAACGCGCACTTCGGAAATGTTGGTGAGCCTGGGGCTACGATCTGTCGCCCCTTCGGGGCTGACGAGCGAGCAGCAATCGTCGATGGTCTCCATCTGACACCTTCTTCCCTTCACTTCGCGCCCTTCGCGTCTTAGCGGTTCTCCAATCTTCTTCTGGCGATGCCACTCTGTCGCTGCGCTCCTCTGCCGCTTACAATCGCATCGGTGAATACTGAATTGCTGGGAGCCACGCCATGCTCGATTCCTTCTCCGCACACACTCGCCGCGCGTTTTTGCACGACCTGGGACTGGGGTTCGGCGGGATCGCATTGTCGTCGCTGCTGGCCGGTGACGGCCGGGCGTCGGAGTCCGGACCGGCGATCCCCGGCGTGGGGCCGCATTTCGCGCCGCGGGCGAAGAACGTCATCTGGCTGTTCATGATCGGCGGCGCGAGCCACATGGAGACGTTCGATCCCAAGCCCGCCCTCAATCAGTATGCGGGGAAGACAATCGAAGAGTCGCCGTACGCCGACGTGCTCAAGTCCCCGTTTCTGGCGAACGAACGCGTGGTCGCCCAGGACGCGAACGGCCTGATTCGGACCACGATCTATCCCTTGCAGGTCGGCTGGAAGCAGTGGGGACAAAGCGGCCTGGAGATCAGCGACTGGTGGCCGAAGCTGGGGGAATGCGCCGACGACCTGTGCCTGGTCCGTTCGATGTGGACCGAAGACTCGAACCACGGGGCGCAGTTGCAGTTTCATTCGGGGAAGCACCGGCTGGACGGGTTTCATCCGACGATCGGTTCCTGGGCGTCGTACGGCCTCGGCTCGCTGAATCAGAACCTGCCGCAGTTCGTGGTGCTGGGGACGCCGCTCGCCGATTGTTGCGGCGGGCAGGAGGCGCACCGGGCGAGTTACCTCGGTCCGCGTTACGACGGCGTGCGGCTGAAGGTCGATCCCAACGATCCGCTGCCGTATGCCACGCGCCCTGCGGACGTCTCGCGCGACGAACAGGTCCGGCAGTTCGAGTTGCTGCACAAATTGAACGGCATCACGGCCCGCGCGTATCCCGACGACCCGGCGATCGAGGCCCGCATCAAGTCCTACGAGCTGGCGTTCCGGATGCAGACCGCCGTGCCGGAGGTCGTCAAGCTCGACGAGGAGACGGCCGACACGCAGGCGCAGTACGGTCTCGATCAGGCCGAGACCAAGGAGTTCGGCCAGCAGATGCTCGTGGCCCGGCGGCTGGTCGAGCGGGGCGTGCGGTTCGTGCAGGTCTATCACGCGAACAACGGCGGCGCCGGGGGCTGGGACGCGCACGGCAACCTCAAAAACGGGCATTCCAAGCTGTGCAAGCAGGTGGATCAGCCCATCGCCGCTTTGCTCAAGGATCTGAAGCAGCGCGGCCTCTTGGACGAGACGCTCGTCGTGTGGGCGACGGAGTTCGGCCGCACGCCCGGTTCGCAGAACGCCGACGGCCGCGATCATCATCCCTACGGCTTCAGCATCTGGCTCGCCGGCGGCGGAATCCGCGGCGGCATGGCGCACGGCAAGACCGACGAATTGGGCTTCCACGCGGTGGAAGACCGGCACTACGTCACCGATCTGCACGCGACGGTGCTGCATCAACTGGGCCTCGATCACCGCAGCCTGTACGTGCCCGGCCGGCAACGTCTGGAGCGCGACTTCGGCACGCCGATCGGGCAGATTCTGGCGTGAGGTTGGTGCAGCATCCGGTTCACCCGCTTGCCCCCTCGCCCGGCGCTTCGCTGGGAGAGGGCTGGGGTGAGGGTGCTTTTTCTTGGACTTCGTCGCGGAGTGGAGCCAAAGCCGAAAGGCACCCTCTCCCTAACCCTCTCCCACCGAAGCGGCGGGCGAGGGGACAGGAAAGAAGACCGCGAAACCGCAAGCGTGGGCACGAACGTCGCTTGCGGTTTCGCGGTCTTCTCGAATGTCGACGCGGCACTCCGTGACGCCAACCGCAGAGATCTCAGCGGGATTTGCGAGGGTTTCGCTTCGGATGAGGCGTTTCCCGCGGCTTCCCAACCGCTACCGCACGCGCGGTCGCATTGGGCCGACGACTATTGTCGGCTTCCGACGGCGGCAGCGAACGCCCGGTCGCTCTGTGGGGCGAATCTGAGGCAAGTTGAAGCGTTGCGAGAAGTCAACGCGTCGGGCGATTTGTCCCGATCGCGTTGACCGCACGCAACGCGCCGCCCCATTCGTCGGCAATCTCGTTGTCAGCGCCAGCGCCCGTACAACCGGACTTGCCCGAACCACGCCCTTTGGACGTCTCCATGTTTGAAGACGATGCCGAACTGCTGAACGACTTTGTCGTGGAAGCCAACGAAGGGCTCGCCGCAATCGAGACCGACCTGCTGACGATCGAGTCGCACGGCGCGGCGATCGATGCGGATCTGGTCAACAAAGTCTTCCGGGCGATTCATTCGATCAAGGGGGCCGCGGGCTTTCTGGCTTTGTCGAGGATCGAAACGCTGTCGCACAGCCTGGAAAACGTCCTCAGCCTGGTTCGCGGACAGACGCTGGTCCCCACCGGTCCCGTCGTCGATCGGCTGCTCAAGGGGGCCGATCTGCTCCGGCGGATGATCAACGACATCACCCATTCCAACAACTACGACGTGTCCGATCACGTCGCCGCGCTGAAAGCCGTCGCCGCGGGAGAAGCGCCCGTCGTTGCGCTGCCGACGGGTCAATCCATCACTGCCGGGTCTACGTTGCAAGTCGCCGCGGAAGAATGGCGCGCGTGTCTCGCCGAGGGGAAATCGGTCTTCGTCTACAACGTTGATCCCCAGTGCGACGTCCAGGCGCGGAAGCTGGTCGATTTCGTGCAGCGGCTGTCGGACACCGGCACGATTCTGGCGAGCACTCTGGATGACGAACCCGCCGCGGCCGTCGGCAATGACCGTCCCTTTCAACTCGCGCATGCGACCGTGCTGACCCGGGAACAGATTTCCCTGTTCTTCGCGCTGCCGCTGGACCACATCCAGCCGCTGGCAATGTGCGAACCGAACGCCGTGCCAGCTCCGGCAACGGCGACAGCCGTCGCGCCAGCGTTGCACGACACTCCAGCACGTGAGGAGCACGCCGTCCACGAAACCAGCCCGTCGGCCGATGATTTCCACACCGACAAGAAGCCCGCAGACGCCAGCATCCGCGTGTCCGTCGCCGTGCTCGACCGGCTGATGAACTTCGCCGGCGAACTGGTGCTGGGCCGCAATCAGTTGTTGCAGACGATCGCCGGCGGCGACCGCCGGTCGCTGGAGTCAGTCGCGAGCCGCATCAACCAGGTGACCACCGAGCTGCAAGACACGATCATGCAGACCCGGATGCAGCCGGTGGGGAACGTGCTGAACAAGTTCACCCGCGTCGTCCGCGACATGTGCCAGACGCTCGGCAAGCAGGCCCAACTGGAGATCGAAGGCAAGGAGGTCGAACTCGACAAGTCGATCATCGAATCCCTCGGCGACCCGCTCACGCACCTCGTCCGCAACTCGATGGACCACGGCCTGGAAAAGCCGGACGTCCGCGTGCGGCTCGGCAAGCCGGCGGTCGGCACGATCCGGCTGAAGGCGCTGCATCAGG
>JAWXBB010000391.1:0-7687 GCA_034439795.1 Planctomycetaceae bacterium | reverse complement strand
TTCCAGTGGATTGCGGGTCGCGCGAGGGGTTCGTGCCGGTCTCTTGTTCGCCGGGGCGGCCGGTGGATTCCCCCGGGCCGCGCTGCTTGCTGCCGGAGTTGCCGTCCTGAGCTTGCTGCGAACCGCCGTTCTCTCCCTGTTGCGGCTGGTCGGAGCGCTGCGTGTTCGGCCGGCCCGATCCCTTCGGGGATGAGGCGCCGCCGTCCGGGGAACCGTCGCGGTCTTGCGACTGCTGCCCCGACGGCTGCTTGTCGGGCGATTTCGACTGCGTCGCGGAGGCCGGCGGCGGATCGCCCTTCATCGGCGACGAGGTCTTCGGCGACTGCGTCTCCGTCGGCTCGCTGCCGGACTGACCGGGTTTCGACTGTGTCCCCGGCTCTCCCGTCGGCGACTTCGGTTCCGACTTGCCATCCGGGGACTTGCCAGTTGGCGTCTGATTGGAGGGGGTCTGCTCACTGCCGGCGGGCTTCCCCGTGTTCGTCGTGTTGTCGCCGGTTTCGCGCGGCTTGTCCGTGGGCGTGGCATTGGGGTCGTTGGTCTTGCTGGTTCCGCTGGGCATCGGCGCGGTCGGCGGCCGTTCGCCGGCCGGTGTCTCGCCGGGCTTGCCGGAGGGTGTGGAGTTCGTCTTGTCGGATGTCTTGGAATCCGGCGTGCCGGCCGCTGTGGGATCATCGGGCTTTGTCGCAGTGTCACCCGGCTTTCGCGTCTCGCCGGGCTTTGGCGATTGGTCGTTGCCGGTTTGTGGTTGCGGGCGCGCATCATTGCGGCCGGTTTGGTCGTTGGACTTCGCATCCGGTGATGTCGGATCGTTCGGCTTCGCGGGAGTGCCGTCCGGTTGCGGTTCGTTGGATGGCTGCTGTCCGCCCGGCTGTGGCTTTGTCGACGGATTGCGGTCGCCCGGTTTGGGCGGGCCATCTTTGGGAGGAACGCCGTCCGCACCGGTGTTCTCAGACGGCTTGCTTTGCGATTGGTCCCCGGTCTGCGGCTGCTCGGTCGGCGATTTCCCGGCGGATTGCGGCGTCTTCGATCCCTGCTCGCCCGGCTTTTGTCCCTCCTGCTGGAACCGTTGCAACAACTTCTGCAACAGTTCCTGATCGTCCTGACCGTCGGGGCTGAACTTCGTCTGGTCCCCTTTGTCACCGGACTCGGCACCGCCGGTGCCGTCTTTGCCCGAGGGCGTCTTCTGGTTGCCTTCGCTCCCCTTTGGCTGTGGCGTCGTCCCTTCCTCGCCGGCCGTATTGTCGCGGGGCATCGGTTGCTCGGCGGTGCCGTCACGCGGCGGCTCGCCGGGCGGGCGCGGTTCGCGCGGCGCTTCGGGCTCGCCCATTGGCGGTTGTTCGCCCGTGGGGTTCTGTTCGCGGTCGGCGTTCTGACGGTCGAGTTCCGCCAACTGGTCGCGCTGCCGGGCTTTCTCCTGGGCGAGTTGCTCCTGGACCTTGCGGTCCTCGGTCGGCGCTTCGATGCGAATCTTCACCGGCGGAGTCGCCTTGCGGTTGCGCGTCGGCAACCGGTTGTCCTGGGCCTCCAGATGGAACGTGATCTCGTCGCCGGGCTTCAACTGGAACGGCTTGAGCGCCAGGTCGTACTCAATGCGGACCGCCTGCTTCTTGCCGGGGAACAGCGTCTCACGGCTGAGTGACTCGCCCCCCTTGTTGATCTGCAATGCGACCGGTCCCAGCTCGAAATCGGGATCGCGGGCCTCGGCCAGCAACGGGATGACGGCGTTCGCGGGAACGGTCAGATCCTGTTGCGGCGCCAGCAGCACCAACTCCGGAGGCTGGTCGCGACGGATCGTGTGCTGATACACCACCGGTGCGGGATCGCTGCGGCCTTCCGCGGTCTCGCACTGGATGCGGTAGTACGGCGAATGCTTGCCGTCGGAATCGAGCACCAGCTTCCAGTCCGACGTCAGCTTCGTGCCGTCCTGAACGGTGACGACAATTTCCTCGCCCGTCGGCTTGCCGTTCGGCTCGTCGAGGAACTGCAGCCGCGCACTGCGAACCGGCAGGTTGACCGTCGCCGTGAGCACGACCTGCGAGCCTTCCCAACCGGTGAACTGCCCGCCGGCGATCGTTTCCTGCGGCAGCCGCGTGTACTCCGGCGGCGTGATCTGAATCTGCTCGACGCGGGCCGACGGCGGCTGCGCGACGGTCACGCGGAAATCCTGCGAGACGGCGTCGCCGGCTTCAATGCGGTACGTCAGGTCGCGCAGCAACCCCTGCCCGCTTTCCCCGGCGAGGACCGTGTGATAGCGCGTGCCGGCTTCGCCGTCCGGTTGCAGCAGCACCGGCTCGTCGCGGAACTTCTGATCGGACGTCGTGTAGACCAGTCGGACCTGCTTGGGGATGTCGCCGCCGAGTTCGACCGTCACTTCCATCAGGCTGCGGGCGAGGACATCGGCATCGCCCGGCGTGACCGAGCGGATCTCCGTCCGCGTGGGGACCGCGACATCGGCGATCGGCAACACGCGCCACAACGACGGCGTCAGCTTCTTGGGCGAGACGATCGCATACAGGCAGAACAGCATCATCACCGACAGCAGCGCATACCCCGACCGCAGCAGCGGACGATGGTCGATGGCCTGGTTGACGTCCATCTTCGACAGTTGCACCGCCGCCTGCCGTTCGATGGCCCGCAGCACCGTGGGATCGACCGGGCGGCCGGCGGTCTGCAGATCGACCCAGTTCAGCAGGTTGCTGCGCAGCCCCGGCTCAGCCCGCTCGACTTGCTGCGCGGCGAATAGCCCGGTCACGGAATTCAGCAGCGGGACGCCGAACTTCCACACCAGCCACCCGCACAGGGCGGCGATCCAGACCAGCAGTCCGGTCCACCGCCACGCCGAGGGCAGCCCGCCGGCGAACAGCCACTGATCGGCGACCACGAACGCCAGGAGATAAGCGACCACAATCACGGCCGCGACGGTGCCGGCCATCAATAGATCGGTGGCCCGAATCTGTTGCCGGGCCTTTTTGAGCTGAAAGTCGACATATTCCTCAAAGTCGACGTATTGCTCCGCCGGCTTCGGGTCAACGGTGCTGGCCATGCCGATTGCTCCCCCGGTCGCGGCAGCGGCGATCCGCCCGCGGCGACACAGTCCCATCATATCCAGCATCGACGCGGAAGCGGGAGGGGATGTTCCCAAACGTCGGGGATTCGGTGGATGTCGCGGCCAAACAGCGACGCAGACGTGGCATGCCGCGTCTGCGTCGCACTCCGACCAGAGGCCGCAAATGTGGATTTTTCGACGCGACTCTCGAGTTCGTCATCCAGTCGCCCCAAGACTGGTCCGACTCCCTGCGATTCCGGAACAACCCTACGGACTGAGGAAATTCCCCGAGAACGGGAAGCTGCCCGACGAGTCCGTCCACGTGCCGTTGGTGAACATGGTGCCCGCTGCATTGACGTTGGCGAACACGAACCCCGAGCGATTCCCGGCGGGCGTGGTGCTGGCGTTGGCGCCGATCATGAAGCGGCTGATGACGAAGCCGTTGATGAAGAACGACGAATCGGCGCTGCGACGCACGCCGGAGAAGCTGGACAGCGACCCACCAATCGGGACACCGGTGATCTGCCAGTTATTCCCCGTCGCCGGATTGGCGGAGACGGAGATACTCCAAGTGCCGTCGGCGAGTTCGGCGGCATGGGACGATCCGGGCAACAGGCTCGGGATCAGCAGCAGGCTGGCGCAGACGACCGCGCAACTTCGGACATTCATCTTCAGCGTTCCTTTCGATCGGGGTCAACCGAGGTGAGAATCAGGGGGTGAGAATCAGCCGGAACGTCCGGCCATCGTCGGGTCTGACAGGACTTGTCGCTGTCCGCGAGGGTGGCCAGCGGGGCCTGTCGAGGGGACAAGCGGACAGTAAGAGCATATCCCCGGTCACCACCGGACGCCAATAAGTAAATCGAGGCGGTCATGGTGTCCCCCGCACCGGCAGGCGTGTGACCGCCCGACACGACTGAAGTCCGTGCTGTCGCCCCCGTCCGTCAACAGTTCATTCCGGATGTTCGAGTTCGTCAGCCGACAGGAAATCCTGCCCTGCACCGCGAACGGCGAGAACGTCGATGGACTGATCGCGAATCCTAAAGACGATCCGGTACACATGCCCGCGGCGAGTCTTGAACAGCCGCTGGCGAAGGTCCAGGCCGAGGTCATCCGCTTCGGGAGCGGCGGGGTTGGAGGCGGCTCTGTCCCCTCGCCCGCCGCCTTGGGCGGGAGAGGGTTAGGGTGAGGGTGCCTTTCGGTTTTGGCTTTGCGTCGCGACGAAATCCAAGCAGAAGCACCCTCCCCCCAACCCTCTCCCAGCGAAGCGCCGGGAGAGGGAGTCAAAGTCACGCCACCGGACAGCATTGAATCGACGGACCACTACAATGCTCGGCGGGTCAGCTTCGCTCGGCGGCTCATGCGTCACCAAGCTTGGCTCGCAGTTCGCGAATCACCTCGTCAGCAGGTCGAGTCCGGCCCGCTTCCACGTCCGCCAGGCCTTCGCGGATGGCGACGAGGGAATCCTGCCGCTCGCGCCACAGGGCCAGCGCCTGTTCGGGGGACATCGGTTCGGCCGTCGCCGACGCCAGTTGCTGGCCGACGAACTGGTGAAAGCTTTCCAGCGTGCTGGTCGGGGGAGATGACGGCATGGCAAACCTCCGCGTCGCGTGGGGGGACTTGCTTTTGAGACTATCACAGCCAAGTGACGCCGTCAAAAGGCGTTTTTGTCGAAGGTTCAGGGTGGACGACGTCGGCGAATCACTCCGCGACTGGAACGCTTACGGTCACGGAGCGCCCGGTCTACGGTGATGCACCCGCCGAACTGTACGCCCATGCGTGCGAAGAACTACCGGGATCGCAATTTCCGAGAGAGAACCTCTCGAAATCTCAGCCGACGGTGGCTACGCTTTGTCTGAGATGTTGTCGGGCCGCGGTCATCACGATTCCGAGCCCAAGGATCGCACTATGGTCGACATCGTTGCCGCCGGCGGGGAGCCGCTGTCTCACAGATTGCGATTGCCAAAACGTCCCGTCAGCCCGAATGGGTCGCGCATGGCTCGTCGCCAAAAACTGCGCACGGCGTCCCGTGCGGAACACGATCGCACCCGCAACCTGGCGCGGTTCTTCGAGTTGTCGCTCGACTTGTGCTGCATCGCCGATCTGCAGGGGTATTTCCTGACGGTCAATTCGAACTTCTCGCGGCAGTTGGGCTACACCGACGCCGAATTGACCGGGCGGCCGTTCCTGTCGTTCATTCATCCCGACGACGTGGAGTCCACGCGGGCGGAAATGATCCGGCTGCGGGAGGGGAATGAAGTCGTCGCCTTTCGCAACCGCTATCGCGACACGCACGGTCGCTACTCGTGGTTCGAGTGGACCGCCCGCGCGATCCCGGAGGAGGGCCTCGTGTTCGCCTCGGCCCGCGACGTCACCGAACGGCTGCGGATCGAGCAGCAATTGATTGCGCTCGAGCAGCGCGAGCGGGCGATCCTCGATAACACGTCCGCGGTGATTTACGTCAAAGACCTGCAGGGCCGCTATCAGTTCGTCAATCGCGAATTCGAGCGGCTGTTCCACGTCACGCAACAGGAAGCCGAAGGAAAGAGCGACTTCGACCTGTTTCCGGAGGATCTGGCGGCCGAATTCCAACAGAACGATCGCCGGGTGATCGAGACCAAGCAGTCCTTAAAGATCGAGGAGGTCGCGCCTCACGCCGACGGCCTGCACAACTATCTGTCGGTCAAGTTCCCGCTGTTCGACGCGACGGGCGAGGCGGTCTCCATTGCCGGCATTTCGACCGACATTTCCGACCGGGTCTGGCTGCAACGCACAAACGAGCAATTGCGGCTCGCACAGGAAGTGCAGCGGCGGTTGTTCCCCGCCGGTCACTTTCACGTCGAGGGCTTCGACATTCACGGCAAAGTGCTGGCGGCGTCCCATCTGTGCGGCGACTATTTCGACTTCGTCCGGCGGCCCGACGGCACCGTGGTGTTTTGCGTCGCCGACGTCAGCGGCCACGGACTCGCGCCCGCATTGGAGATGGTCGAAACCCGGGCCGTGCTGAGAATGCTGCTCAACGAAGTCCGCCCGCTCGACGAGACCGTGGCTGCGTTGAACCGGCTGCTGATCGGCGATATGCCGGAAGGGATGTTCGTGACGATGTTCCTCGCCGAGCTCGATCCCCGCTCGCAGCAATTCCGTTACGTGGGAGCCGGGCACGACGCTGCCCTGTTCCGTCACGACGGCGCCGTCGAGCGTCTTCCGAGTTCCGGCGTGGTGCTGGGCCTGTTCGAGGGGTCCACCTATCCTCTCTCGCCGGCGCTGCAAATGCAGCCCGACGACATCCTGCTGATCGCGACCGACGGCATTCACGAGACGCTGTCGCCGCAGCACGAATTGTTCGGCTCGGAGCGCATGCGTCGCATCGTGAAGCTGCGGCAAAGCCTGCCGGCCGCCGCCATTCTGAACGAGCTGTTCAGCGTGGCTCACGCCTTCAGCCAGGAACCCCTGCCCCGCGATGACATGACCGCGATCCTCATTAAGGCGTTGCCGGCCGCCGGCGCAGACGAAGGGGCGAAGGATCGCGTATCGTAGACGGCGTCCCGCATGCCCTGAGGATGCCCGTTGATGTCTGCCGCGCTGGATAACCTAGAACGCGATCTGCTCGACCGTCTGCGCGGCTACGGTCGCGTTGCGGTTGCGTTTTCCGCGGGGGTGGACAGCACTGTCGTCGCAGCCGCGGCGCAACGGGCTTGCGGCGACCGAGCGGTGGCGGTCACTGCCGTCAGTCCGAGTCTGCCCGCGGGGGAACTCGAAGACGCCGAAGCGCTCGCGCGGCAGATCGGCATCCGGCACGTCATCCTGCGGACGGACGAATTCTCGAATCCCGATTACGTCCGCAATCCGGTCAACCGCTGCTACTTCTGTAAGACGGAACTGTATTCGCAGATGACGGCCGCAGCGCCGTCGCTCGGCGTGGATGTGCTCGTCAACGGGGCGAATCTCGACGACCAGGGGGACTACCGCCCCGGCATGCAGGCCGCGGGGGAGTTTCAGGTGCGGAGTCCGCTGATCGAGGCCGGGTTCACGAAGTCCGACGTGCGAGCGCTCGCCGAGCGGTGGAGGTTGCCGAACGCGGACAAACCCGCGGGGCCGTGTCTGTCGAGCCGGTTGGCCTACGGCGTGGAGGTGACGCCGGAACGACTCGTGCGCGTCGATCGGGCCGAGCAGTTTCTGAAGCGGTTGCTCAACGTCGCCGAGTTGCGCGTGCGCTGCGAAGCGCAGGAACTGGCGCGGTTGGAGTTGCCGCTGGCGGCGCTGCCTCAGGCGCTGACGTTGCGGGCGGAGATCGTCACGAAATTACGGGCATTGGGATTTCGCGCTGTGACGATGGATCTGGAGGGGTTTCGGTCGGGGAGCTATGGGGCTCTGGTGACGCTGGAGGTGGGGGGAAGCGCGAAACCGCAAGCGAGCGCGGTTCGACCTTCGGCGGGATGAATGCCGGAGAGAGTCAGCCGACGATGGAATGGTCGTTGAAGTCATCGGGACCGCGCTGGACGGGCGTTTGTTCGCCTTTGACTTGCTCCTGCCACCAGCGATGGGCCGTCTCAAACGACCAGCCGCGCGAGTCGCGACAACTGCTGAGGGCCTCGAAGAGTTGTTTGGCGGAGGCGTAACGCTTGGCGGGGGACTTCTCCAGAC
>JAWXBB010000390.1:0-6761 GCA_034439795.1 Planctomycetaceae bacterium | reverse complement strand
GCCATCCACGCATGCGGCGTCGCGGTCGGGGAGAGTTGCGCTCCCCACCACAGTCCCGATGCGAAGGCCATCAGGCTCGCCAACGTCGGCAGCAGCGGGCTCCATCGGCGGCGGGTCTCGACGGGTGGCCGGGAATCGCGCGGTAATCTCTGCGGCTGCGCTTCGAGCCAACTTCGATAGCGTTCGACCACGACTTCCTGGCTGCCGAGGCGGCGACGAAGCGTCTTCCAACACCGCGGCGACAATCGGTCGAACTCGTGCGCGGTCGGATAGCGGTTGAGCGTCATCGCGGCGGCGTGGAACTCGGCGAACAGTTCGTCGTCCGAGTACACCGGCGGCAGCGGTTTGCGGTCTGGAAACCCGGCAGCGCGACGGAGGTTCGTCCAGTTGCCCCAGCGACTCGCCACCATGTAACGACTCACGCCGGTGGCACGGCGGAAGTCCCAGAGCGTGACATCGGCGTTCGCGTCCGCCACGACGCGGCGGAGTTCGGCGAGTAGGTCGGCGGCGGTGAGCATGGCGGGATGTCCGTTGTCATTGGTCGCTGGGAAGAGTCATTCGCGATGGCAATTGCTCTTTTCGGCGTCAGGATTGCGGGTCATCGGTCGATGCTTCTGTCCCGGAGGGACTGCAGCCATTAGCCGGGGGTGGAGCGCCGCGACACTCCCGGAAGCGGATGCGAATCACAGGTTGACCCCGGAGGGGTCGCAGCATCGGGAAGTGCTGCGACCCCTCCGGGGTCGGCGTCAGCGCTCGTCGTCAACCGGGGGTATCGCGGCGCTCAACCCCCGGCTAATGGCTGCGAACCCTCCGGGTTCATGGCAACGGTCGATCGCGACAGAAGTCACCGGTGGACGACGCGGTGATTCGTGTCTGACACTGCGCTCTCGGCACTGGGCGGCTATTCGCGACGTGCCTTCACCCTATGGGGAAATGTTGCGCGGATTTTTCGGCGGGGGTGTTTGATTGGCCAGATAGCCCCCCCCGGTCTCCCGACCGGGGGGGGCTATCTGGGGAGACATTCGCGGTATGGGGCAATGTCGGCCGGTGTTGCAAGTCGCGCGACGGGGAACACGGATAGGACTTTCGCACGGCCGACACGGCCGTGGCACACGGACTTGCAGGGACCACCCGCCACTCGTGCGGAGTCAACCTCCATTGCTTCCCGCGGATTCGCGGGGTAGCGTGCAGTGACGTTCACCTCTCCTCGCACACCGTTTCCGCGTGTTGGACGTCGGCCATGTCCGAACCGATTCTGCGTCTGTTTCTGTCGACCGTATCGTCCGAGTTCGGGGAGTTCCGCCAGAAACTAGCCGGTTATTTGAGTTGCCCGCACCGCGGGATCGTGATTCAGGAGGGCTTGTCGTCGCGAGGCACACCGACGCTGATGGTGCTCGACGATCACATTCGGGAATCCGATGTCGTCGTCCACGTGATAGGCGATCTGACGGGAGGTGTTCCCGTGCCAGCGAGTGTCGATGCACTAAAGCTGCGTTATCCCGATCTCGCCAAGCCGTTGCCCTGTCTGGCCGCTTTGCTTCAACAACCCGATCCCGGTCTGTCATATACGCAGTGGGAAGCGTATTTGGCGCTCTATCATCGGAAAAGATTGTTCCGCGCTGTGCCAGCGACCGACGCGCCGCGCGAAGCCCGCTATGAGACGTTGAAAGGGGACCAGTTCGATGAATTCGAACGACAGCGCGCGGTGCAGCAGCAACACCTCGACCGGCTGAAATCGCTCGATGCCTGGCCCGAACCGGAAGTCGCCTTCTCCACCGTCGAGCAGTTCGCCATCGGGATCAACAAGATCCTCAATGCGGTCTACGGCGGGGCGGTTCATGAGCCGCCGCGGGCGCTGCCGTTCCCCACGCTGGGGGAACTGTTCATCGGCCGCGAGCCGTTTCTGAAAGATCTACGGCAGCGGTTTCTGGCGGCCCGCACTCAGGGACGCTGGCCCAACCAGCTCATTCACGGCCTGGGGGGCGTCGGCAAGACGCGGACCGCCGTGGAGTACGCCAACCGCTTCCAGGGCGATTACACCGCGATCCTGTTCATCAACGGCGAATCGCCCGAATCGTTGCAGCGCGAGCTGGCCCGGCTGGCGGGGGTGCTCAAGCTGTCGTTGCCGCTGGACACGAAAGACCCCGACCGTGCGTCCGCCGTCCTCGACTGGCTCGCAGGACATCCCGGCTGGCTGCTGATTGTGGACAACGTCGACGACCGGGCCGCGTGCGACGCCGTCGCCGCATTGCTCGGCCAGTGGCATCAGGGGCACGTGTTGATCACCGGTTACTGGAGCCATTGGCCGGACGACGTCGAACCGCTCGATCTCCGCGTGCTCGCCCCGGAGTACGCCGTGCGGTTGCTCCTGCAAGCCACCGCCGGCAAACGGGTCGAGACGGACGACGACCAGTCCGCCGCCCGTGCGTTGGCCGACGACCTGGGTCGGTTGTGCCTCGCGCTGTCGCAGGCGGCGGCGTACATCGCCGAGGTGCGGATCACGCTGGCCGAGTACCGCACGCGGTGGGAGACGAACCGGAAGAACGTCCGGGCGTGGTCAGACAGGGTGCTGATGCGGTACCACGAGGAGAAGACTGTCTCGTTGTCGGTCGCGACGACGTGGCAGACGACGTTCGACCGACTGACCCCGGCGGCCCGAGGCCTGTTGCAGATGCTGTCGTGGCTGGCCCCCGACCCGTTGCCGCGTCTGCTGTTCGAGACGCCGGTGTGCGAGGAGCAGTTGCGGCTCGTGTCCGGCGATCCCGCTGCCGATGTCGAAGCCGCGTTGGCGGAACTCCGCCGCTACTCGCTGCTGCAACGCCCGGAAGACCCCAGCGACGATGCGCCGGGGGAAGTGCATCGTCTCGTGCAACTGATCACTCGCGACCGGCAGACGGAGAAACAATCTGCTGCGTTGATGGCTATGCTGGCGGTGGTGGACGCGGCCATCACCGGAGATCCATGCGATGTTCGCACTTGGCCCGTGTGGCGACGGATGCAATCTCACGTCGCCTTAGTCATAGAGGCCGCCGATGCGGCAGCAATCACGACCCCGTCCAGCCGATTGATGAATCAATATGGGTTGTACCTCAGGGCAACCAATCGACTGGCTGATGCCGAGCCGCTGATGCGCCGCGCATTGGCAATCGACGAGGCGTCGTACGGGCCGGACCATCCCAACGTCGCCATTCGGCTCAACAATCTGGCGCTGTTGCTGCAGGACACGAACCGGCTGGGGGAGGCCGAGCCGCTGATGCGCCGCGTATTGGCAATCGACGAGGCGTCGTATGGGCCGGACCATCCCAGCGTCGCCACCGGTCTCAACAATCTGGCGTCGTTACTGAAGGACACGAACCGGCTGGGGGAGGCCGAGCCGCTGATGCGCCGCGTATTGGCAATCGACGAGGCGTCGCATGGGCCGGACCATTCCAGCGTCGCCACCGGTCTCAACAATCTGGCGTCGTTGCTGAAGGTCACAGACCGGCTAGAGGAGGCCGAGCCGCTAATGCGCCGTGCGCTGGTGATCGACGAGGCGTCGTACGGGCCGGACCATCCCGCGGTCGCCCGCGATCTCAACAATCTGGCGTCATTACTGAATGACACTAACCGGCTGGGGGAGGCCGAGCCGCTCGATCGACGTGCGCTGACGATTGACGAGGCGTCGTACGGGCCTGACCATCCCAACGTCGCCATTCGGCTGACTAATCTGGCACAGTTACTGCAGGATACGAACCGGCTGGGGGAGGCCGAGCCGCTGATGCGCCGCGCGCTAGCGATTGGCGAGGCATCGTACGGGCCGGATCATCCCAGCGTCGCCATCCGGCTCAACAATCTGGCGTCATTGTTGTATGACACGAACCGGCTAGGGGAAGCGGAGCCGCTGATGCGCCGCGCGGTCGAAATTCTTTTGACGTTCACGCGAAAGACCGGCCACCGGCATCCGAACCTGTCGACCGACCTAAAGAACTACCGTATATTGCTCGCGGCGATGGGTCGCAGCGACGCGGAGATTGAGCAGACGTTGCAGGAAATGTCCGCGGCCTACGGCGTGACGCTGGAGTGACAGGGTTGCGTGCCGCGGTCATCTGCGCTCCACCCCGCGCTCCCCTTCGCAAAGCCTCCGGGTCGCGGCTAACGGGGCTCGTCTATTTGGCGACGAACGTCCGTTGGCTGATCGCGTCCGCCTTGGGAAAATCGGCGGGAATCGGCTGCGTCACCTGACCCGTCGCGGCCCATTCGGTGCCGCGCTGGATGGTGGCGATGAAGCCCACGCATTCCTGCGAGTCGTTGCCGTGGCCCATCGGGGTGTGGAAGACGCGGCCTTTGCCGTAGGTCACCGTGAACAGCATCGGCTCGTGCCGGCCGCTGCCGCCCTTTTCGGGATCGGCGAAGGCGGTGGCGAGGAGTTGCACGTTGGTCGCCGGGCCGCGGAGCTTATCGTAGAGCTCGTCTTTGACGTGCATCCATTCTTTCGGCATCCCCTTGGTGATGGGATGCTCGCGGTCGCGGACGACGACGGCGAACGGATGCTGTGCCCCGTGGTGACCGCCGGCGCCGGGGGAAGTGTCGCGGACGATGGTGCCGTCTTCTTTCGTGTAGAGGTACGGGCCGCTCTTTTCATTGCGTCCGCCCCAGCCGCCGACGCCGATCATTTCGTTGTACGCGGTCCAGTTGGGGAACGAGTTGTCGGCGGCGTGAACGCAGACGAAGCCGCCGCCGGTCTTGACGAACTGCTCGAACGCCTGCTCCGTCTCCTTCGGCCAGTCGGCGCCGTTGTAGTTGGACAGGACGACGCGGTACTTGGCGAACTCCGGCTTGAACTTCGAGTCGATCCCGTTCGGAGCGGTGGTCGCGACGTCGACGGTGAACAGCCCCGTTTGCTCCAGGTATTGCTTCATCATCGGCGTCGTCTGCGGCCAGTTCTTGTGATTGTTCTGGCCGTCGACGATGAGGACTTTGATGGGGTCGGCAGCGGACGCGGTGAGCGCCGTCAGTCCGAGCAACGCGGTGAGGAGGTAGGGACGCATGGTGTGGCTCCGGGAGAAGGTGATCGGTGATAGGTGATGGGCAGAGGAAGAATTCGGATCTTCCCCTTCTGCCCACCACCTATCACCTACCACCGATCACCTGCGAAAATCAACCGAGCCGCGGCAGCAGCTTATCGGTGACGAGGCGGCCGATGTTGAGCGACGCGGTCGCCGCGGGGGACGGGGCGTTGCAGACGTTGACGACGAGGTCGCTTTCGAGGATCAGGAAATCGTCGACCAGCTCGCCGTCGGGCAACAGCGCCTGAGCGCGCACGCCGGCGGGGGCGGGGACGAGGTCCGCCGATTTGATCTCCGGCACCAGCCGTTGCAGGGCGGCGACGAACGCGGCCTTGCTGAACGACCGCCACATCTCGTTGAATCCCGCCCGCCAGTGCTTCCACGCGAGGCGAATGAACCCGGAGTACGTGACGGCCTCGATGAAGTCGTACAGATTGAAACTCAGCCGGTAATAGCCTTCGCGCGCGAAGGCCAGCACGGCGTTGGGACCGCATTCGACGCCGCCGTGAATCATCCGCGTGAAATGCACGCCCAGGAACGGGAAGTTCGGATCGGGCACCGGGTAGATCAGCCCGCGGCACAGATGGTGGACTGACGGCTTGAGTTCGTAATACTCGCCGCGGAACGGCACGATCTGCGCGACCGGCGTCTGGCCCGACAGCCGAGTCAGGCGGTCGCTTTGCAAGCCGGCGCAGGTGGCGACGAAACGGGCTTCGACTTCGCCGGCGGTGCTTTCGACGATCATCCGGCCGTTGCGACGGAACATGCTGGAGACGCGGGCCTGCGTGAGGACGGTGCCGCCGCGATCCTGAATGCACTTCGCGAGGCGGTCGCAGACCTGGCGGTAGTCGATGATGCCGGCCTCGGAGACGTGAATCGCCTGCACTCCCTGGGCATGCGGCTCCAGCTCCTTGAGCCGGGCGGCGTCGATCATTTCACAGCGGACGCCGTTGGCCTGGCCGCGGTCGTAAATGCGCTGGAGTTGCGGCAACTCCTTTTCATTGATAGCGACGATCACCTTGCCGCAGAGGTTGTAGGGAATCCCTTCGCGGTCGCAGAACTCCTGCATCGCGAGTTTGCCGAGGCGACAGTTTTCCGCCCGCAGCGAGCCGGGCTTGTAGTAGATGCCGCTGTGCAGCACGCCGGAGTTGTGACCAGTCTGATGGGCGGCAACTTCGCGTTCTTTTTCGAGGACCACCACCTGCGTGCCGGGGCGGCGTTCGAGGAGTTGGTACGCCGTCGCGAGGCCGACAATGCCTCCGCCGACAATCGCGACATCAGACACAGGCATTGCAGGTTCGACCTTGTGGAAGTCTTGGGTTTCGTGTGCCACGGCCATGTCGGCCGTGCCGGAGCAGTATAGTCGGCCGTATAGGCTGGGTCGAAGGGGTTCGGAAGGTTTGTCTGTCAGGACGGATCGAGTGTGCTTCCCGATTCGGACAGTTCTTCTTCCGGCCCCCTCGCCCCCGCTTCGGGGGAGAGGGTCGGGGTGAGGGGGCCGAGTGCTCCCTGCCGCTTCCCATACCAACCCGAAGCGTCAGCGAGGACCAGGCGAGCGCCAGCGAGGCGACCGGGAGCGCTCAACGCATCGGTCGGTACTTCCTCGCGTTGCGAAGCGCTCGGCCCCCTCACCCTAACCCTCTCCCCCGATGCGGGGGAGAGGGTTAGGGTGAGGGGGCCGAGCGCTTCGCAACGCGAGGAAGTACCGACCGATGC
>JAWXBB010000389.1:0-3426 GCA_034439795.1 Planctomycetaceae bacterium | reverse complement strand
CCGCCGCCGATTGCGGAGCTTGCGGGCTGGACGCGGGCGTTGCACGTGTCGGTGTTGCTGGCGGCGATGGGGCTGGTCGCCACGATTGGCGGGCTGGCTGCCGTGTGGGTGCTGATGCAGGCCGGGCTGCACGATCCGTGGCATTCGGGGGCGTTGGGGCTGGCTCTCGGCGGGTTGTTGATCTTTCCGTTGTCGCGGTGGATCGAACGACTGTGGTGGCACGCGGCACTCGGGGTGGCGGCCTGCACGCTCTGGTTCGGCACGCTCGACGCCTGGTGGGAGTTTTTTGGGCGGTCGGAGCCGAGCGGCAGATGGTCGGACGCCATCGTGTGGTGGGCGACGACCACCACCATCGGCCTCGGCATGGGGTGTTGGATGCTGTCCCCCCGGCAACGGCGGAGTTGGGGAATTCCGCCTGCGATTGTTGCGGGCTGCACCATCGCCGCAACGGTCAATGCCCTGCGCGACCAGTTCCTGCCGAACGGGTTCTCGCCGCCGGTCATCGGCGGCCCATTGTTCGACTTCGTGATGCGCGTGCAGCCGATCGTGCTGTTCGTCATCCTGACGTCGGCGGCGCTCGGCATGCGATTATGGAGCGCGGAACGAGTCGTCTCACCACCGGGTCCGGCGCTGGCGGACGTCTTCGCCGTGTGGACGATCTTCCGCGGCCTGCCGCGCTGGTATTTCGCCCGCGGCTGTCCGCCGACGCTCGCGCGCGAGTTGCAGTGGGTCCGGGCCGCACGGACGACGATCCTGCTGGGGACCATCGGCCTGGCGACGTCGTGGATCAGCACGCTGTGGCTGTTCGGCGAGCGGTCGTTACCGTTCGCGTCGCCATTCGGGAAAGAGGGGTCGATGGTCTTCTCGCCGGGGGCGTGGTTCGGACTGCTCGTGCTGGTGCCCCTGTCGCGCTGGCTGGGCCGGGGCTGGACCGTGAGCAGTCTGCTGGTGCCGATCTCGACGGCGGTGTATTTCGGGGCCGTGCACCTCTATCTGCGGAACGCCTTCAATTCGGATTTTCTGTCCAATGATCTGCTCGGCGGCATGGCGTGCGGCCTGTGGGGCGGGTTCGGCGTGAGCGTCTGGTTCATCCGTCTCCGCCGGCCACGGACCTGGTGGCTCGTCCCGTGGGTGGCGTTCGTCGGCGGGGTGGTGACCTACGGCATGACGGTCGCGCCCAGCCCCGAGCGGCTGTCGCTGCCGTTCGGTCTGGACTGGTTGATCGAACTGTTCGCCATGAATCTGCTGTTCAGCCCGTTCCAGGCATTCGTGGCGATGGCCCTCGGCGCACGACTGTGGTGGAACCCGCCAGCGCAACTGACGGAGCCCGCACCATGACGCCGACGGCGGAGCAGCCCTTCGCGCTCTGGACGATCTTCCGCGGCATCCACCGCTGGTTCCTCGCGCCGGGTTGTCCGCCGACGTTGATGGACGAGCGTCGGTGGGTGCGCGGGTTGCGAACGTCGGTGCTGTTGGGGATGCTGGGGTTGCTGTCGTCGTGGATGACGACGTTGTGGCTGTACCTGGGACGGGAATTCAACAATTCAGACATCGCAAACGACACCTGGATCATCGCGCAGGGGCTCATTTTCGGACTGTGCGTGATGCTGCCGCTGTCGCGGTGGATCGGACGCGGCCGACTGCATAGCGGCTTCGGTCTGCTTATCTCCGTCGTGTTGTACTTCGCGGCGGCACTCATGTGGCGGCAGAATCCCTTGAATGCTGTGGCATCCGCAGCAGCGACACTCGGTTTCTCGTTTGTCGAATTACGGCGTCCAAGAACGTGGTTTCTCGTGCCACTCACGGCGATTGCCGGATTGGTCGGACTCGAGCTGTGCGGTGTCTTTGGAGGGAGCGTTCGCGGCGTTTGGCCGCCGACTCTGTTAAGCCGTCTTGAGGACCTGCTGCAAATCAACGCGATCTTCGCCCCGTTCCACACGTTGATCGCGATCGCGTTGGGCTTCCGACTCTGGTGGGATACGCCGCAGTATGCCGCTCAGCCTTCCCCACGCCCGGCGGCGAACACAGCGGCGACTTCGACGGCGAAACCCGGGCAGCAGCACCGATGACGCGGTGTCGCCCGGCTTGAAATCGCCGTGAGCCTCACTCCGTTCATCCGCGGGGGTGCGACCCCGCGGCTTCTGCTTGCCTGTCTGCCTACCAACTATCACCGACCACCGATCACCCTGCTTTCCCATACCCGCCGCCGCCGGGGCTTTCGAGCGTCAACGTGTCCCCCACGGCGACGTCGAACGACGCTTTGCCGCCAAGGTTGATGGTTTCGCCGGTCGCCTTGGTCAGCGTGTTGCGGCCGAGCGCGCCGGATTCGCCGCCGTCGAGGCCGTACGGGGCGTATGGCCCGCGGCGTTCGGTGAGCAGCGAGACTTTCAGCGGTCTCAGGAATTCGATCCGGCGGACGATGCCGTCGCCGCCGCAATGATGCCCCTTCCCTCCCGATCCGCGGCGGATGCGGAATTCGTGCAGCCGCACCGGGTATCGCCGCTCGATGACTTCCGGATCGGTCAGCCGCGTGTTGGTCATGTGCGTGTGGACGGCGTCGGCCCCGTCCTGTTCGGGGGTCGCCCCGCTGCCGCCGCAGATGGTTTCGTAGTACCCGAACGTGCCGTCGCCGAACGTCAGGTTGTTCATCGTCCCCTGACTCGCCGCGGCGATGCCGAGCGCACCGAGCAACACATCGACGACACGCTGCGATGTCTCGACGTTGCCGCCGACCATCGCCGGGCATTGCGCGGGATCAGGATGTTCCGGCGGATTGAGCAGGCACTCGGGCAGGACCAGCGTGATCGGTTCGAGCACGCCGCTGTTGAGAGGGAGCTGAGAGTCGAGGGAGGGCTGAGGGCTAAGGGCTGAGGGCTGAGGGCTGGAGGAAGTGCTGCCGCGTGATTTTTGTCCGGCCCTTAGCTCTTGACCCTTAGCCCTCAACCCTGCCCCGACCCCGATCAGGCAGCGCAACGCATACATCACCGCCGCGGTCACGATCGCGCGGTTCGCGTTGAGGTTCGACGACAAGACGGGATCGGTGCCAGTGAAATCGAGGACGGCCCGGTCGCCGGTAATGCGGATCGCGACCGTGATCGCCGCGCCGTCGTCGAGATGATCGGTGAAGCGGTACTCGCCGTCGGGCAGCCGGTCCAGCGCCCGCCGCATCGCCGCGGACGCAGCCTGTTGCAGATGGCCCATGTAGGCCCGGACGACATCGGCCCCGCGACGCTGGACGAGATCGAGCAGCAATCGCGCACCCAGCCGGTTCGCCGCGACTTGCGCGCGGATGTCGGCGAGGTTGTCGGCGACGTTCCGCGACGGAAACTTCCCGGACGCCAACAGCGCCGCCAGTGCGTCCTCGTGGGATTGCCCCGCGCTGACCAGTCGGAGGTTGCGGATCAGCACCCCTTCTTCGCCGAGGTT
>JAWXBB010000388.1:0-6041 GCA_034439795.1 Planctomycetaceae bacterium | reverse complement strand
TCACACCCTTCCAGGAGCCAGTATGGACGCGAACTCTTTGCATGCACAGACGTTAAACGCGCACTTCGGAAATGTTGTCACGCCTGGGGCTACGATCTGTCGCCCCGCTGGGGTTGAAGACCGAAAGTTCATGGTTAATTCCAGCCAGAATCGTGACGCACACCCGGAATCATCCGGCACGGCTTCGGTGAAAAATCGAAGCGGCGGTCCGCGAATTGTTTACTTTCCCAAGCCCGCATGGTAAGACGAAAGGCATCGATGCCGGGGTCTCCGGCGATTGCATACCGCTCTTCCCGTCGTTCGCTCTTCCGAAAGGGACCGCATGGCCGAGTTCCGCGCCCGCTCGCGTCGTCTGGGGTTCACCCTCATCGAGTTGCTGGTCGTGATCGCGATCATTGCGATCCTCATCGCGTTGCTGCTGCCCGCCGTGCAGCAGGCCCGCGAAGCCGCCCGCCGCACGCAGTGCCGCAACAACCTGAAGCAGATCGGCCTCGCGATCCACAACTATCACGATTCATTCAACGTCTTTCCGCCGGGCTATGTCGTGGTGATCGGAGCGCTATTAACTCCGCCGGGCGCCAATGATCACAACGTGAAGGGGATGTACGTCTTCCTGCTGCCCTACATCGATCAGGCGCCGCTGTACAACCAGATCGACCAATCGATTCCCATGGCGACGGGAGCCCCGGGATATCCCGCTGCGGCGCTGGCCGCCAACGCGGCGCTGGCCCGCACCATCATTCCCGGATTCACGTGCCCATCGTGTACCTCCAACCCCACCGACACCTACACTTATCCCGCCGGTGCGCTCAACGGATTTCCCAGCGCCACAATGACTTTTGTCGGCGCACGGGTGGACTACGGCGGGACAACCGGAGTCCTTGCCCCGTTCAGCACTCTGGCCTATGCTCCCAACCCGCCCGGCGGCGATCGCGAAGGAACCCTGCGCATGGCGGGTGCCGGGGGCGATGTCAGTCGCATGCGCGACCTGACCGATGGTTCATCGAATACGTTCGTGATCGGAGAGCGCACCGGCGGCACGACGATCTATCAAAAAACCAGGGCCGTCACCGGCGCCGATTTTGTTCCTGCCATCTCCGCGGGACAGTTCCAGGGCCTCCAGGTCACCAATGGCGGCTCCTGGCCCGATGCCTTGGTCTTCGAGCATTGGTTGAAGGGGGCGAACTACGACGGCAAGAACCTGAACGGCGGGCCATGCCCGATCAACTGCACTAACCTGCGAGGTGCCGGGTATCATAGCTTCCACACAGGCGGCGCTCACTTCCTGATGGGGGATGGCGCCGTCAAATTCGTCAGCGAGAACATCTCGGCGTTCATCATGGCCTCGTCCATCACTCGGAAAAAAGGCGAGGTCGCCAGCCTGGATTGACGACGCTCGGCGGGTCCGGCGTCGAACGTGTCGTGGTCCGTGGTTCGTCAGTTTCCCAAAGGGAGCACCCATGCGTTGGATGGTGTTGGGGGTGAGTGCGCTCTGCTTGAGCGTGGCGGCAGGTTGCGGTCCGGACGATCCTCTTCGCAAGGAGACGTTTCGCGTGACGGGGAAAGTGACCGTCGACGGCCAGGCCCCCCTGGCCGCGGTCCAGATCGAAGCCCATAACGTCGCCGGCATGGACGCCCAGATGCCAACCTTGTCCCAGTGCGAAACGAATCCCGACGGCACGTTCGAGATCACCACTTATGTCACGGGGGACGGCATTCCCGCCGGCGATTACCTGCTCACGTTTTCTTGCAGCGAGTTCAACGCGATGGCGCGCAGCTATGGACCCGACAAATTGAACAAGCGGTACTCGAACCCGAAAACCTCGGAGATCAAGTTCACCATCAAGGATAAATCGGTCGACCTCGGCGAAATCAAGCTCACCACCAAATAAGCTGCATGAGATGGCGCGCCCAAGGTGAGTGCCAGCTCACTTTATGTCTGGGGTGCAATCTGCTGAACGGCTCCTGCTCCGGCGACAAATTGAGCGGCAAGTACGCCGAGGCCGAGCAGTCGCCGCAGAACGTGACCGTCGCCGACAAAGCCGTCGACCTGGGCGAGATTCAGTTGTCGACGAGATCGGCGGCTGGCAGTTGCTCGGCGAAACAGGTTCGATTCCGAAAGATGATGCCCTGATGAGAACTTCCGTCCTGACGGTCGTATTGTGGTTTGTAACCGGTTGGGCCGCGTTCGCCGCCGATGCGGTCGTGTCCGTGCCCGACGATCGCATTCCCAGCGAGCTGTTCCGCTACGTCGCGCGCGAAGAGCCGAAGTTCGCGTGGAAACTCGAAGAGCAGAAGACCGTCGCCGGGGTCAAGCTGTTTCGGCTGAACCTCGTCTCGCAGACGTGGCAGAACATCGACTGGCAGCATCCGCTGTACGTCTTCGAGCCGCCGGTGCTCAAGCACCCCGGTCACATGCTGCTGTACGTCACCGGCGGGTCCAACGGCCGGTTGCCTGGCGAGGAAGATCTCGCGATCGGGGCCAACCTCGCCAAGCTGTGCGGGGCCCGTGTGGCGACGCTGCACCAGGTGCCCAACCAGCCGCTGTTCGAGAACCGCGTCGAGGACGATTTGATCACCGACACGTGGCTCAAATACCTCGCCACCGGCGACGACACCTGGCCGCTGCTGTTCCCGATGGTCAAGTCGGCGGTCAAGGCGATGGACGCCTTGCAGCAGTTCTCGCGGTCGCAGTTTCACCAGGAGGTGCATGGGTTCGTGATCACCGGCGCGTCGAAGCGCGGCTGGACGAGCTGGCTCACCGCCGCCGCCGACCGCCGCGTGGTGGGGACTGCGCCGATGGTCATTGACACGCTGAATTTCCGCCGGCAGATGCCGCATCAGAAGGCGGTCTGGGGCCGGTACAGCGAGCAGATCGACGACTACACCAGCAAGGGGCTGGTCAAGGACGACGGCATCCCCAGCGGCCCCCGCGAAGAGCGGTTGTGGTCGATGATGGACCCCTTCACCTACCGACACCAGTTGACGCTTCCCAAGCTGCTGATCGTCGGCACCAACGACCGCTACTGGGTGCTCGACGCCATGAACCTGTACTGGGACGACCTCGTCGGCGCGAAGAACTCGCTGCACATTCCCAACGCCGGCCACAATCTCAAGGGGGGCCGCGAGCTGGTGCTGAAGACGATCGGCGCATTCTTTCGCCGCACTGCAACCGGCCGGACGCTGCCCAGCGTGGCTGCCGACTACACGAAAGGGGCCGAGTTCCTCGAACTGATGATCCGGCCCACCGACGACCCCGTCGCCGTGCGGCTGTGGACAGCCCACGCCCCGACGACCGATTTCCGCGAGGCCCAATGGACCTCGCAGCCGCTGACTGACACCGACGGCGCCTACCTCGCCAAAGTCCCGCGGCCGGAAAAGGGGCACGTCGCACTGTACGGCGAAGTGCAGTACCTCGAAGACGTGCTGCCGTTCTCCGTGACAACGCTGATTCGCTGGGAATGAGCCGCGTTCAATGTAGAGTGGGCCGAGTCTTCGAGTCCCACCAGAGTCAATCGCAGATGTTCAATTCTCGATCACCGCGGCGGCGTTTGCTTCTGTGATTGCGATTTGCATCTCGTTCGTAATGGGACTCGCAGACTCGGCCCACCCTACGAAATTCGCCGGGCGTCGAGTACCCTCGTAGCGCTGGGCGATGGCCGTCGCCCCTGACAAACTCCTGCGCACGACGGTCGCCGGAAGGATTCCGTGGGCGAACTCATCCAACTGCTGCTGCCGACGAAGCTGCTGGCGCTGTTGATGAAGCCGTTCGTCCGGTTGATCATCAGCCTGATCGCCGCGCCGCTGTGCCGGTTGTTTCTGCATCGGGTGGTCCGGAAGAAGGAGATGGACGCCGAGCTGGAGCGGGATATCACGCTCTGGCTCCGCGGATCTTTGCTGCTGCTCATCGCGACCGCAAACATGGAGGGGGTCTTCTTCAAATGGGTGCCGCCGGAGTTCCGCGATGAAAAGATCTGGCTGATCGCATTGCGGCTGATGCTGGCGATCGGCGTGATCGAGGGGATGCCCGACCAGGCGCTGTTCGCGATCATTCACCCCGGCCCGCCGAAACCGGACATCGACCGGCGTCGCCCGTGGGCCAGCCTCAGGGAGTACCTGCCGAAATTCGGCTGGGGCATCCTGTGCCAGCACTTCAACCGTTCGTCGCCGGTGCTGGCGATCCTGACGGTGTTCTTTCAGGGACCGATCGGCTGGATTTGTTACGGGCTCGCTCTTACCAATTACCTCATCATCGGACTGGTGTCGTCGCGCGACCGGGCCATCGACGTCCTGCAGCAATTCGACCGGGCCGTCGCCGAACAGCGGAAGGAACTCGTCGAAGAACTCGCCCCGGCGACCGACTCGCCGCTGTCTCCCGAGCAGCAGATCCTCGCGGCGGAACAGGGAGGCGTCTTCACGCCTCCCGTGCCGAGCGAGCCGGCGGAATAATGCTCCACCGCAGGGGAGGAATGATCGCCGCGACAACGAGCAGATCGGCCTGCTTCGATGCAGCTATGGCTTGCCCGCGGGAAGTTTCGGCCATTCGTTCCAAGCCATGAGGCTCTTCTCCATCGCGGGGCCAGATTTTTCCAGCCAGGCGCTCATCTCGTTGCCGACTTTGTTGCCGTACACGCGGTGGGAGTAGATCACGGCCGTGCCGGTCCCGTTGTGCAGTTGGAACCGGGCGAAGACGGTTTCGAGGAATTCCGGTCGTCCGAAAATCACGACGACCAAATGCTCCGCGGGCTTGTCCTTCGTACGCGGGACGGAGCTGGTGCGGATCACCCGCCCCTTGTTGGCTTTGTAATTTTCCAGCACGGCGTTCGCGGTCGTGGCCAGCGCTTCGCCGTCCTTCACTTTGGGATAACGCTGGATGGTCACCATCTCAGTCCAGGCGGCAAGGTCCGCCTGTCCGTCCGGCGTGTACTCGTGCTGATCGTCCTTGGTGAACCGGTGAAAGTATTTGATGTCCGCCAGCGAGAAGGCGGCCTCCGTTATTTTCGGGTCCGCCACCTGCGGTGGGAAGGCACTGACGACGCCCCCAACGAAGAGGAGCGACCAACAGGCGAATGCGATTCGGAATCTCATCGGAGTTCCTTGGGTGAGGTGGTCGACGTCACTGCTGACATTGTCGTGATGTGAGGCCGATCCCGTCCATCCTCGATGGACTCCAGTGATGGAAGATTTCTCGGCACCCGCGGCCGATGGGGCCGGCCCCATCGGACTCCAACCAGCGAGGACCGCCGCCCACAGCAGCACAATGACCGCGATCTCGAACTGCCGGAAGCGGCGACGCCGTCGCAGCCGTTGGATGTCGCGCTCCGTCCGGGCCGACCAGCAACGCGGCGGCAGGCCGGCAGCGAGTCGGAGTTGGGTCCAGGTTCCCCAGAACCGGGCGACGGTGCCGGGGGCGACGCCGATCTCGCGGCAAAACCGGTCCAGCGTGACATTCGGCCCGGTCCGCGCGGCGAGGCGGCGCAACTCGGTCCGCAAATCGTGGGCGGCGCTCATGGGAAGTCCGGTCGAGTGGTCCAACGACCCGAACCCGCGGGGTTGACCCTCGCGGAGAACTTCGAGCTGCTCACCCTACTGGAGAATGTTGCGCGGATTTTTCGGGACACTAGGCGAGCGGCGCGGCGTCAGCCCGCCGTGTCTTCGCCGCGAGAACAAGACACGGCGGGCTGACGCCGCGCCGCTCGCCGGAGATCGTGCGCTCGCGCGTCCTGGCAAGCGCCCGAAGGCACGGCCGTGGCACACCAACGCGCGACGATCGTTTTCCGTCTGCGCGTGCCACGGCTGTGTCAGCCGTGCGGACGCTTCGGAGGGCGGTCGATCACTCGTCCTGGGCACTCGGCCTTGGCATCACGACCTGACGGCCCAGCGAATCGCACCCGGCGTTTCGGACTTCACGCAGAGAATTAGATAAATACGTTCACGAAACGCCAGGGCCATCGCCATTTACAGGATGCCGAGTTTGGTGAAGAGGCGTTCGGGTTTCCGGTAGTGGCTGCGTAAGGTGGCGGCGAGGTTGCCGGCCGCAT
>JAWXBB010000387.1:0-13099 GCA_034439795.1 Planctomycetaceae bacterium | reverse complement strand
GTTTGGGCGAGCTGCTTGAGATAGAACGTCGGCACGGAGCCGGTGAGTACCACGGTTCCCCGGTCCTCGTTCACTTGCACGCCCCGCAACCGCAGGCGACCGCTGCCCACGAGTTGCTGGGACACTTCCGCAACCAACGGTGACACGGGGGACTGGGGGACTTCCAAGCGAGTCGCCTGCATGATGAGAGATTCCGGAGTCGGAGAGGGGATGGGCTCACTGCAAGACAGTCAACGGGCCGGCATTTGGGGTGCCACCGCAGCAAGTTTCCCAAGCTGATGTCTCAGTCGAAATACAAATCCGTCAACATCGCAATAAGTCGCTGG
Source organism: Planctomycetaceae bacterium (assembly GCA_034439795.1). GTDB lineage: Bacteria > Planctomycetota > Planctomycetia > Planctomycetales > Planctomycetaceae > DSVQ01. The sequence continues at coordinate 12,773 of JAWXBB010000387.1, read as the reverse complement.
TTCACAGCGTTTGGCGTGCCGGGGCCGTTCGATACCGCAATCTGGCGCGATCACTGTGAACGGCCCCGTGCGATCTCGAATCCGCCGCGGGGTAAGTCTCCGAATCGGCGGCCGATCAACGCACACTCTGGCGGCTTATCGGCCAACAGCGACAGGTTGCCGCCTGCGGATGCGCCGCGGGCGATCCGGGTTGGTTTCCGTCCGCATCGGATGGTCGCCGCCTGGCAAAAACTGAACGCGGAATCCGGCGAAACCACCGTGCCTCATCCGTCGCATCGCCCGTTCATCCGGCGACCATTCGCGCTGGATTTCGGCGCACGCGGCCCGGATTTGGGCCGGGGTCGGGCAGTACAACGGCAGATTCGAAGGCGGCTTTGGTTGTGTTGGACTCAAGAGCTTCGGCACGGGATGTCTCCGGTGAGAGGGAACGGTTCGCGATGACACCAGTGGTCCTCGGATCGCCGCTATGCAACCCGTATGCCATGCCTGACGTGACGGGAACCGCGAATCCGAAGTTGATGTCCTGCGAGGCCAGTGTTCTGCCCGAACAACTTCGCAGTCAGCCGCATTTCCTGTCCTCACAGAGCGCGTGACCCCACGAGAGTGGCATCGCGCTGGCATCGCGCAGCGCGTTCGCCAGCCGCGCAATTGCGTCGCTGTTTTCGCGGGGAAACTCCATTGGCACGCACTGTGCAATGGGTCGGATCTGAAACCCTTCCCGTGGTCGGTTGAACTGCGGGGCCGAACATCAAGGAGAAAGACGATGCTCACTCGCGAAGAACTGCAGGGAACCTGGACGCAACTCAAGGGACAAGTCCGCGAACGGTGGGGCCAGATCACCGACGACGAACTGCAACAGGTGCATGGCGACGCCGAGCAATTCATGGGCTTCCTTCAGAAGAAGACCGGCCAGTCCCGGCCGGAACTGGAGAAGTTCGTCCGCCAAGCGATGGACAAGGGCAAGCAAGCGATGGACCAGGGGAAAAACACCGTGCAGCAAGTGGCCGACACGGCTCGCGACTACGCCCAGCGCGCTGGCCAATCGGTCCGCGAAGGCTACGAAGCCGTGGAGCACAACGTCGAAGAGGGCTACGAAGAAGCCCAGGAGATGGTGCGTGCCCGGCCGATGGAATCGCTCACGGCGGCCTTCGGTGCCGGACTGGTCGCCGGCGTGCTCGTCAGCCTGATGCTGCGGTCGTCGCGCGCGTAATTCGCAGCCGGCCCGGCGACACGACTCATCTCTCGAAAGGAAGAACATCATGAAGCCTGTGCAAAGGATGGGCAGCCCCGCGAATGGCCGGACGAGCAATCGCGTCGAGTCCATTCAGCAGCGCGTGGCGCAGGTCCCGCAACAGATGACCGAGTGCGTGGAAGAACGCCCGCTGGCCTCCGTCTGTGCGGCCTTCGGCGTCGGCTTGATCGCCGGCGTGGGCCTGGTGGCGCTGTACTGTCAGACTCAGCATCAGCCGACCACGTACGAGTCTCTCACGCAACGGATCGCGGACGCGATTCGGAACTCGCTGCCTCAGCAGCTCTCTTCGTTCCGCTCCTGATCCTCCGAGGCCAATAAGCAGAATCCCATGACTGCCCCGATCGACGCCGAACAACTCCGAGCGCGAATGCAGCGAATCCGGAATCGGATGCATGCCAAAGTCGACGGGCTCCGGCTCGACGCCGAAAGCCTCACCGACTGGCGCTATTACGTCTGTCAATTTCCGCTGAGCAGCGTGCTGTCGGCGGCAGCCCTGGGGTTCTGGCTGACACCCGGCCATCGGGTCACGCCGACCGTGAAACTGGACGATCGCACGATCGACAACCTGGTCGATCGCGGCGTAGTACGGATGGAAACCGCTGCGCCGTCCAAAGCGGCGTGGTGGAGGCCGCTGGGATCGCTGGCCGTGAATCTGCTCGGTAAGGCGGCATTGGCGTATGTCGGCCAGCATCTGGTCCGCCAGCAGGCCGAAGTCGCCGCGGCCGAAACCGTGGAGACGATGCGATGATTCGGCTCGCCGAAGATGACTTGCAAACAGCGCGTCGGCGAGCGGTCTCGCCGCCCGAGGGCCAATGGAAGCAATGGCAACAGGGGCTGGAAGAATGGGTACGTACACGACCGGAACTGGCGCTCGCACTGGCGGCAACGGCTGGGGCGGCACTCGCCTGGGCGATCAAGCGTCGCACGTGACGACGCCTAGGCCGCAGCCGCATGGCGCTCAAGCCATCCTGGCCCTCGCGGTCGACACGCTTAAACTCGGTGACCTGCAGGTCCAACTGGCGACGCTCGACGTCCGCGAATTCTGGGCGAACGCCTGGCGATCCGCACTGGTGTTGCTCGCCGGCACGGCGGCTTTGCTCGCGGCCTTGCCCGTGGCGATGTTCGGCATCGCCGAGTATCTGCGGCAAGCTTGGTCTCTCTCCATCGAAGCCGCGCTACTGATCGTGGCCGGCGTCGTGCTGCTGGCGGCCGGCTCGTTGGTGGCCTGGAGCGCGTGGCGACTCGCCACGGCGGCCAAGCCTCTGCGCCGTTCTGCCGAGGAATTGCGCGAGAATCTCACTTGGCTGCGCTCGGTGCTCTACGACGAAACGGCGGCCGAATCGGCCGCACCGAAGCCTTAACCGGCGCGTCACTGGGACGCGCTTCCTCAACGCAACTCCCCCTCAACTGGAGATGGAAACATGGCACAAGCCACTGCTCAACAGGGTCAAACGCACGACCGAGACGTTCAGCGTCGCGGGAACAGCGACGCCTCCCATCAGATGCTCGACGACATGATGTGCCGCGCTCGCGACTATGCCCGCGAGCAGCCCGAAATGGCGGCGCTGTGGTGTCTGGGCATCGGCTTTGTGCTGGGCTGGAAGCTCAAGCCGTGGTAATCGAAACCGAGATCCGCGACGAACGGTGGGGATCTGCGTCATGAAGACCACCCCCTTGCCAAAGGAACCGGGCAGCCGATCCTCACCGTCGTCGCGGACCGGTTCGAGTCCATCCGCGCCCAAGCCGGAGGGCAGTCGAGAGCACCCGGCGCAGCCAATGCCGCCGGTCTCGCCGGCGATTCCGCAGTTGGACTACAGCGCGGAATTGCTGAAGGCGGAATGTGGCGAGGAAATTCTTGCGCCGATTCCGCGCGCTCATGTGGACGGCTGGGAGTCGCGGCCCAATGCGCCGCTCAGCGTTCGGATTCTCGCCGCCCTAGCGGTTGCAGCCATCCTCTATTTCGCCGAAGCCGTGCTGTTGCCGATCACCGTGGCCTTTCTCTTGGCGCTGACGCTTCGCCCCGTGGTCCGCCGCGCCCGCAAGCTGGGTCTGCCGGAGCCTTTGAGCGCCGCCCTGCTGCTGGCAGCGATGGTTGGCGTCAGTTTGGCCGGCGCGGCCAGCGTGATCGAGCCGGCCCGGCAGTGGATGGAATCGGCCCCCGGCCACATCGAAACGGTTAAAGAGAAATTCTTGTCGTTCCAGAATTCCTGGCGGGCATTCTCGAATACCTCGGCCAAGGTCAAGGAGCTGACGGAGCCCGAGCCGAGCGAAGCGCCCGTTGCGGTCGAAATGCGCGAATCGCAGTTGGTGCAGAATCTGTCGATCGCCACCGGCACGGGGAATGCGCTGGGCAACTGCCTGGTGGTGCTAGTCCTCAGCTTCTTCGTGCTGACCTCGGGCGACCACTTGCTCAGCCAGATTCTGGCCGGGCTGCCGCGGATGTCGGAAAAGAAGCGCACCGTCGAACTGGTTCGAGAAATCGAACACGGCATCGCCAGCTACCTGTTCACGGTGACCATGATCAATGCCGGGCTGGCCGTGGCGTCCGGACTGGGCTTCTGGTTGCTGGGCGTGCCGAACCCCGCGTTGTGGGCGGTGATGGCGTTCCTCTTCAACTACGTGCCGTTCTTCGGCCCTGCGGTCTGCACGGTGATTGTGGCGTTCGTGTCGCTGCTGTCGTTCGATTCGGTGGCGTATGCCTGCGTGCCGCCGCTATATTTCGTGGTCATTTCGGCCGTAGAAGGCAACTTGCTGACGCCGATGATCGTCGGGCGGTCGATGTCGCTGAATCCGATCATCCTGTTCGTGGCGCTGATCGTCGGCGGCTGGGCGTGGGGGTTGGGTGGCGCGATTCTCGCCGTCCCTTTGCTCGCCGTCATCAAGATCGCCAGCGACAAGTTCCAGACGACGCAACCGCTGGCGCGGCTGCTCGCCGGTTGAGACCGCCAAATCGGTGGCTGCTGTTCGGCCAATGTGATCGCTCCCGCGCATCGCCCTGCCGCGCAACGGTGAAAACGGTCAAATCGCCGTCGAAAACAGGCGGTTCCGCGATGCGGCACGCAACTTGCCAATGACTGAAGGGTTCGCGGAAATGTCCGACGGACCTTCAGGAGGCGGCCATGATTTCCCGACAAATACACCTCGACCACCTGATGTCTGACCTCGACGTCTGCGATTTCACCGCGGAACGGTTGGCCGCGAAGGCGAACCTCTCGGAAGACGAAGCCAAGGCCCGCTTCAGCAGCGATCTGCTGGACGCCGTCCGCGAGCGTCGCAGCCGGATGCAACACAAGGTGGCCGCCTTGCAGTCGCTCTGTGACCAGGCGTGGCAGACCGAGGTTGCCGCCGCCTCGCACGAACGGCCCTGGAATGCTCAAACGACGACTGGCACTCTGACCTGAAGGAACCGACGATGGGCACAATCCTGCTGGTAATTCTGGTGCTATTGCTGATCGGCGCGATTCCCGCCTGGCCGCACAGCCGCCAGTGGGGCTACGGTCCCAGCGGTTCGGTGGGACTGCTGCTGACCATCGTCCTCGTGCTGCTGTTGATGCGCGTGATCTAGCCGACCACTGCAAACATTGACCAAAGATCGAGTACGCCGAAGGCGTTCGATCACACAGCCCAGGGTCGCGAGTCTGCGAGCGCACCCTGGGGAAATGATGTGCGCGGCGCATCGACCCTGAAAGAGTCGCATCACCGGCGGACTCAGGCCGGGATAAAACCCCTTCAGGGTAGGGGTTCACCATCGATCGCCACCCAGGGTGCGCTCGCAGACTCGCGACCCTGGGCTGTGAGCGACAACGCCTTCGGCGTAAAGCCGATCTGTTCTGTAACCGCCGCTGATGTTCTCACGTCTCGGAGGCCCGGTACATTTCACTCGCCCGCATCGATGGTCACGTTGTTTCCCAGCGTGATCTTGAAGGCGGCAATGCGGTCGCGGACTTTGCCGCGGGTGATGCCCAGAATCGCCGCCGCCTTGGACTGATTGCCGTTGGCGACCTGGAGCACGCGGGTCAGCAGGTAGCGTTCGACGTGCTCGACAACCTCCGCGTAGAGGTCGGCCGTGCCGCATTCCAGGCGGTCCTCGATGAACTGCCGCACGTCGCACAGGGGCAATTCCTGCCCGGTCGGCGTCGCATGGGTGGGAGACAGTGAGAACGTCGTGTGGGCGTGATGCGATTCGCCTTTCAATTCGATTCCCGGGAAACTCTCCAGCGGTTCGCCCCGAATCATCGCGGGGAGGAAATCGGGGACGATGACCGGCCCGGTGGTCTTCAGCATGGTCTGTCGGACGATGCTTTGCAGTTCCCGGATGTTGCCCGGCCAGTCGTATTTCTCCAGCAGCGCGACGGCCTCGGGCGTGATCCCTTCGATCTCGGTCTTGCCCAGTTCCGCCCGCACGCGCGTCAGAAAGTATTCCAGCAGCAGCGGAATGTCCCCCGTGCGATCGCGGAGCGGCGGCAGGTCGATCGTGACGACGTTCAAGCGGTAGAACAGGTCGCCGCGGAACCGGCCGTCGATGACCATGTCTTCCAGGGGGCGATTGGTCGCGGCGATCAGTCGGACGTCGGTTTCGATGGTCTCGTTTCCGCCGACGCGCTCGAACCGCTGTTCCTGCAGCGCCCGCAGGACTTTGCCCTGCACCAGGGGGGACATGTCGCCGACTTCGTCGAGGAACAGCGTGCCCCCGTTGCATTGCTCGAACTTGCCGATGCGTCGCCGGTCGGCGCTCGTGAACGCTCCGCGTTCGTGACCGAACAGCTCCGATTCCAGCAGCGTGTCCGGGAGCGCGGCGCAGTTGACCGCCATGAACGGCCGGTTGGCGCGGTCGCTGAACTGATACAGCGCCCGGGCGACCAGCTCCTTGCCGGTCCCGCTCTCGCCGCGGATGAGGACCGTCACGCTTTGCTTCGAGGCGCGGCCGATCTCCTTGAAGACCTCCAGCATCTGCGGGCTGCGGCCGATGAACAGGTCTCCGGAGTCGCTGGCCTTCTGCTCGTCGCGCACGGCGACGGAGATCGGCACGTTCATCAGCCGGCGGGTCTCCAGCGCGCTGGACACCACCTCGGCGAGATGCTCGGTGTTGAGCGGCTTCGCGACGTAATCGTAGGCCCCGAGCTGCATCGCCTCGATCACGGTCTCGCTGCCGGCGTCGGCGGTGATGAAGATCACCGGCAGCCGCCGGTCGATGGTGCGGACCCGCGCAAAGACCTCCAGGCCCGACATCCGCGGCAGCAGGATATCGAGCAGCACGACATCCGGGTGGTCGGCTTCGATTTGCCGCAGGCCGGCGTCGGCCGTCGCCGCCGACGTGATCGTCACGCCCAGCTTTTCCAGCGCGCGGCTGACAATCAGCACGACGCTGCGATCGTCGTCAATCACCAGCACGGTTGAGGGCAAGTGGCTTCCACCTTTCGGTTGGCTTTGCGAGGACGAATCACAGATCCCGTCGGGACCGCCACTGGTTCCCGTGTGTCCGCCGTTATGTGTTGTAACCCGTTTACCCTGTGGATAACAGCAATTAATGGCGCGAAGTTTTTCCCTCGAAAACTGGCGGACTTACGCCGACGCTGCGACCGCGACCTCCGGCGGTTCGCTCTCCGTCAGCGCCGGCGGTTCCGTCAAGGACGCCAGAACGTCGGCATACCACGCGCAATTTAATCCCAGGCGTTCGTCCTGGGTGAGATCCGGCTCGTGAACGTCCAGTCGGGAGGCATGGATCCCCAGCAGCATCCACGACAGATTCCCCACCTTCTTCAGCGCGGGCGAAATCGCGGCCACCACCGGCGCGCCGCTGGTGCCGCGGTGCAGCCGGGCGTCGGTGAGAAAATAGCCGTTGCCCTGAAACCGCATGCCGAACGCCGAGGCCACCACCGCCTGCCGGGCGACCGGCAAATGATGGAGCGAGTCGTGGAATCCCAGCGGAAACCCGACGATCAGCAATGAAGTGCCGACCTCGATGCGGTCGTACGGCTGAACCAGATGAGCGGGCGTGAACGCTTCATAAACCAGCGTTTCCGGCAAGGCATCGCGGTCGAGAGGGATCGTCACCACGTCGATCAGGCTGGCCACGTCGCTGGTCTCCTGCCAGGCCGGTTCCGCGTCGTGATACAGAGGAATGGAAAAGCCCAGCACCGCGGCGACGTTTTCGGGATCGATGTGCAACTCAATTAGCAGGCTGTGGGGGTGGTGCCCCGTTTCCTCGCTAAGCACCACGTGCCGGTTCGTCACCAGGAAGAGTTGCCCGTCCCGCTCGTAGAAGAAGCCGGTCGCGTTCGTCATCGTTTCGCCGACGTCGTTCACGGTCGTCACGCGCGTGACGGCCAGTAACAATGATTCGACCACGTCCAATGCCCTCGTTCCTATCGAATCGTCTTGCCGTCTGAGCAGTCATAACTACCGCGAGATGCCGGATAGCAGAACACATACCAATCCCGTGAATCAATGCTCAACAGTCATCAGAGCGGTGGTCCAACTGCCAAGCTGGATGATTGGCGGTCATGTCCTTCAGACGCTCAGCAGACCGCTTCCCCCTCCTTTTCAGAATGCGTTCCCCAAATTGACGCTCCCGCTGATTGGTCTCGTTCCGGCACCGATCTTGCGTCAGTCGCGACCATGCGTTGGCGACCGGACGCCGACTGAATGGAGACTTCAACGCAAACGGGGGTATTCCCATGGCCGTGGAAACGAAACAGACGCTCTCGGCGGAGACCGTGAGCCAGTTGCAGGAATTGATTCAGATCAACATCGACAGCCGCGACGGTTTCCGCCAGGCGTCCGAAGCGCTCGATGACCTGACGCTGCGGAGCGCTTTCGAGCAGTTGGCCGACGACCGCGACGTCCAAGCCGACGACTTGGCGCGCTTTGTGACCTGGAACGGCGAGATTCCCCGTCGCGAAGGGTCGGTTTCCGCGTCCGTGCATCGGACGTGGATGAGCATCCGCGAGATGCTGTCGTCCGACGACCGCTATGCCATGCTGGCTGAAGCCGAGCGCGGCGAGGATGCGATCAAGGCTGCCTACGAGACGGCGCTCAAGAGCACGGCGGGCAGCGCGATGAACGACGTGCTGCTGCGCCAGTATGCGGCTGTCAAAGCGTCGCACGACCGCATCCGCGATCTGCGCGACGCGTGCCAGGACTGTGCCTGAGCCGGCGAGTGAACAGATTTTCGTGCGTCCCAACACCGATCGTGACGCACGTTGCTCGATAGACGGCGGACCCGTGCGAATCTTTCGTGCGGGCCCGCCGTCCGGCATTTCCGCTCGCGCCGCAGTCCCTCTGATGCGAAACGGACCCATCACCGGTAGTCTGATGTCTGGCCATTTCACCCCTGCCTGGGGGCAACATTCGCATCGCGCCGGCAAGCCGGGCGCTCGCCGGTGAAAAGGATGGACATGTTCCGGTGGTTAACCGAGATCGTCGACGTCCAGGGATTCCCGGCGCTGTGGTCGTCCGGCACGGCTTGGGAGCAACAACCCTGGTGGGGTTGGATGCACATCGCGGCCGATGTTGCCACCTGGGCGGCTTACGTGGCCATACCGCTGGTGATTCTGCGATTCGTCCGGCATCGCCGGGACATCCCCCTTTCCCGCGTGTTTTGGTTGTTCGGGGCGTTCCTTCTCGCCAGCGGGACCATGCATCTGCTGGACGCCCTGATGTTCTGGTGGCCGGCCTACCGGTTGTCGGCGTTGTTGAAGCTGGCGACGGCCGTCGTTTCCTGGGCGACGGTGCTGTGCTTGCTGCGAGTGATTCCGCAGGCGCTGGCGTTTCGCAGTCCGCGCGCGCTGGAATTGGAAGTCGACGAGCGCACCCGCCAGTTGCAGCAGATGACCGACCGTCTGCAGGAGGAGGTCGTCGAACGCCGCCGTGTCGCTGCGAACCTGCTGACCAGTGAAGAGCAGTTGCAGCTTGCGCTGCAGGCCGGGGGCATGGGGACGTGGGATTGGGATCTGACCACGGACCGGGTCCGCTTCAACCCCACGCAGGTGGAGTTGCTGGGACTGGGCGCGCCCGATGGCGCGATCGACGCCGATGCGTTCTTCGAGATTCTGCATCCGGATGACCGCGCCGGCGTGACGCAGGCCATCGAAGCGGCCATCCGGCTGCACCGTCACTACGATCACGAGTTTCGCATCCGAACGCCGAACGGCGACACCCGCTGGCTGGGAGGACGGGGCGAAGTCATCCGCGACGCCACAGGCACACCCGTGCGAATGATGGGTGTGAACTTCGACATCTCGCGGCGCAAGCAGGATGAAGAAGCCCTGCGGTTACGGACGCGGGCCATTGAGTTCGCCACCAACGGCATCGTCATTACGGATGCCTTGCAGGCCGATTGTCCGATCGTGTTCGCCAATCCCGCCTTTGAAGAGCTGACCGGCTATACCGCCCATGAATCCGTGGGCCAGAACTGCCGGTTTCTGCAAGGCCCGGACACCGACCCGGATGTGTCGCTCTCCATCCGCCTCGCGATCCAGCAGCGCAGGGAATGCGCGGTCACCATCCTGAATTACCGCAAGGACGGCACGCCGTTCTGGAACGACTTGCGGATCGCCCCGATCTTTGACGAGCACGACGAGGTGACGCACTTCGTGGGCATTCAATCCGACGTCACGGAACGGATCGATGCCGAGTACGAGCTGGATCAGGCGCGGGAGGCGGCCGAGGCGGCCAATCGGGCCAAGTCCCGCTTTCTGGCCAGCATGAGCCACGAAATCCGCACGCCGCTGACGGCGGTGCTCGGCTGCGCGGACGTGCTGTGCCGGCGGATCGTCGCCGGCACCGATCGCGAACTGGCCCTGGTGATCCGGAATCAAGGCGAGTCCTTATTGCAGCTTCTGAACGACGTGCTCGATCTCTCCAAAATCGAAGCGGGCAAGATTGAGCTGCGCTACGAGTCGTGCGACCTGCGGGCGCTCATCGACGGAGTCCGCAAGCTCGTCGAACCGATGGCCGGGGAGAAGGGGATCGCGCTGCGGATGGAAGTCGAAGACTCGCTGCCGGTGACGCTCCAGCTCGACCCGCTGCGGGTCCGGCAGATCCTGCTCAATCTGCTTTCCAACTCGGTCAAGTTCACGGACGCCGGCCGGGTGGAGCTGTTCATTCGGAGAGACCCTTCACCGAAGAGCTTCCGGCTTCAGATCGAACTCCGGGACACCGGCGTCGGCATTCCCGCGGACCGGATCGCCGAGATGTTCCAGGAATTCTCTCAAGTCGAAATCCAACAGGGGGATCGCGGCCCGGGGACGGGCCTGGGGCTGGCGATCGTCCGCAAGCTCATCAAACTTCACGGCGGGACGATTGCCGTCGACAGCGTCGTCGGAGAGGGGACGACCTTTCGGATCGTGCTGCCCGTGCGCGAAGACGACTTGTCCCCCGTCGAACCCGATGCGGCCACGCCCTTGCCGGGAGAGTCCGCCGGCTCGGGCGGCGACCGCCTGGCTTGCCGGCTGCTCATCGCCGAAGATACGCGCAGCCTGCAATTCATGCTGCGGCGGATGCTGGACGATCAGGTGGCGAGCATCACGATTGTCGGCAATGGAGCCGAAGCGGTGGAAGCCGTCCACCGCTCGGCCGCCGAATTGCAGCCCATCGATCTGGTCTTGATGGACATGCAGATGCCCATCCTCAACGGATACGAGGCCACGCAACGGTTGCGTTCGGAAGGCTTCGCCGGCGCCATCATCGCCCTGACCGCCGGAGCGATGGAGGGCGAACGAACGAAATGCCTCGCCGCAGGCTGCACCGACTACCTCCCCAAGCCGCTCGACCGGGAGCAGTTGCTGCGGACGCTGCGAAAGTATTCGTCACCGCTCGCCGACGGTCGGTGATTCAGCCGCGTGCCGTTAGTCAGACCGCGGCTCGTCAGCGGTGCGACCGGCTGGCGGAGACCCCGTCAGCGCGTCGTCCCAGCGACCGCTTCCGTGCTTGATGCGCGACCGTCTGGGCTGACTTACAACCCGTCTTACGGTTGTATCCTTATGCATCGAAATGAGTTGTGACGCATTCACTGATTCGCACAAAAGTTCGGCACGGGGAGTGCTTTCAGCATTACCCAGCTTCCCTTCGACACCGAACTGCGAGGCTCAATCATGAACGTGCGACATGGATGGTGCGTGATCGGCCATGCGGCGGCCCTCTTGGCGAGCAGCTTCGGCTGCGAGGCCCAAAAGGAACCGGTCCTCAGAATCGAGACGCCGAAGGCCAAGATCGAGGTCAATGAGGCACCGAACGGTGGCAGCGTGGAAATTCAGACGGAGCGTCCGGCGAGCATGCCGGCGAAACCATAGCAGGCGGGCGTCGATTCTTGTGAACCGGCGACGCGACCAGAAACCGAACTCGTGACACCAATGGGTTCATCTTGGGGGTACTGATCATGTTGAGTTGGGGACTGACATTCTTGGTGATCGCGCTGATCGCAGCGATTCTGGGATTCGGCGGCATCGCGGGGTCGGCCGTCGGACTGGCCAAAATCTGTTTCTTCGTGTTCCTGGTTCTCGCGGTGATCTCGCTGATCGCCGGTCGTCGTCTGCCGACCTAGTACCTCGACCGTGCTGAGATGGCGGGTGCCACTGGCGGCGGGCTTCGGCCGCCAGTGTGAGTTGGGAACAAAGACACTGGCGGCCCAAAGCTGCCGCCAGTGGCACCCAGCGCTCGCGGAGTGAAACGGTAGATCGACATGGACAACGCTCCTCCGCGTCTTGGACAATGAGGAGCAGATGGCAGCTCGCAGCCCCAGCGGGGCCGCGAGCTACCGTCGTTGATGGAATCGTCCAGTGAAGGGGGTGACGAGATGAAGCACGTCTCGACGTTATCCTTTCCGACACCCGTGGTACCGACACTATGGCCGCTTCAATGATGTCCGAGCCCCAGCGATCCCCGTTCAACCGGCAGACCGCGCTGCAGCGCATCGGCGGCGATGAGCGGTTGCTGCACGACTTGGCGGCGTTCTACGTCGTGGATGCGCCCGTCCTGTTGAGCCAGTTGAAAGACGCCGTTCCGCAGGGGGATGCGGAAGCCGTCATGCACGCGGCCCATACGTTGAAATCGCTATCGGCGAATTTCGATGCGCACCAGGCCGTCGCACTGGCCGGAGTGATGGAACGAGCCGGCCGCTCGGGCGATTTGACCGTGGCCACGGATCTCGTCTCAGAGCTGGAAGCCGCCGTCGCCGCCGTCATCGGCAGCCTGCAGGCGGCTTACCACGACTTGGTGTGAGATTGCCCGCAGGATGCGACAACGCTAGAGGCGGCTTCAAAACCCAACCCTGGCTGTAGACGTTAGTGGCGGAACATTGCTCGGAGGTCAAATACGCCGCAGGCGTTCGATCACACAGCCCAGGGTCGCAAGTCTGCGAGCGCACCCTGGGGAATCGGCGTCCGAGACACATCGACCCTGAAAGGGTCGCATCACTGACGGCGCCAAATCCCGATGAAACCCTTTCAGGGTATGGGGTTCGTTATCGATCGCCACCCAGGGTGCGCTCGCAGACTCGCGACCCTGGGCTATGCGATGCTAC
>JAWXBB010000386.1:0-2971 GCA_034439795.1 Planctomycetaceae bacterium | reverse complement strand
GTTGCCGGGGTTGACCGCGGCGTCGGTCGGCAGGAAGTCCTCGCGGTCGGCGAGATTGCGGGCCCGGCCTTTGCCGCTGATGATTCCCTGCGTGACGGTCATGTCGAGACCGAACGGGCTGCCGAAGGCGAGCACCCAGTCGCCGACTTCCATCGCGCGGCTGTCGCCGAGCTTGATGGGCGTCAGGTTGCCGGCGTCGTGAATGTGGACGATGGCGACGTCGGTCCGCGGGTCGGTCTTGATGTCGGTGGCGATGAACTCGCGGCCGTCGAACAGCCGCACGCGGACTTCGTCGGCCCCGCTGACGACGTGGTTGTTGGTCATGATCACGCCGGCCTTGTCGATGATGAACCCGCTGCCGGCCCCCTGCCGGCGCGGCGTCATCCGCTGACGGGGCTGTCGCTGCTGCTGACGGAAGAACTCCTGGAACCGCGGGTCGTCCTTGAAGAATTCGCGGAACGGCAACGCTTCGTCGTCGAGCTGTTCGCCCCCGTCCTGCATTTCGACCCGGCGGGCCTTGGTCATGGTCGTGATGGAGACGATGCTCGGCGTCACCTGGGCAGCGACGTGACGGAACGCGGCGGCCACGTCCTGGGCTTCGCGAACGACCGGCGAAGCCGGCACGGCGACCGCTTCCTGACGCGGTCCCCACGAGACCACGGCGGCCATCAATGCGGCGCCAACGGCCAAACCGATTCCATACGAACGTAACGGACGGGGCACAGACATGGGGGTCACTCCTTTCAGAACTTCCAGCGGCGGATGGAATCCGCTCGGCGGGGGGTGGGGCGGGTGGTCACTCGGCAGCCGCTGCCTCGGCGAATCCCGACCGCTCAAGGCAACTGCCTATTCTACGCAGCGGCAGCCGGATGTGTTGGAGTTTCTTCTCCCCTCGCCCGGCGCTTCGCCGGGAGAGGGGCCGGGGGTGAGGGTGCCTTTTGCCTTCCCGTCTTGGTCTTCGGGTATGCGACGCGAAGACAAAGGAGAAAGGCACCCTCACCCTAGCCCTCTCCCAGCGAAGCGCCGGGAGAGGGGACAAAGCGCAGACTGACGGATTCTTAACCCTCGTCGTCCGTCGTCAGCCCGGCGTTCAGGGCGTCGATCAGCATTCGCAACCGGCCGGCGTCGCGGCGGTTGAAGGCCAGCGAGATGCGCGACAGATGGTGCGTGTGCTCTTCGTCCTGCTCGTGGGCGTGCAACTCCGTCCGCTCGATCCGGCCGGAGACCAGGATCGCCGCGAAGTCGACATTGAGCTGCTCCAGCAACTCGTCGGACGGCGGCCGGTTCAAGCGAATCACCAGCCGGTCCTTCACGTACCGGAAGCTATGGAACACGCTGTAGAACCGCTGCACCTCGGCGACGGCTTCGTCCAGGCTGTCAGTCACCTTGAACAACGCCCGGTCGTGCGGCGAGGCCAGCCGCCTTTGATACAGTTGCGTCTCCAGAAGCTGAATCAGCGAGGTCCAGTACGTGCCTCCGGGTTGATCGACGCAGATGATGGGCAGCAGGTCGCGTTTGCCGGTCTGCACCAGCGTGAGCACCTCGAACAGTTCGTCGAGCGTGCCGAAGCCGCCGGGGAAGAGCGCGACGGCATGCACCTCTTTGACGAACATCAGCTTGCGGGTGAAGAAGTACCGGAACGTGACCAGCTTCTGATCTTTGTTGATGACGTAGTTGGCCTCCTGCTCGAAGGGGAGCAGGATGTTGACCCCCATCGACATCGCCTGGCCAGCACCGACGTGCGCCCCCTCCATGATGCCGCCGCCGGCGCCGGTGACGACCATCCAGCCGGCGTTCGCCATCCGGCGGCCGAATTCGACGGCAAGCTGATAGTCGGGATGATCGGGGGGCGTGCGGGCCGAGCCGAAGACTGTGATCTTCTTATGATGCCGGTACGGCGTGAACACCTTGAAGGCGTACCGCAGCTCCTTGAGCGCCCGGGAGAGAATCTTCAGATCGCCGCGGGAGGCCTCGTCGCGCTCCAGCTTGTCGACGGTCATCCGCATCTCGGCGATGAGCGCAGCCCGCTGGGCGGCATCGTGGCTGATCGGGGTCGCCAGTTTCGACAGATTCAGCGGGGCCGCAGCCGGCCGCACATCGTCATCGGGCAGTGAAGAATCGGAAAACGTCGTCGACATCGCACCGTTCGCTCAACACCACCGTCGTGGATTCGCGTGGTCCGTTTAGCCGCAGTTTCAAAACCCTCTTCGGGTTGTTGCAGTTGGCAGCAGGTCATTGGTCGGAGGTCATGTACGCCGAAGGCGTTCGATCACACAGCCCAGGGTCGCGAGTCTGCGAGCGCACCCTGGGGAACCGGCATCCAAGATGAATCGACCCTGAAGGGGTCGCATCACCGTCGGAGATAAACCTTGATGAAACCCTTTCAGGGTATGGTTCGATCATGGATCACCACCCAGGGTGCGCTCGCAGACTCGCGACCCTGGGCTGTGAGGTACAACGCCTTCGGCGTAAAGACCACGCGGTTGGAACAGTTTCTTGGCCGCGACCAGGCGGCTAAACAAATCGGTCATCGAACCTTATTGATCCACGGCTTCGAGCGCTTCGTCCTTGGTCTCGTACAAGGCCCACAGCGTGTCCAGGGCCGTGATCTTCAGCAGCTCGCGGGCCATCTTGCTCGCGCCGCAGAGAACCATCTCGCCGCCGCGGCTTTTCACCGCCGTGTGGCACCGCAACAAGAGCGCCAGGAACACCGAGCCGAAGTAGCTGACCTGGCTCAGGTCGATGACCACCATCGGCGAGGGATGGGCCTTGAGCGGGGCCATCACGATGTCGGCGGCCTGCTCGATCAGGTCCCAGTTCATCCCCTCGACATTGGCGGCCGGGGTGATCACCATCGTGTCGCCCCGCCATTCCAACTGAAAATTGTCGCTCGGCGACTGGCCGGTGGGGGTTTTGCTCATGACGTCGGTCGGCTTTCCGAGGCGGCGGAACTGCGGGGGGCGGTCTGGGC
>JAWXBB010000385.1:0-17406 GCA_034439795.1 Planctomycetaceae bacterium | reverse complement strand
GGACACGACGACGCACGTCTCACCGACATTCGAGCAGGCGTTCTTCCTGCGGGCGCCCATCCTGTCGCACGTTCCCGGCGTGCGAAAGCTGAAGGTCTTCGAGCAGGCCCAGTTCCAGATGGGCTACACCTTCCTGGTGGCCGGAGCGATGTATCGTCCCGGCAACGTCATCGACTGGCGCGGCTTCCCGCAGTTCCCCGAGCTCAACAGCGAACGGACCACGTGGTTCATGACCACCTGGAGCTGGGGCGTCGAGTGGACGTATTGAGCCGCAGCGACTTGTAACCAGCTAAGAAGCTGTTTCAAAACGACGTGGTTCTTACGCCGAAGGCGTTATACACCACAGCCCAGGGTCGCGAGTCGGCGAGCGCACCCTGGGTGGTGATCGGTGACGAACCCCATACCCTGAAAGGGTTTCATCGGGGATCGACGCCGCCGGTGATGCGACCCTTTCAGGGTCGATGCGCGTCGGGCACCAATTCCCCAGGGTGCGCTCGCCGACTCGCGACCCTGGGCTGTGTGATCGAACGCCTTCGGCGTACTCGACCACCCATCAATGTCCTGCCACCAACGGCAACAACCAGAATCGGGTTTTGAATCCGCTTCTAACGCGCCCCTTCGTCAGGGGGTTGTGTCTTGATCGCGGTCCCGAGACCACGCTTGCGGTTTCGCGGTCTGCTCACGCCTCCGGCGTCGACACCGCGGCTTCCAGTTCCTTCAGCAACTGGTCCAGCCGGAACGGCTTGTAGAGCACCGATTTCAGCCCCATCTGCCGGGCCTTGACGATCGAGTGCGACGGGTCGTAGCCGAAGCCCGTCATCAGAATCACCGGCAGATGCTCGTGAACCTCGCGGATGCGGACGAAGCAGTCGTAGCCGGTCATGTCGGGCAGGCGGATGTCGAGAATCACCGCGTCGTAATGGAAGCTGCGGACCATCAGCAGCGCCTCTTCGCCGTGATGGGCGGTCTCCACGTCGCAGCCGAACCGGCCCAGCAACTCGTGCGCGGCGATGCGGACCGTGTCGTCGTTGTCGACCACCAGCAACCGCTTGTGACGCAGCTTGGGATTCTGCGGCCGCAACTGCACCGGCGGGTTGGCCACCTGGGGGGCGATGCTTTCCCCCACGCGGACCGCCAGTTGCCGGATGCTGCGGGTGTGCTTCAGCACCCGCTGCAACCGTTCGCAGACGGCGGGGTCGTGGCCGATGTACTTTTCGAGAATCCACGCGGTGTCGTTCAGAATCTCGTCGACCGGCTGCGCGAGCTCCCGCAGAATCAGGTCTGTCCCTTGCGTCGCCGCCCACAGCTTCTCGGCGACCAGCAGCTCCAGCGTGTTGAGCGCGAGCGCCACTTCGCGGCAGAACAGCTCCAGGAACTGCAGGTCGTTGTGCGTGAACCCGTGCGGCTGATTGCTCTCCACGTTGAACGTGCCCAGAATCTCATTCTGGAAAATCAGCGGCACCGTCAGGGAGCTGCGGGCGTTGGCCGCGCCGGTGAGATACAGCGGATCGCGGGCGGTGTCCTCGCACAAGTAGCTGTCGGCGGTGGCGGCCACCCACCCCGTGACGCCGTTCCCCTGTTTCTCGGCGAACAGCCGGCGCTTCGCGGCCTCGTCGGTCATGCCGACGTTCAGCAGCGGCTCCAATTCGTTGGTCCGCTTGTCGAGCATCCGAATTTCGACGGTCTCGAACTCCAGCACGTCTTTGGTGAACAGGATGATCTTCTGCTTGAGCAACTCGATGCGGTCCTGCACCGACAGCTCGACCTGTTCTTCGGTCGTCAGTTCGCCCAGTTCCAGACCGGCCTGATAAATCGCCTTGAGCTTCTGCCGCGCCAGCATGTCGGCGGACACGTCGCGGACCGTGACCACCGCCAGGTGCGCGAAGCCGTCGCTCTCCGAATACACCGGCGCACCGACGATCTCGTAGTACGTCTTGTCGCCGACGCGGAACGTCGTCGCGCAGCCCGGCTCGCCGGCGTCGTCGAACGGCGTGAAGCCGGGTCCGACGATCTCCGGATGCCCGAATGCCTCGAAGAACTGCAGGCCGACGGCCTCCGGCACCCCCATCAATCCCGCGAGCTTCGCATTGCTCCAGCGGATGCGGTATTCGGGGTCGATCACCGCCACACCCTGCGGCAGATGACGCAGCACCCCCTCGAACTGCAGCAGGTCGGGCAGCGTCTGCGACTGCGACCCGCACAACACCACGCAGCGGAAGTCCCCCGCGGGGGCCGCCGGCCAGTCCGGCGACTGCGGCCACTTGACGACCTCGAAGCCGCTCTCCAACCGCGTCTGGAGTTCGCCCGGCAAGGCGTTTGGCTCATCCGCACCCAACAACAGAATCCGCGGCAATTGCGACACCGACAGTTCATCCCTCGCGATTTGTGGTAGTTGGATTATATCCGCCGCGCGAACCGGAGCAACACGGAGGGCCGCGGCGCGCGTGCTCGGACGTATGCCAATGATGGTTGGCGTCTCCCTCCGGCCCCCTCGCCCCCGCTTCGGGGGAGAGGGTCGGGGTGAGGGGGCGAGCGCTCACTGCCGGGTCCAATACCAACCCGAAGCATGAGCGAGGCGCTAATGAGCGCTCGCCCTCGCTGACGCATCGGGTTGGTATTTCTGGTCGTCATCGTCCTGGGAAACGCTCGGCCCCCTCACCCTAGCCCTCTCCCCCGAAGCGGGGGCGAGGGGACCGCCTCAAGCGTTGCTCGCCATGAGCTCCGACCACATCGCGGGCGCGAAGACAAACGGCGACCGCGGCAGGCTTTGCCAGTCGAACGTGGTCAGCAGATCGCGGGCCATGATCGGGGCGGTCGTCCCCTGCAAGCCGCACGACCAGGCCAACAGACCGATGAGCCGTTCCGGCGGCACACCCGCATCGCGCAGCACCGACAGCCGCGTGTCGCCGTGCCGTTTCGCCAGCCGGCGGCCGTCGGGACCAATCACCAAAGGGACGTGCGCAAATGACGGCGGCGACCAATCCATCGCGGCGTACAACAACATTTGCCGGAACGTGCTGGGGATCAGATCGTCGCCGCGAATGACCTCCGTCATCCCCATCGCGTGGTCGTCGGCCACGACCGCGAGCTGATAGGCCGGCGAGCCATCCGACTTGCCGACGACGAAGTCCCCCAGCTCCGTCGCGACATTGCAGCGTTGCGGACCGGCGACGAGGTCGTGATACATCATCACGCCTGCGGTCTCATCGACGCGAAACCGCCACGCGTAAGGGCGTTCGCCGAGCGCTGCCGCATCGCCTACGGTGAGGTGTCGACACGTCCCCGGATAAAGCGGCCCCTCCTGACCGACGTGCGGCGCGCTCGCCGCGGCATCGACGTCCGACCGCGTGCAGATGCAGGGATAGACGAGCTCCCGCCGCTTCAAGTCGTCGAGCAGCGCCCGGTACACGTCCAGCCGCGTCGTCTGCACGACGGGGCCGGCGTCCCAATCCAACCCCAGCCACCGCAAGTCGTCCGCCGCCTGCGCCATCGCCCACGGCTTCACGCGCGGCGAGTCGATGTCCTCAATCCGCAGAATGACCTGTGCCCCCTGCGACCGGGCCGAGAACCACGCCAACAAAAACGTCCGCGCATTCCCGACGTGCTGCGCCCCCGTCGGCGACGGCGCGAGACGGGCACAGCGAATTGGGGATTCCGACGACATCAATGCGGTCCCAGCCCCGAGCGCAAGCGAGGGCGGCGCCGAAACTCATTTCGTGGGTTTGGCAGGGCTGGCAGTCAGGCGAAAGAAATGCAGTTCCGTCTCGAATCCACCGTGTGCTGGGCTAACAGGCTGAAGTCCGAGTTCTTCGCGGATGACATTCACATGTCCCCAATAACGACCGCCCTCCCAGCAACGTCCTTCCCAGGTTTCCCCGTCGCGTGGGGTTCCGGCCTGTTCTTTGCGAATCGCCGTCGCGATCACATCGTACTGGTTGAAGATCACCGGTAATTCCAGCTTGCGACCATTCACGTGTGTCACAATGAGGTCCAGTCCCCTCGGTTTCGCGACTTCCCGAGGCGCTTCCCACCGCCCGATCACGGTCATCGGTTTGCCATATTCCACTCCGAGCAATCCCATGATTCGCACGGCTTCTTTCTGAAGATCCGCGGCCAGAACGAATCGCTGTGAGGCTTGGGGTTGCGATTGCCCGAGCGTGTTCCCGGCGTGCCCAATCGCCATCAGCGCTGTGGCCATGATCAAAGTCGCACAAGCCCGCATGATGACCCTTCCCAGTGAGCAGTTTCGGTACTCTCAGTGGCATCGTCATGAAGTGTTTGGGTTGATGTCAATCCACGAAGCGGGCCAATGCCTCGATCGCATTTTAGTTCCGTGACGCGACGATGGTCGATGAGTTCGTGAGAATTCCTTCCGACACTCCTGCGAGCTCCACCGCTGGCAAAGGCACGGCGGCGGAGTTTGTGGCAAACGTCCCCCCAGCCCGGCTACAATTGCGGCATCTTCGTGGCCATTCGTGCCGTGATGAGAGACCCTCTCAGGATGACCGCCATGATTCGCGCCGTCTGTTCCCTGTTGATCGCGCTGACGACGTTCTCCGCCCCGCTTGCCGCTGCCGACGGCAAGTACAATGTGCTGTTCCTGATGTCCGACGACATGCGGCCCGAACTGGGGTGCTACGGGCATCCGCAGGTCCAGTCGCCGAACATCGACGGCCTCGCGAAGGTCGGCGTGCGGTTCGACCGGGCGTATTGCCAGTACCCGCTGTGCAATCCGTCGCGGTCGTCGATGCTCAACGGCCGGCATCCGACGACCACCAACGTCCTCAACAACCAGGCCTGGGTCGGCGGACTGCATCCCGACTTCGTCTCGCTGCCGAAGCATTTCAAGCAGCAGGGCTACCAGTCGCTTGCCTGCGGGAAGATCTTCCACGGCGGCATCGACGACGCCGAGGCGTGGTCCGAAGGGGGCGTGAAGCGGAACTTCGACGGGCCGACCGCGCCGGACCGCAAGGTCACGCAGAAGGACCGCATGCAGACTTCGGACCGCATCAACGTCCTCGAAGGAGACGGCGAATCGCACAACGATCACCGCACCGCGACCAAGGCCATCGAGTATCTGCGAGCGCATCAGAAGGACCGCTTCTTCCTCGCCTGCGGCTTCACGAAACCGCACAGCCCGCCGACCGCGCCGCAGCGGTTCTTCGATTTGTACGATCCCGAGACGATCAAGCTGCCGGCGTCGTTCGCCGCCAAAGCCGCCGCTCCGACCGGGTATCCGCCGGGGTCGATCACGCCGAATGGCGACCTGTTCATTCAGCGCGACGCCACGCCGGAGGAGGCCCGCAAGGTCATCGAGGCGTATTGGGCCTCCATCTCCTTCACCGACTGGAACGTCGGCCGCGTGCTCGCCGAGCTGGACCGGCTGAAGCTGCGCGACAGCACCATCGTGCTGTTCTGGGGCGATCACGGCTACCACCTTGGCGAGTTCGGCAAGTGGTCGAAGCACGGCTCGCTGTACGAAGTGGGCACCCGCGTGCCGCTGATCATCTCCGCTCCCAACGCAAAAGCCAACGGGCAGACCGTCGCCGTGCCGGTGCAGTCGCTGGACGTGTATCCGACGCTGTGCGAACTGTGCGGCATCGCGACGCCGAAGGGACTCGAAGGGCACAGTCTCACCGCATTGCTGAACGACCCCGCGGCGAAGTGGGACCACCCCGCATACACGGTCGCCGGGAACGCGAAGAACCTCGGCGTCGCCGTCCGCACGGCCCGTTACCGTTACGCCGAATACAACGGCGGCGAAGGGGGCGCGATGCTGTTCGACGAGGTCAACGACCCGACGGAGTCGAAGAACCTGATCGACGACCCGCAGCATCAAACCGTGAAGTCGGAGCTGTCCAGGCTGGCCCGGCAACACGCAGCGACGAAAAGAACTGAATCGGATTGACATTTGTCCGTCGGTGCGGTCTGCTGTTATAGACGCATTGTCTATAGCGGGGCTGGCATGATGAACTCTTCTCGCGCGTGCTGGGTGTTGCTCCTCGGGTTAGTGTTGATCCAGTCGGATCTGCTGGCGGCGGATTCCACGCCGGAACAACGAGCGGCCCATCGCCTGCGGATGGCCGAGCTGACTCAGACCGTCGCGATCGAGGAGTTGACCGGCGACAAACCGCTGCCCGCGGCCCGCGGGAAGGAGCCGCTGCTGGTCTATACCGACATTACGCGGGAACAGGCGGATGCCACCTTGTGGGTCTGGACCAGACAGAATCGCCCGGTGGCCGTGATGGCGGTGGAGCTGTATCCGCATCATCAGTCGGGGCCGCGATGGCTGTTCGAAGTGGTGTCGCTGTCGGATCGCCGCATCGCCGCAGTCCGCGCGCCGGAGTTGCGCTGGTCGGCCCGAGAACCGGCGCTGGCGTGGCAACCGCTCGACATGAATCCGCCGGCGGGCACACCGGCGGGGCGGTTGATCCAGATGCGAGAGGCGGTGCGACAGTTTCGCGTCTTTGAGAGCGCGGTGGTCGAGGGCCAGATCGCCCTGCGTCCGATGACCACGCCGCTGCTGCGCTACGAACATGCGGAGTCCGGCGTGCTCGACGGCGCGATGTTCGCCTTCGCCAACGGAACCAACCCCGAAGTGCTGTTGCTGATCGAAGCCCGCCGCTCCAACGGCGACACACACAAGTGGCAATACCGCCTCGGTCAGATGACCGGCGGCGAGATCACCGTGGAATACCGGGACAACGTGGTCTGGCAGCAGGGGGAAGCCGACCCGCCGGCCGAGCGCGCCAGTTATGTCAACACCTGGGTCTCCGCCGGTGATAGCCCGACTTCCAGCAAAGCGGGTGAGGCCGTCAAGTGATCTACGGCACCACATCCCCCGCCTTCAACTCCCGCACGCGGATGTCGCGCCAGCGGACTTCGTAGGGTCCGGTGCCCGCTTTGATGCCGTGCACCTGGAAGCCAATAAATCCCGACTCATCCGTGGCGTCGCGGAAGTCGGCAACGGCGACGCCGTTCACCCAACTGCGGAGGCGATCCCCCTGCGCCACGAGGCGGTAGCGGTTCCATTCGCCGTCGCGGTAGGCGTCCTTCCCCTGCGCTGACGGCTCGGACCACCACTTCGTCCAGCGGGCTTCGTCCCAGAAGTTGCCCGCGGTTCCCGTGCCGCGGTCGGCGATCTCGCATTGATAGCCGAACACTTCGCCGGCCGCGCGAATCCGCTTCGGCATCGAGGGTTGCGGCGTGTCGACGGCGTACTCGTGGCTGCGGATCTGCACCCCCGAGTTCAGTTCCCGGTCGCACAGCACCTCGAATTCCAACTCGAAATCGGCGAACTCGCGCGGCGGACTGAGGAACGTGTTCTTCGATCCCTCCACCGTGCGACCGATGAGCAGGCCGTTCTCGACGCGGTACGTCGCCGAGCCGCCGCGCTGGGTCCAGTCGTCCACGCTCTTCCCGTCGAACAGCTTTGTAAACCCGCGCGGGTTCGGCAGCTCGTGCGGCCGGCGCTGCGGGAACTGCCGGGCGAGTTGTTGCTTGAGCGCGGCGACCGTCGCTGCCTGAGCGGCGTCGTGGATGAGATTCTTCATTTCCTCCGGGTCGGCGGCTTCGTCGTACAATTCGGCTCCCTTCGTGCCGCCGTCCCATTCGATGTAGCGATGGCGGTCGGTCCGGATCGTGTGGCCGAGGTACGTCACCTGGTCCACCTTCCGTTCGCGGGGAATGGCGACGTCCGTCCGCGCGATCTGCGAGAACGCTGCCCGGCCCGAAGGCTGTTCGGGATGCCGCACCAGCGCGGCGAGGCTGTGTCCCTCCGTCTTGGGCGCGGACAACCCGCACAACTCGGCGAGCGTGGCATGCAGATCGACGAGTTCCACCGGGCTGTTCGCCACCGATCCGTTCGCCGGATTGCCGGGGACCGAAATCATCAAGGGCACGCGCAGCGACCACTCGTACAGCGACCGCTTCTGCCACAGATCGTGTTCGCCCAGTTGGTAACCGTGGTCGCTGAGGAACACGACGATGGTTTTCGACGCCAGTCCCGACTGCTCCAGGCCATCGAGCAGCTTGCCGACCTGCGCGTCCATGAAGCTGATCGACGCATAGTACGCCTGGATGGCCAGACAGCGGTGTTCCTCGAACAGATGATTCTCCTGCGGCTTGCGATGCTCGCACGCGGCCGCGGGGATGGTGTCCTGCCAACCGGCCGGCGCCCGCGGCGTGGCGAGTGAGCCGAGCGGATACAGCGCGAACCACGGCTTCGGCGCAACATACGGCGTATGCGGCCGGAAGAACCCGACGCCCAAAAAGAACGGCCCGTCGCGCAGCTCGCCGAGCAGCTTGACCGCAGCGTCGGCAATCATGCCGTCGGTTTGTTCGGCGTCGGTCCCGTCGGCGGCCAGCCAGCTCAGCGTCCCGCCGAACCGCAGCGATCCCTTCGCCTCCGGGGTGAGCGTGAAGATCGACTCCTCGTCGCCCTTGTCCCGGCCGCGGGGGTTGACCGTGCGGTGCCACGAGGGCAGGTCGTCGAAACCGTCGGTGCCGATGCTCGCCGGGACGTTGTAGTGATACAGCTTCCCCACGCGGGCCGTGGTGTAGCCGGCCCGCTGAAACGTCTGCGGCAGCGTGACGGCGTCGGGCACGGTCTCGCGGAAGTGCGTGTCGTTCTCATACACCCGCACGGTGTCCGGCCGCAGCCCGGTCAAGAAAGACGCCCGCGACGGATTGCACAGCGGCGTCTGACAGTACGCCCGCTCGAATCGCACGCCGCGCGCGGCGAGGCGATCGATGTTCGGCGTCTTCGCCTGTTTGTCCCCGTAACATCCGAGCCGGACCGACAGATCGTCGGACGCGATGAACAGCACATTGTATTTCTCGGCGGCGAGGGCTTGATGCGCTGCGGTCGCCAGCAACACGGCGAACCAGACCGCGCGGTGCAGAGCCATGATGTGATCCTCAACCGAGGGAGCGCGACGGGGACGCCGGAAGTCTACCGCTCGGATTTCCAGCATGACAAGCGGCGGCGGATGTTCCGTCTTTGCGTAGGGTGCAGTCGAGGCTCTGCGAGGCTCACCCTCTTTGTTGGAGTCCAGCCTTTAGGCTGTCTTCGATGGTCGCGCGACGACCGAAGAGCAGCCTAAAGGCTGGACTCCAACGAAGAGGGCAATTCGTCTGGACGAACTCGGCCGGAATTGCTATCAGCCGCGACTTATGAGTCCCGGCCGTCAGCCGCTGCGCGGGTTGGTCATCGCGATATTGCTCGCGATGTGCGTCGCCGGCTGCCGCAGTCGCGGGTGGATGACGCGACAGGACCTCGAGAACGGCGTCGTCGATCCGCGCGAAACCGAAGCCGGCAAGACGCTGCTCGGACAGAAAGATGCCGACGAATCCGCCGAGGAATTGCCCGTCGTTCCGCCCCCCGAACATCGCAACGGGGCGAAGACGACGACCGCGCTCGATGAATCGCAAGACCTCAGTCCCGAGACGATCGCCACCATCGTCGATGTCGCCGAGATCGCGCAGACCGTGAACACGCTGGCCAACGGCGAGGGCTTCAACCTCGGTGCGCAGCTCGGTCAGCAGGGTTCGCAAACCCAGGCGGCGCTCGCGGGCATGAAGGGCTATGTCAGCTACAAGCAGGGGGAATTCGGCGCGGCCATCGACCGCTTCACCGATGCGATCAACAAAGACCCCGACAACCCCCGGCTGTGGTCCGCCCGCGCGGAAGCCTTCTTCGCGATGGGCCAGTACGAATACGCCCTCGGCGATGTCCGGCAGGCCCTCGGCAAGGAGAGCCACAACCCCGACGCCTGGTTTCTGCAGGGCCAGATCTTCGAACTCGCCGGCGAGTACGAACCCGCGCTGCGCAGCTATCAAGCGGCGGCCCGACTGCGGAAGGATCACGCCGACAGTTGGATCAAGCAGTCGGGCGTGTTGTCCCAGTTGCAGCGCCACGACGACGCCATCGCCGCCGCGCGGCAGGCCGTCGCGCTCAAGCCGGCCGACCCGGCGACGCACACCGCGCTCGGCTTCACCTATGCGGAATCGGGCCGGATCGAACCGGCGCTCGCCGCGTTTCGCGACGCCTTGGAGCGCAACCCCGATCACGCCCGGGCCTACTTCGGCCGCGGCAGCCTGGCGCTGATGGCCGGACAAACGAGCATCGCCGAGGCCGACCTCAACCGCGCCGTGGAGCTTGCGCCCGAATTCGGCAACGCCCGGCATCGTCGCGGCATGCTGCGGTTCCAGCAGCAACGCTTCGACGAGGCCCTGGACGACGTCCGCACCGCCCTCGAAGACCCGCACGTCGAACCGCATGCCTACAACACGCTGGGCACCGTGTATCTCGCCATCAACCTGCCCGAACAGGCCGTCGGAGCGTATGACGAAATGCTGCGGCGCGTCTCCGACGATGTCACGGCCCTCTCCAATCGTTCGCACGCGCTGACGCGGCTAAAGCGTTACGACGAAGCCATCGTCGATGCGAAACACGCGATTGCGATCAAAGTGGACTTCGCCGACGCCCACAATCATCTCGGCAACGCGCTGCTGATGTCCGGTGAGGCGAAGGCCGCGCTTGAGGCGTACGACACGGCGTTGCGATTGTCGCCGTCGCATCCGCAGTACCGCGCGAATCGTGCGTCGGCGCTGTTGGCGGGCGGGCAGACCGACGCCGCGGTCGCCGAGTTCAACGCGCTGCTCGAAAGCCGCCCGCCGGATTCCGTTGCCGCAATGGCGCTCTGGCGGCGAGCCGAGGCGTGGGACGCCGCCGGCGCCGCCGACCGCGCCCGAACCGACCGTCTCACCGCCGCGGCCCTCGATCCCGCGGTGAAGACGCTGCCCCCGCTGCGAACCGCAACGAAGCGCTGATCGGCATATAGCCCCCCGTCTCCCGACGGGGGGACGAGTGCTTCGATGGACGTCGAACGCGCGCCCGCCCCCCGGTCGGGAGACCGGGGGCTATATGAGGTGACGTTCGATCAATCGCGATCCTCCGCGGCACTCGGTACAATGCCCCGCATCGCCGTTCGGCATGGTCGTGTCACTCGTCTCTCCCTCGGATGTCCCTCATGAAATGCGCTGCGTCAGTGCTGTTGATCGCCGGTCTGTTCGCGTTCGCCGACGAGCCGAAGAACCTGCTCAAGCCGATCAACAAGGCCGAGTCGTGGCGGCTGGAAGAGCACGAAGGGGGCAAGGGCCTCGTCAAAGTGATGGACGACGCCGTCGTCCTCGCCAGCACCAAAGTCACCGGCACCGACTGGCACGTGCAGGCCATCATGACCGATCTCGACCTCAAGGAGGGCCAGGCCTACATCCTCAAATTCAAGGCGAAGGCGGACGCCAGCTGCAGCGTCGGCGTCAACATGGGCATCGACGAGGAAGACTGGCACCAGATCGGCCTCGGCGAGCAGATCACCATCGGCAAGACGCTCGCCGAACACGAATTCCGCTTCACGGCCGAGCAGGTCAACACCAAGAAAAAGAACCGCCTCGCCTTCGTCGTGGGCCTGGAGACGTGCGCGGTGACGATCAAGGATCTGACGCTGACGGCGAAGTGAATTCCCTTGCGGATGCCGACGAAATGGGTGTGGTCGCTAATTGGTGGGAAACATGGTGTCGAGAGAGCGCCTTCTTGGCCCCGGCAGGGGCCGCGGGCTGTAGCCACGGGTGAAGCGCAGCCCGTTTCGGGCGGAGCGCAACCCGTGGAAGGCGTCCGGGGATCAGCCCCGTCCCGGAGGGCCGGCGGACGTTGAGAAACTGACGGGCGCTTCCTTTGCCCCTGCCGGGGCAAGGTCCGCTCGTTCAACCTTACCACGGGTTCCGCGTCGGGCGGAAGCCGCCGCGCCGCTCCACCCGTGGCTACAGGCCGGTCGCCCCTGACGGGGCTGCTCAGACCCCTGATCTCAACATCGGTCGACCACCAATGGGCGACCGCACTCCGTCGAATTTGTCACATCCTCGCCGATTGACCGCGGTCGCGCGCGCGGCCTACGATGGAGTGTGGCGGCGAATGGCAGCGGGCCGGGGCGGCATCGGGAAGGGAGCGCAGCATGGGACTCGATCGCGCGGTCGGCGGATGGGCGTTGGGCTGGTTGATGCTGGCGGCGGGCACGGCTGAGGCTGATGTCGTCGCCACGCAGCGGGCGGTGCAGTCGGCGACGACGACCGTCGGCCAGGGGGTCGTCGGGCATGCCCGGTACGGCTTCTACTCGCACGGCTATTCCCGCTACGGGTACTCGGGCTACGGCGGATACGGCTGGGGATACAGTTATGCCCGGCCGTCGCTGTACTACGGCGGGTATCGCGGATACGGCTATGGCTACCCCGGCAGCTATTATGGGGCTCCGTATCGCCCCTACGGCTACTGGTCGACCGGGTACTACCGCCCGCCGGTGTATTCGACGTATGCCTATGCCCCCGGCTACGGATATGGATCTGGTTACGGCTCTCCATATTACGGCTATGGCGTGAATGCGATCACGACCTATTCGCCGTACGCGCCCTACTCCTACGGCGGAGGCTACGGCTATCGGCCGCACTACACGTACCCGCAGGGACACTACCGCTACGGGTACTCTGCGTATCCCAGCTACGCGGCGTTCGCGTACCCATACAGCTACGGCGGGATGTATCCGTACGGTTATGGAACCTATGGCTATCGCCCCGGAGTCTACGGCGGCGTGGTGATCGGGTTCTGAGCGAACCGCCTCACGGGTTCGCATCGCTGGCGTGGAGGGGCTGAGGCTGCTGCTGCGTCTCCGGCACCGCCCCTCGATCGCGAGCGGCATTCCCCCACGGCGTGAACACGAACGGCCCCAGCACCAAGGCGAGGCAGCCCAACCCGCCGCCGATGAGCGCCCGCCACCGCGTTGCTGCGGGCTGCGTTGACGAGAACCCATGCAGCGCCGCGAACCAGACGGCGATAAACCCCAGCACGGCTCCCGGTAACGCCGCCACCAGCCCCGGCCAATACGCCGCCGCCGCCGCGGGCACGGCGGCCAGTCCGGTAATGAGCGCCCATTGATCGCCGCTGATCCTGTGGTTTCCTGTCGCAACCGCGAATGGCTCGGCGGGCGTCTCCGTTGGCAAGTCAGCGATGGCCTCCGTGGAAACAACTTCGGCGACAGGTTCGTTGTTCTCTTTGACAACTTCGGAAGCCGCGCCCATCACGCCCCACAGGCCGCGCGGCTTGACCTCCTCAGCGGGAGATTCGGTGTCCGAGTCGGCGACGATCTCTTGACCGGCCTCGGACGCCATCACGCCCCACAGCCCGCGCAGCCGCGGCGGCTGTGGCTCGGTCGGTGATGAGGGCTCGCTGTCGTCAGCCGGCATGACGCGATCTCGGACGCAGGGGACCGTCTTCCATCAGACGGTATCTTGCAGCGTCGCAAAGCTCCAAGCCGATGCGGATTTTCCGGGAAGTAAGGCCCATTTGTGCAGACTAGGCGGACCCTCAGTCAGAGCGCTCCTGGTGGAAATGCCGCTTGTCCTGTCTGCCGGGCCCGGTGATAATCCGTGTGGAGGCCCTCATGAACCTGAC
This sequence comes from Planctomycetaceae bacterium, assembly GCA_034439795.1. GTDB lineage: Bacteria > Planctomycetota > Planctomycetia > Planctomycetales > Planctomycetaceae > DSVQ01. The sequence continues at coordinate 3,902 of JAWXBB010000385.1, read as the reverse complement.
AGCCGCGCAAATCGAGGCGATCAAGGACGGTGAACCAGTCCGGGTGACGTCGCCAGAAATCGGCACGGCTTGCGTCGTGCTGCGGGCCGACGTGTTCGACCGCGTGCAGCGGGTCGTCGACTATGGAGACATGCCCCCCGAAGAAGCCTACCCGGCCCTGTTGGAAGCCTGGGACGCGGACGGCAGCCCTCAAGACGCCGAAAACTTCCGGCGGGCTGGATGAGTAGAAGCGGTTTCAAAACCCCATTCCGATTGTTGCCGTTGGTGGGGGGGCATTGATCGGTGGTCAAGTACGCCGAAGGCGTTCGATCCCACAGCCCAGGGTCGCGAGTCTGCGAGCGCACCCTGGGGAAATGGCATCCAAGGCCCATCGACCCTGAAAGGGTCGCATCATCGGCGGCCTCAAGCCGTTATGAAACCCCTTCAGGGTATTAGGTTCGTCATCATCGCCACCCAGGGTGCGCTCGCCGACTCGCGACCCTGGGCTGTGAGGTACAACGCCTTCGGCGTAAAAACCAAGTGGTTTGGAAGCAGCTTCCAGGCTTTGACACGGCCAAACGAATGGTCGCTCAACACGGCCACGTCGAAGACTCCGCGACCTGGCGCCCAGCATGATCAGCGGGGCTGGTTGACGCCACCTCCGCACCACCGCTTATTTCACGGGCGGCTTCGCTGGCCGCTTGGCGATGATCGCTTGCTGCCCCGTCGCATAGGCGAGGTAGTCGCTGTTCATCGCCAGCAACTCTTCCATGCTGTCGCACTTGTAGCGGAAGTGGCAGATGCTCATCTCGTCGCGCGTCTGCTCGCCCCACTGCACGAGTTGCGGAGGAGAGTGCGGATTCAACGGATTGCCCGTCGAGTTGTCGTACCAGGCTTCGACCTCAATCTTCGTGCCCCGCGGCAGGCGAATCGGATCGACGTACAGATACTGTCCCTGCCAATTGAAGTTCCAGTCCTTGATCCATACCAACGGCTTCACCGCGCCGCCCGGCAGGATGGCCGTGGCTTTCATCTCGCGTCCCAGCATGTGCATGTGGGGCGCAGCATCGAGCAGCGTCGCAGTGACGGGCAGCGTGTAGCTGGAGACATGGCGGTGCCGCGGCTCATTCGGCGGGATGTTCAAGTCCTTGTTCATCACCTGAAGCTCCATCACGACCTCACGGGCGGAGGACTCGGCGAAGAAGATGCCCACGGTGGATTGATCGGTCTCGACCTTGCCGTTGCGCTGATAGTGAATCTCCAGCACGACGTCGCTATGGGCAGGGACCGGCGTACCAGTGCCGCGGGGCAGGCGTTGCGGCGACATGCCCGGCAGCCAACTGCGGAACGAGCAGTAATTCTCGAAGCCCGGTCCGGGGAAGCTGCCGTAGCCGACGCTGGGATCTTGCTCATCCAGCTTGCGGGCTGCGCCGGAGTTGTCGATGTAGAACGACGCATGATGCACGATCCGCGGGTTGCCGGGCCGGAACTCGACCGCCGAGACCAGGCGATTGTTCTTTATATTCGTCGGCAGCACGAAGTGTTGATGGACGTCGGGACCGTCGGCCGACAGCTCGAACGGCTCGCTCATTTTCAGAATCAGGTCGGGCTGCCCCAGTCGCCAGCCGTGATGGAACCGCCGCGGCGCGGGCCGGTCGCGCGGGTCGCCCTCCGGTTTGCCGTCGGCCACCCAGCGCTGAATCAGCGCGAGTTCGTCGTCTTTGAGCCGGCGCTCGTCGCGGAAGTGTCCGTAGCCCTCGAAGGGATGCCACGGCGGCATCACCCGCGAGTTCGTCACCGCCGCAATCTGATTGGCGTGAGCGCTCACGTCGGCGTAGGTCAGCAATGAGAATGGAGCCGCCTCGCCGGGACGGTGGCACTCGGCACAACTGCTGAGCATCAACGGGGCGATGTCGCGATTGAACACGACGCTGCCCGTCGCGGCGGCCTCCGGCGGATCTTCCAGCAGACAACCGACGGGTTGCGTCCGCGGAACGCCGACCGGTTTCCCGGCGACGATGGCCTTGAGTGCATCCTCCAGATCGTGCTGCGTCGCGACCTCGCGTTTGCGATTGACTGCTGAATAGCGGTCGTCGATGCGGCCCGAGTACAGCACCTCGCCCGCCGGCGACAGCACGACCACCTGCGGAGTGTGCGTCGGCTTCAGTTTCCTGCGCAGATTCAGCGAGCCGTCGAACACGACCGGGAAATTGATGTGGTATTCCTGACGATGCTTGACGGCCTCGGCCCGGTTGACCGCCGGGTCCGAAATCGCGCCGTAAAACTCGACTCCCTTCGGCTTGTACCTGGTGGACAGCGTCTTCAGTTCCGGAATGACGCCGTTGCTGATCGGACACTGCGTCGCCAGAAACACGACCGCAACCGCCCGGCAATCGGGCGTCGCCGCGAAATGGTGCAGCCGTCCGTCGAGGTCGATGCCCTTCAACAACTCGCAGGTCTGCACGACGGCCGCATCTTCAGCCTGCGCGGGCAGACCGCCCAACAGCACCACCGCCACAGCGAGCCACCAGCAGCGGGTACGTGTGGTTGCCTCGCTTGAGTTGGTGTGACGGCAAGGGGCTGTCAGGGAATTGATTCCCGCTTGGTCCCCTCTCCCCCGTCTTCGGGGGAGAGGGTTAGGGGGCGAGCGCTTCGCAGACTGTCCGAGGTCACTCGCAGTCTGCTCCTGGCGCTGGCGAACAGTCCGGTTGAAATTGCGGACGGTGGGGAGCGCTCGCCCCCTCACCCCGACCCTCTCCCCCGAAGACGGGGGAGAGGGGGCCGGAGTGAATTCCTCGACAGAATGTAAGTGGAGGTACGGCGAGACGGTGGGAGCATGCTTCGTCAAACGACGATCCTTGGAGACAACCGCCGACGGGATGCCGGGCGGAAGAGATGGGCATTGTGCGTGGCCCACGGGATCGTTCCCCGCGGCCGAAGTTGAGCACCAGCATCGAACCTTGAGTAAAAACGCCCAGCCTGCCATCAATTCGTCCATTGACGGCTGAAAGCGGGGCTGCTTGACAGGATTATCGGACTTCTTTCCCGAACTTCGTCAACAGCGGTATACGCGGTCGGACCCAATCCCCTAAAATGAGGTCGGTGTCTCACCACGTCTCCCGGCGGATCGCTTCGTCGCCCGGGGACATTCCGTTGTTGCGAGGGAGCCGATTATCGCCAAGAACCGAAACACCTACGCCAAACGCCAGCGGGAACAGGAAAAAAAGCAGCGCGCAGACGACAAACGGAACAAGCGCGAAGGGAAAAAGGACAAGCCCGAACAGCAGTTGCCGACCCCAATTATCAATATTCGCCTCGATTGAGGCCGTTGGGTCGCAGCAACACTCTAGACGCGGGTGCCCCGAGCGGATTCAGCCGCTCGTGGGACGCCACGCGAACTCTACACGCCGGCAGCTCACCGCCAGCGGCATCCCGTTCGTCTTGTGGCAACCACCGTTAGAGGACGTGACCGCACTCGCACGTTCGCCGGCGGACGTGCTGCACGGCTTGGCATTTGGGGCAGGTCCGCTCGAAACGACGCAGCACCGGGGTCGGACGCTTCGACAGCGCCGCCTTCCGGGCATTAATCCGGCTGACGTGAACTTCGTCCGCCGCCAGCATCGCACATTGCGGATGGATGCCCGCCCGCGAATAACTGGCCTGACCGCACACCGGACACATCGGCCGGACGGCCACGGGAAACAGTGGCTCCGGCTTCGTATTTGTCAACTGCATCAGACGTCTCCGGAGCGCGCTATCGACGCCGGTCGATCCCATCATCGCGCCGGGGCACGTGAATCCACGGCCTCGGCACGATCATGAACTCACCCGACAAGACCGCCGGCGGTCACCGCACAGCGTGCAATGACCGGCCTTGGCGGCCCCGAAGTGGTGTTGACGAATACGCTTAGTAGCGAGATCCG
>JAWXBB010000384.1:0-5118 GCA_034439795.1 Planctomycetaceae bacterium | reverse complement strand
TCTCCGGCCCCCCGCGCTTGCGCTCGGGGCGGTGACAACGATTTCCCACCGGTCCCGATGCGTCACGGATGACGCATCGCCGCGGTGTGACTGACTGCTGAATCGCGAAGGGGGTCGCCATGAGTGTCTCCGGTCCCGTGCCGTTCATTGAACTCACCACCCAGTTCCAGGCGATGTCGGGCGAAGTGATGGCCGCCGTCGAACGGGTCTTCACCGAACAGAAATTCATCCTGGGCGACGAGGTCGCCGAACTCGAATCCGAAGTCGCCAGTTACTGCGACGCCCGGCACGCCATCGGCTGCAACTCGGGGACCGACGCCCTGATCATCGCGTTCCAGGCGCTCGGCATCGGCGAGGGGGATGAAGTCATCACCACGCCGTTCTCGTTCTTTGCGACGGCGAGCTCCATCGCCCGCGCGGGGGCGACGCCGGTGTTCGCCGACATCGACCCGGTGACGTACAATCTCGATCCGGCGGCGGTCGAAGCCGCGATCACGCCCCGGACCAAAGCGATTCTCCCCGTGCATCTGTACGGCCAGTGCGCCGACATGGAGCCGTTGTCCCGGATCGCCGCGACGCACAATCTCGCCATCGTGGAGGACGCCTGCCAGGCGATCGGAGCCGAATACCGCGGCCGCAAGGCGGGCGTGCTCGGCGCGGTCGGCTGCTTCAGCTTCTTCCCGACGAAAAACCTCGGCGGTGCCGGCGACGGTGGCATGATGACCACCGACGATCCCGAACTCGCCAAACGGCTCCGCCGCCTGCGCGTGCATGGCGATGTCGGCGGCTACGAGCATATCGAAATTGGCATGAACAGCCGGCTCGACGCGCTCCAGGCCGCCGTCCTGCGGGTCAAGCTCAAACGGCTCGACGACTGGACCGCGGCCCGGCAACGGAACGCGCAGCGCTACGCCGAACTGTTCGCCGGCCGTGGCCTGGGCGATACGGTCGTGCTGCCCCAGACGATGCCAGATTGCCGCCACGTCTACAACCAGTATTGCGTGCGGTTCCGTCACGGCATCCGCGACATGGTGATGCAGGATCTGAAGCAGCAGCAGATCGGCTGCGCGGTCTACTATCCGAAACCGTTGCACGTGCAGACGTGCTTCCAGCACCTCGGCTATCGGGCCGGCCAGTTCCCCGAAAGCGAACGGGCGTCGCGCGAAGTGCTCGCTCTGCCGAGCTACCCCGAACTGCCGGCCGCGCATCAGGAACAGGTCGTGGAGGCCGTCGTCGCCGCGTGCCGGTCGGCGTTGACCGCGAAGACCTGCCGCCGGGCGGCATGAGAGACATCGGATGAGGTCAAGGGTGCCACTGGTGGCGGGTTTGGGCCGCCAGTGTTCTCCCCGGTCGGTCACCGAGGCACTGGTGGCCCAAAGCTGTCACCAGTGGCACCCGGCGTAGTTGATCGCTGGCCAAGATTCTATCCACAGATTTCACAGATTACACAGATTTAAGACACGGGCATTTGCCTTGGCATAGTCCTTCAGTGCGGTCCCTCGCTGATCTTTTAATCTGCGAAATCTGTGAAATCTGCGGATAACCGCTCTTGGCCTTCTCTTAGATTCGTGACCGGCGTTGAGTGAGGGGGGAAAGGTGTTGAATCGACTCGCCATCGGACCTATCTCCAATCGCATTAGGCCGGAATGGTCGGTCATCGCGGTCGCGGTACTCGTATTCGGGCTGTGCCTCGGCTCCAACCGCACGTTGACTGATCACGAAGCCTTGCTCGCCGGCTCGGCGCGGCAGATGGTCGAGTCGGGCGACTGGCTCGTGCTGCGGATCGGCGACCGGACGTGGATCGAAAAGCCCCCGTTGCCGTACTGGCTCGCCGCCGGGTCCGCAATCGCGTTCGGCACGTTCAACGAATGGACGATGCGGTTGCCGTCGGCGATTGTCGGCGTCGTCGTGGTCCTGCTGGTGATGCGGCTCGCGACGCGGCTGTTCGGTCCCACCGTCGGGCTGCTGTCGGGACTGATTCAAGCGACCTGCGTCTATCAAGCGGCCTACGCGCGGCTCGCCGAGTCCGACGTGCTGCTGCAGGCGTTCGTGCTGGGGGCGATTGTCGTCTTTCAGGAACGGGAGACGCGCCGCGACGAACTGTCGCCGCGGACGCAATCGTGGTTGCGGCTCGCGTTCTGGGTGCTGATCGGGCTGACGAATCTCTCAAAGGGCATCGCGTTCGGGGCCGTGCTGGTGCTGCTGACGTGCGGTGGTGCCCTGATCGTGCGCGGCGACTGGCGGGGTTGGAAACGCTGGTGGTCGCCGCTCGGCATGACGCTCGCGGTGATGATTGCCGTCGCGTGGCCGCTCGCGGTCGTGTGGCGCGAACCGACAGCGTGGGTCGTGTGGTCGGAGCACTCCGTCGGCCGGGCGGCGGGGACATTGGGATATACGAAACCGTTCTGGTACTACCTGACAACGTGGCCGACGCAACTGTTGCCGTGGACGCCGTTCCTATTGATCGCGACTCCGGCGTCGTGGCGACGCGCGCGGAATGAGCCACACGGACCGGACCGGTTCGTCTGGTGGTGGGCGTTGTCGCAACCGGCGGTGCTGAGCCTGTCATCGGGGAAGCACCATCACTATCTGATCTACGCGCTGCCGGCGTTGACTCCGATCATGGCGCTGGGCCTGATCCAATTCCGGCAGTGGATTCGCGACGCCCGGCAGCCACTGCTGCGGTGGACGTGGTCGCCAGTTTTGACCGCCGTCGCGTGGATTGCCGGCGGTACCTTCGTGGCCCTGCTGATGCCGAGCCTGCGTGCGGAGGTGCTGGTCGTCTCAACGCTGCTGGCGTTCTGCGGGGCCGCGGTCTCGTACGCCGTTCGTCACCGCCGCGGCTCGCTGGCGTGGACGGCGATGTTTGCGGGCATTATCTGCGGTCATGTCTACGCCCAACTGGACGCTCTGCCGCGACGCGATCCGTCGCTCGCCGACAAAGAATTCCTACTCGAAGCTGAGCAACTGGCCGACCCGGACGCACCGCTGGTGGCGACGGGTTGCCAGGAGATCGCCAGGCATCTGTTCTACGCCCATCGGCCGATGGTGGGCATCTGGAACCCGGCCGATGTGCCGCGGCGGTTGCCCGACGCCGACACGATCTACGTCATCACCCGCGGTTACGCTGTCGAAGAACTCGCCGCGTGGGGGCACGTCGAACAGATTGCCCAAAGTCGGTTCACGCGCCGCGAACGGAATCCGCAGGATCGGTACACGCTGTTCCGGGTGGACCGCCACGAATTGGTGGCCGGCACCGCCGATCACAGCGAGGATTGGCGATGAATGCGATCGCGCCCCGCGAATCGACGAACCACTCCGTCCGCTGGTACGCCGAGCGCGAGCTGTGGGTTCTGCTGTTGCTCGCCGTGGCGATTTATCTGCCGCGGTTGACGACGCTGACGATCCGCGGCGAGGAATCGCGGCGGGCGGTGATCGCGCGGGAGATGATGGAGTCCGGCGACTGGATTGTGCCCCGCACGCAGGGGGTGGTCCGCGTCAGCCGGCCGCCGTTTCAGAACTGGCTGATCGCCGGCGTGGCAATGTTCCGCGGCGAAGTCGACGCCTGGGCCATCCGGTTGCCGGGCGCGATCAGCACGCTCGCGACGGTGATGCTCGTCTACTGGTATTCGCGACAGCGGCTGAGTCGCACGGGGGCGTTCGTCGCCGCGGCGGCGTATGCGAGTTTGTTGCAGGTGCTCGAACAGGGCCGGACCGGTGAAACGGAGCCGGTGGTGACGGCGCTCATCGCGGCGTCGCTGCTCGTCTGGCACGGCGGCTGGACGGCGGGCTGGAAGAAAGAAACCGCGTGGGCCGCCGGGGCCGCGTTCGCCGGGCTGGCGATGCTCACCAAAGGCTTGCAGGCCCCACTGTATTTCTTCGGCTCGACATGGGCGTATCTGGCGCTCACCGGGCAACACCGCTGGTTGTGGCATCGCAGCCATCTCTGCGGACTGGCGGCGTTCGCCGGCGTGGTCGCCTGCTGGCAGATTCCGTTCACGGTGCAGATGGGCTGGGAGAACACCTGGCTGATCTATTTCTCGAACGTCGCCAAGCGGTTCAATGACGACCGGCTGACGACGTTTCTGGCGCATCTGGTCACGTACCCGCCATCGGTGATTTGCGGCTGCCTAGCCCCGTGGTCGCTGTTCCTGCTGTTGTACCTCGACCCGCAAGTGCGGAGCCGGTTGGGCAATCGTCGCGACATGGCGACATTCCTGCTGATCGGGATCGCGGTCTGTTTCCCGTCGGTCTGGTGGCCGCCGGAAGCCCGCCCGCGGTACTTTATGCCGCTGTTCCCCTGCTTCGCCGTGCTGATCGGGCTGGCGGTCGAGTTGCTATGCGAGCAACCGACCGTGCTGGGGCAACGGGTCTGGACGACCTTCGTCCGCGGCGGCGTTATCGCGATGGTGCTGGCCGCCGCGGGATTGATCGGCTGGAGCGTCCTCGCCCCGCCGCAATTCCCGGCTCCGAGTTTGAGGGAGTCCGCGGTCTATGCCCTCATCGCCGCGTCACTGTCCGTGATCCTGTCCAAGATCGGCACGCAGATCACCGAATCCGCGATCCGCCGGGCGGCGTTGTGCATGCTGGGCTTTCTCGGCTTGCTCGCCGTCGGGCCGTTCCTCTCGAATCAGGACCGCCGCAGCGAAGATTTGCCCGCGGCGATGGCCGCGTTTAAGACAGCGCTGCCCGACGACGTCCGGCTGGTGAGTTTCGACCGCGTGCATCACTTGTTCGTGTACCACCTCGACCGCAAAGTCGACGTGCTGCCCTGGCCGCAAACCGCGGACGATCTTCCGAGCGACGCCGATTACTTCTGCGTCGACGCCCCCGGCAAGACCCGGCCCGAATTGCCGTTCGCGTGGGAAGAGGTCGCGTCGCTGCCGGTGGACCGCAACCACCACGCGGTGCCCAAGGACCGCGTGATCGTAGGGCGCCGCATCGCCGAACCCGCGATCAACACGGCGGCGAAGCACGTCGAGCCGGCAAGGTAGCGGGACGATGAGTCATTGGTCTTTAGAGGCGGTTTCAAAACCCAACCCTGGCTGTAGACGTTAGCGGCGGAACATTGATCGGAGGTCAAGTACGCCGCAGGCGTTCGATCACACAGCCCAGGGT
>JAWXBB010000383.1:0-11696 GCA_034439795.1 Planctomycetaceae bacterium | reverse complement strand
GTTCGAGCGGGCCGGCAAGGACGAGATCAGCCTCGAAGAGTACGGCCGGTTCGCCGGGGTTGCCGCCCCCCTGCGGATTCAGCGGGACGTTGGGGTTGTCCTGCGGTTTGTTGGCCTGGACGAACTCGTCCTTGGTCAGCACGCCGTCGTTGTTCTTGTCCCCCACGCGGACGGTGCGGTCGAAGAACCGCTTCTGATCGTCGCCGATTTCGTCGGCGGTCAGTTTGCCGTCGGCGTTCTTGTCGAGCTTCTGGAACAGCTCTTCGGCCGACGGCCCGCCGTCTTGAGCGGAGGCCATTGACGGAGCGGCGAGCGCGGCCGCCAACCCCGCCGCCAGCGTGAACCGATGCAGCAACATGGTGATTCCTTTGCAGTTCGAGCGGTGATTCCGACGACGACCGGCAGGGCCAGCATACCCAATTAACCCCGCCCAGACCCGAATGGTTTCGCTCCGATGCACCAGAGCAGGGAATAGGGAATGGCGAGTATTGCGGCCGAAGTGTCCAAGGCATTCCCGGTTTTCAGCCGCGGAGCGGCGGCAGACCGTAGCCCCCGGCGTGAGCCGGGGGAGGGCCGTCAGACAGGATCGCAGCCCCGGAGGGGCGACAGAAGCTGGTCGCGCGATGGGGCTGTCTGCCGCCCCTCCGGGGCTTGCACCAAGGTTGCAAGCCGTCCCCCGGCTCACGCCGGGGGCTACGATCTGCCGCCCCTTTCGGGGCTAAAGAAAAGCGAGCGCGACCGTCTGTCGTCCTCTGTGAAATCCACACAGAATCAAGACGCATACCCTCCCTATTCGCGACCGATCCATTTCCCAAGCCTCATTCGCCGTGGTAGACTTTGATGTGTCGCAACACCCTCTCACAGCGGAGTGCAGCGTGGGGCACGGTCGGACGAATCGAGCAACGCGGCGGCAGTGTCTGCAATTGGGGACGCTCGGCGTCGCCGGGTGGGGACTGTCGTTGCCGCGGTTGTTGCAGGCGGAGACCGCGGCCCCCCGGTCGGTCCGTCGCCCGCAGGCCGATCATGCGATTCTGCTGTTCCTCGACGGCGGGCCCAGCCACCTCGACATGTGGGATATGAAGCCAAATGCGCCGGACGGCATCCGCGGCGAGTTCCATCCCATCTCGACGTCGTTGCCCGGATACCAGCTTTGCGAGCATCTGCCGCGGTTGTCGCAACACATGCACCGGGCGACGGTGGTGCGGTCGATGCATCACACCGTCAACAATTCGCACGGGGCGGCGGTCTACACGGCGCTCACCGGTCACGACCGCGGCGAAGTCGGCGGGCTGGCGTCCCCCAACGATCATCCGCACATGGGGGCCGTCCTCGCCAAGCTGCGACCCGCGCCGACCAACATGCTGTCGCACGTGCATCTGCCGTACATCACGCAGGAGGGCGCCGGCAACCCGCCGCAGCCGGGCTTCTTCGCCGGCTTCCTGGGCCGTTCGTACGATCCGCTGTTCGTGCTGACCGATCCCAACGCGCCCAACTTCAGCATCCCCGAATTGACGCTGCAATCCGACGTGACGACGCAACGGCTCGCCATCCGCCGGCAACTGTTCGGTTCGCTCGACGACGAAGTCCCGTCGTCCGCGATGCGCGAAGTGACGGCGATGCAGGGCCGCGCGCTGGACCTCTTGTCGTCAGAACGCGCCCAACAGGCATTCCGGCTGACCGACGAGACCGAAGCCGACCGCGCACGCTACGGCCGCAACGTGTACGGACAAAGCGTGCTGCTCGGCCGCCGGCTGATCGAAGCGGGGACGCGGCTGGTGACGGTCTCGTGGGCGCCGAATGCCAACGCCACGTGGGACACGCACGGCAGCAACTTCGCGAGCCTCAAGAACACGCTGCTGCCGCAACTCGACGCCGCGTGCAGCAGCCTCGTGGGCGATCTGGCGGATCGGGGAATGCTGGAGCGGACGATTGTCGCGGTCTTCGGCGACTTCGGCCGCACGCCGCGGATCAACGGCAGCAACGCCGGCCGCGATCACTGGAACTACTGCTACAGCCTGATGATGATCGGCGGCGGCTTCCGGCCGGGCCACATCCACGGCAGCAGCGACGCCACCGGCGCGTTCCCCGCCAGCCTGCCGCTGACCCCCGGCGACATCATCGCCACGATGTACCACGCCTTGGGCGTCCCGCACGACGGCGAAGTCCGCGACAACCTCAACCGCCCGCACCGCATCGTGCCCATCGGCGAACCGGTGCTCGAGTTGCTGACGTGAGGTAGACGCGATGCTCGCGTCCCTCATATAGCCCCCGGTCTCCCGACCGGGGGCCGAGCGCTCCGAACGATGCACGAGCGCGGCCTCACGGATAAGATGATGCGCGTCGGCGCACGCCCTGGCTCATCGCCCCCTGTCGGGAGACCGGGGGCTAAATATTGGCGCGCGACCGCTCATCGGGAGATGTCGGCATGAGACACTGTCTGTTCGTCGCACTCGCGGTCTGTCTTTCGATGGGCGAATCGGCCGCCGCCGAGCGGCTCAACGTGCTGCTCGTGATGTCCGACGATCTCGCCAACACGCTCGGTTGCTACGGGCATCCGCTGGCGAAGACGCCGCAGCTCGATGCGCTTGCGAAGCGGAGCGTGGTGTTCGATCGCGCGTATTGCCAGTTCCCGCACTGCAATCCGTCGCGGTCGTCGATGCTCAGCGGGCTCCGTCCGCACTCGACGCGCGTCACCGACAACGCCGACAGCCTGTACGACAACGTCCCCGGCGTCGTCACGCTGCCGCATCTGTTCCGCCAGCACGGTTACGCCACGGCCCGGTGCGGCAAGATCTTTCACCTCGGCGTCCCCGCGGGGACCGAAAGCATGGACGACCCGAAGGCGTGGGACTTCGGCACGCCGTTTCAGGACGAGCGGCCGTATCCCGCCGTGCGACCCAGCGCCGTGACCGTGAAGACCGGGCAGAAACAGGGGCTGCCGTGGAAGGAGACCACCGGCTGCGACGACCTCTTGTGCGACGGCGGCTTCGCGAAGACGGCCGTCGAATGGCTGGAGCGCCGCGACACCGCGAAGCCGTTCTTCCTCGCCGTCGGGTTTCACCGCCCGCATCTGCCGCTGGTCGCACCGGCGGCATATTACGATTTGTATCCGTTCGACAAGATCGGGCTGCCGAACGAACCGGCCGATGACGAAGTCGACATTCCGCTGCCCGCGCGTAACGGGTCGGTTCCCGGTTACGCCATCACGACGACTCCCGAGCAGCGCCGGGCGGCGATCCGCGGGTATCTCGCCGCCGTCAGCTTCATGGACGCCCAGGCCGGCCGCGTACTCGCGGCGATTGAGCGGCTCGGCCTGCGGGACAACACCGTCATCGTGTTCACCGGCGACCACGGCTGGCACCTCGGCGAACACGGCCTGTGGCACAAGCGGAGCCTGTTCGAGGAGTCCGCCCGCGTGCCGTTCATCGTGCATCTGCCGAACGCGAAGGGAAACGGCCGGCATTCCGGCAGCCTCGTCGAACTGCTGGACGTGTACCCCACGCTGTGCGACGTCGCCGGCGTCCCCGCCCCCGCAGTCCTGCAGGGGAAGAGCCTGCGGCCGCTGCTCGACGACCCGGCGGCAACCATTCACGACGCCGCATTCACGCAAGCCCGCCGCGGCCCAAACGCCGAACACTGGGGCCGCAGCGTCCGCACGCTGCGCTGGCGCTGCACCGAGTGGGACGAGGGCGCGAGCGGCGTCGAACTCTACGACCACGCCGACGATCCGAAAGAATACAACAATCTCGCGGACGACCCAACTCACGCGGCAACGCTGCGGGAACTGCGACGGGTGCTGGCGGAGCGGTTGCCGGCGATCAAGGCGGAGAAATGATGCGCCTGATGGTGTGAATGAGAAGTCTACAATCGGTTTCAAAACCACATGGTTTTACGCCGAAGGCGTAGGATCACATAGCCCAGGGTCGCGAGTCGGCGAGCGCACCCTGGGTGTTGATCGATGATGACCCCCTACCCTGAAAGGGTTTCATCAAGCCTTGAGGCCGTGGGTGATGCGACCCTTTCAGGGTCGATTCTCCGCGGACGCCAGTTCCCCAGGGTGCGCTCGCCGACTCGCGACCCTGGGCTATGTGATTGAACGCCTTCGGCGTACATGACTCCGACCAATGATCCGCGACCAACGGCAACAACCACAATCGGGTTTTGAAACCGCTTCTAGTGTCGAGGTTCAAGCCGATGGGAGCTGACCGTGGCACCCAAGCAGCCGAGGCACCAATCAGGCTCGTTAACGGAGAACCACGACATGAGCATTTCTGGCAGAAGCACCGCTGCGATCTGTCGTCCGAAACGACAGATTTGCAGGACATGTCGCAGAAATCGAAAAACGGCGACACATCTCGTTGACTTGTCGCCGGTGACGACATAAGCTCGCGGCATGGGGAAGCGACTGCTAACATCGGCAGGTAATGACGTTATGTGGCGTCCCGACGCGCCGTATGACGCTCTGCCGCTGTTGCCTCCACCAGTCGATCTGGAGACCAAAGCGATCCTCAAACAGTGCATTCCCGCGCGGGCCGCGCTCGCCGAATTGAAGCAGGCGGCGGCCCGGATTCCGAATCAGGGGATGCTGATCAACACCGTCCCGTTGCTGGAGGCTCAGGCGAGTTCCGAGATTGAGAACATCGTCACCACGTCGGACCGGCTGTTTCAGTTTCGGCAGGACGACGAACACGCCGACCCGGTCACCAGGGAAGCCCTCCGCTACAGCCATGCCCTGCTCGACGGCTACCGGGCGCTCGCGCGGCATCCGATGAATACGCGCACCGCCGAGCAGGTCTGCACGATCATCAAGGGGGTGGACATGCCGATCCGCCGCGGGCCGGGGACCGCGCTGGCCCGCGGAACGGGGGACGTCGTCTACACGCCCCCCGTCGGCGAAGACCTCTTGCGACGACTGCTCGCCAATTGGGAAAAGTTCCTGCGCGAAGCCACCGAGCTCGACCCGTTGATTCGCATGGCCGCGGGTCACTATCAGTTCGAGGCGATTCATCCGTTTACGGACGGCAATGGGCGGACGGGGCGCGTGCTCAACAGCCTGTTCCTCATTCAGACGAACCTGCTGACGCTCCCGATTCTGTATCTCAGCCACTACATCATCCGGAACAAGGCGGACTACTACCGGCTGCTGCTCCAGGTCACGCGCGAGAACGCCTGGGAGGAGTGGGTGCTGTACGTTCTGAAGGGCGTGGAGGAGACGGCCCGGTGGACGACCGAGAAGATCGAAGCCATCTGGTCGCTGTCCACGCGCACGGCCGAGTACGTCCGCGCCCAACGGCCGAAGATCTACAGCCTGGAATTGATCCACCTGATCTTCGAACTGCCGTATTGCCGGATTCAGAATCTCGTCGACGCCAAAATCGCCGAACGTCAGGCCGCCTCGCGCTACCTCAAACAACTGGTCGAGATCGGCGTTCTGGAAGAAAAAGCCGTCGGCCGGGAAAAGCTGTTCCTGCACCCGAAGCTGCTGCGGCTGTTGACCCGCGACGACAACGCCGTGGCGGACTATGCGTGAACGAGGAAGCTCGTCACACGTCGAGATCCTTGGAAGCGGTTTCAAAACCTTCTCGGATTGCGGCCATTGGTGGCCGATCTTTGATCGGAGTCCAAGTACGCCGAAGGCGTTCGATCCCACAGCCCAGGGTCGCGAGTCGGCGAGCGCACCCTGGGGAACTGGCGTCGGGACGCTTCGACCCTGAAAGGGTCGCATCACCGGCCGCCTCAAACCTTGATGAAACCCCTTCGGGGTATGGGGCTCCTCATCGACCGCCACCTAGGGTGCGCTCGCAGATTCACGACCCTGGGCTGTGCGATACAACGCCTTCGGCGTAAAGACCATGTCGCTTTGGAGCAGCTTCTAAGCGGTGAGATCCTCAAGGTGCTGTTCGGGGGATTCGCGATTGTTCTCAGAAATCCCGGTCTGCCTCACCGGCTGTTTGCACCTGTTGCCGCTGCTCCAGCAGACCCGACACCAGCATCAAATAGGCCTGCCGCTGCAGCCAACCCCAACGAGCGAAGTCCGGTTGCACAGTGCGGCACGCTCCGTCGAGCGTGGCCCCCCGAGCGGTCTCCGCTGCCAGACGTTGCAGCGTCTCTTCATTCGGTGCCACATCACCCAGGACGGAGGCAAAGGGAACCTGGATATCCTTGAACTCGACAACCTTGCCGCTGGTTGCGGCCTCTTGACGCGCTTGCTCCGAGCCCATTCGGAACTCCCACGTTTGATGGCTGGCCCCGTCGGATGCGGTGATGATCGGATGGTGGGCTACGAATGAACCCTGACGAGTCAACCGGCGGCCGAATGCGAGAAATTGCCCCACGGCCCAGCCGAGAACCAGCAGCACGGCCACGGCGAAGTAGAACCACTCCCCCTGATGGCCTGCGCCCCAGGGTTTGCGCACGATCACGAATGCGGCCAATGCGACGACTGCGGCGATGAGCACCACCAGTAACAGCCGGGCGGCATGCACCACCACGAGTTCCACGCGGTCCAACCCCCTGAGGAAATTCTGACGTTGCGCCGATGACCAGCTCATAGGATTCTCCCCCGAAGCTGTAAGAGTTTTCGCCAATCCGGTACGCGCGCACTTTCCTCGCAGCGTCTTGCAAACATACTGCGCCCCGGACGGCGTGCATCGCGAAATCGAGCCGGCCTCTCCCGTCCGATCCCGCACCGTGCTATTCCCATCGTCCGATCCTCATGGATCGGTTTTACCGGATGTACAGCGCGATGGCGGAGCGGCTGCCGGCGATCCAAGCGGCGAACTGAGGGGAACCCGGTTGCAACGCTGACAACCGCGCGCAATTTCGGCCCCGGTCTCCCAACCGGGGGCGACGGGTCACGGCGCGTACCGACTCACGCGACGCATTGACGAAGGCGCGCTCGCGATTCGTTCGCAGCGCACGACCCCCCGTCGGGAGACGGGGGGCTATCTATGGTTAACATCACACGTCGAGGTCTTTGACATCCAGCGCGTGCCGCTCGATGAACTGGCGGCGCGGTTCCACCTGATCCCCCATCAGGACGCGGAACATCTCGTCCGCGGCGGCGGCGTCGTCCATCGTCACCTTCAGCAGCGTCCGCGCCTCGGGCTTCATGCTGGTGTCCCACAGTTCTTCGGCGTCCATTTCGCCGAGGCCCTTGAACCGCGTGACCTTCATCCCCTTTTCGCCCATCGCCCGGAGTTGCGTGAGCAGCTCGCGGAGGCTGGTCATGCGGACGATGTGGTCGTCCTGCAGGATGCGGAACGGATACACCGTTTCGCCGTCCTTCGCACCGGGGGGATACAGATCCTTCAGCTTGATGCCGTAGCCCTTCAGCTCGCGCAGCACCTCGTTGATCGTGCGGACTTCGTGCAGATCGACGACGTGCAGCCTGGCTTCGTGGACGACAGCCGCATCGCCATTGGTTGTCGGGGCGGCCTCGTCGGCGACGTCGAGCTCCTGGCCGCGCGAAGCTTCTTCCGTGGCGACGAACTGCTCGACTTCGTCCTTCTTGTGAAACCAGTGCTCGGCCCGGCCGAGGAACACGCGGTACTGCGGCACCCCCTGGTCTTCGTTGGCGATCTTCCCCGACAGATGCCGCAGCGACAGCCCGCGGCGTTCGAGGATTTCGAGCGGTTCCTGCAGCCGCGACATCAGGTGCACGATCTTTTGCAGGTGGTCGTCGACGAACTCGGTCCCGTCCTGGCAGACGATGCGGCTGTCCTGCAGGCCGAGCGTGATGAGCTCGGTCATCATCGCCTCGTGGGTCTGCACGTACCGCACCTTGCTGCGCTGCGTCACTTTGTAGAGCGGCGGCTGGGCGATGTAGACGCAGCCGTGCTCGACCAGCGCCCGCATGTGCCGGAACAGGAACGTCAGCAATAGCGTGCGGATGTGCGAGCCGTCGATGTCGGCGTCGGTCATCAGAATCAGCCGGCCGTAGCGACGCTTGCTGATGTCTTCGCTTTCGGCGAGCGGCGGGATGCCGATGGCCTTGAAGATGTTCGCGATCTCGGCGTTGTCGAGCACCTTGACCAGTTGGGCCTTCTCGACGTTCAGAATCTTGCCGCGGAGGGGGAGAATCGCCTGCGTGTTGGAGTCGCGACCGCTGTCGGCCGAGCCGCCGGCCGAATCCCCTTCCACGAGATACAGCTCGGTGATGTCGAGCTCGCGGCTGCGACAGTCGCGGAGTTTTTCGGGCAGCCCGCCCGACGTGAGCGCTCCCTTGCGGCGGACCATCTCGCGCGATTTGCGGGCGGCTTCGCGGGCCTCGGCGGCCATCAGCCCCTTCTGGCAGATCTTCTTCGAGACCGACGGGTTCTCTTCGTAGAACTTGGTGAAGGCTTCGTAGGCGACGGAGCTGACGATCCCCTCGACTTCGCTGTTGCCGAGTTTGGTCTTCGTCTGCCCCTCGAACTGCGGATCGGGGACGCGGACGGTGATGACCGCGACCAAACCCTCCTTGAAGTCGTCGCCGGTCGGCTGGATCTCGTCGAAGAACTTGGCCGCCTTGCCGTAGTTGTTGATGGCCCGCGTGAGGGCCGAGCGGAAGCCGCTGACGTGCGTGCCCCCCTCGTGCGTGGAGATGTTGTTGGCGAACCCGCGGACGTTCTCCGAGAAGCCGTCGTTGTGCTGGATGGCGATGTCGACCTGCACGCCGTCCTGCTCGCCGAGAACGCGGATGATCGGCTCGTACAGCGGCGTCTCGGTCCGGTTCAGGTGCTTGACGAATTCCAGGATGCCGTCGGGATAGCGGAACTCGTCCTTCTCGCCGGTCCGTTCGTCTTCGAGCAGAATCCGCACGCCGGCGTTGAGGAACGCCAGCTCCTGGATGCGCTTCGAGATGGTCTCGAACGAGAACCGGATGTCGGGAAAGATCGTGGTGTCGGGCCGGAACGTGATCTTGGTGCCGGTGGTGTCGCTCTTGCCGAGCTTCTTGAGGTCGGAGGTCGGCTTGCCCTGGGCGAAGTCCATCGTCCAGACGTGGCCTTCGCGGCGGACCTCGGCTTCGAGCCACTCGGCGAGCGCGTTGACCGCCTTGATGCCCACGCCGTGCAGCCCGCCGGTGCCGGTCCGGTAGCCCCCTTTGCGGTCGAACTTCCCGCCGGCGTGAATGTTGGTGAAGACCACCTCCAGGGCCGACTTGTTGTCCTTGTCGATCATCCGGCCGACGGGGATGCCGCGGCCGTCATCGACGACGGCGATGCTGCCGTCGGCGTGGAGTTTGACCGAGATCCACTTGGCGAAGCCGGCGACGCATTCGTCGATGCAGTTGTCGATGAGCTCGTAGACGAGGTGGTGCAGCCCGCGGACCGTGGTGTCGCCGATGTACATCGAAGGGCGGTGGCGGATGCCCTCGATCCCCTCGAGGGCGCGAATGTCCTTTTCGCTGTACTCTTCCGCGCCGGTGGGATCGTTCGCGGGGGTCTCCATCGAATCCGACAAGGTGGGCTTCTCCGAAAGGCAATTCATACGACGAAATCAAAGCCCTCGCTTGCGCTCGGGGCTGTGACGGCGTGACTACTTCAGTCGAAACTTGATGCTCTTGATCCGTAGCTGCGGAGCCTGACGCTGCATCTTCGCGGTCAATTCACTGGCATGGAACGACACCAGTTCGCTCAAGACCCCGGTCGATGTCACTTCGACCGACAACACGCCGCGGGCGACTTTCACGGCCCGTGTCGATTGAGCGAGCTCGCCCGCCGCCGTCCGCCAGGCGATCTGCAGGTCGTCGTCGGCCCGGGTCCGCGCGAACCCGCGGACGGCGATCAATTCCGCCAAAGCGAGCGACAACGGTTGCGGATCGGACATCGACGATCGATCTCTGGGATGAAGGCCGCGAAACCGCAAGCGTCGGCCAAAGTACGCTTGCGGTTTCGCGGCCTTGCTCTTTCTCAAAGCCCCCTCACCCTAACCCTCTCCCCCGAAGCGGGGGCGAGGGGACCGGAGAAGACTACCGGTCGCGCGACAGCGGCATGATGACGTACGTGTAGTTGTCGTCCGTCATCAGCACCGCGGCGCTTTCGTGGTCGATCAGTTGGAACCGCAACTGCGTCCCCCCTTCGAGCGTCCGCAGGAAGTCGGCGATGTATCGCGGATCGAACGTGATCGTCAGGTCGGCGGCGGCGTAGCTGATCGGCAGTTCGATCTTCGATTGACCCACGTCGGCCGCCTGGCTGCTCAACCGCAGCACTCCCTTCGCGAACGTGAAATCGACGCCGCGGCTCTCCTCGTTGGTGACGATTTGCGCCTGCCGGACCGCCGAGTAGAACGGGCCCACGACCATTTCGATCGTGGAGTTGAAGTGCGACGGCACGACCTTGCGGTAGTCCGGGAAGCGGCCCTGCACGAGCTGGCTGCTGACCGTGATGCCCCCCGCCTGGATGACGACATCGTTGTTGTGGATGGCGATCCTGGCTTCGGTGTCGCCGTCGGTCAGCACGCGCTCCAGCAGCGACATCGCCTTCGCGGGAACCACCGGCGGCGAACTGGGCGGAACCGGCGCGCCTTCCACGCGGCAGGAACTCGTCGCGACGGCGAGCCGGCGGCTGTCGGTCGCGGCGAGCGTGGCCCGTTCGGGCGTCAGCTCCATCAACACGCCGCCGAGCGCGTACCGCGTGCTTTCGACGTCGGTCGCGAACACGGTGCGACGGCTCAGTTGCCGCAGCCCCGACGACGGCAGCGCGAAGTACGCGGAGTCGTTGAATTCGGGGACGGGCGGGAAATCGGCGGCGGGTTCGGCGGACAAACGGAACTCGCTGTAGCCGCCACGGACCCACAAGGCATCGCCGGCGATTTCGAGTTTGACGGTGTCGTCCCCCAGCTCGCGCAAAATGGACAGCACGCGGGCGGTGGGGAGCAGCGCTTCGCCGCTGGAGTCGGCGGTCACGTCGGGGACGATGCAGCGCATGCCGATTTCGCTGTCGGTACCGATCAGCGTCGCCGTGTTCGACGCCACCTGCAGCTTGACGTTCTTGAGAATCTCTTTGGTGGTGCGGCTGGGAACGACGCCGCTGACGGCGCTCAGGGCAGCGGTCAACGAGTCGCGGGAACAGGTCAGTTGCATGGCGGAGAACACTCGGACGGAGAGGGCCAAACCCGCTGGAAAATCAGCCATTTCGCGACGGTTCCGTCAACCGCCGGGGAAGGGGGAATCCTAGCAGAATTCACCCGGAAAGGGCAGCCTGCGGGACGGGCAAATCCGCGGCAATTTGAGGGGCCAAAATCGCCGTCAGAGCCGGGGCGTGTCGCCCCGGTTTTTCGACGAGAATCCGGGGCTGCAGTCCGGGCCGACACGGCCCGGCTCCTAAAGAGATCCGCCCCTCAGAACACAATCTCAATCGTCTGCTCTTCCTTGAGCATTTCCGATTTGATGCGGATCGTGTCTTTGATGAGCTGGACCGCACCGGGGATGGCGACCTGGAGCTGGACGATGCCGTCCTTCACCCCTTTGCGGTCCGACGAGTTGTACTTGATCTGCTTGTAGAACCCGTCGGTGCCGCGGACTTCTCCGACCAGGTCGCGGAGCCGGTACTGCTTGACCGATTTGGGAACCTTGACCTGAATGACGATGTTGTAGCGCTGCCGGGGGAGCGGGTCTTTCGGTTCGGTCCAGACGGTGAAGCTTCCCTTGGTGATGGCGGTGTCCGGGACGCGGACGTTGCCGATCGCCCCCAGGCCGCGGCCGGTGCCCCCTT
>JAWXBB010000382.1:0-4480 GCA_034439795.1 Planctomycetaceae bacterium | reverse complement strand
TGGGGTTCCGGTGGTGTTACGGCAGTGAGCCCCGGAGGGGCGACAGAAGGCCGAATGACGTTCGATTTCTGTCGCCCCTTCGGGGCTTCCGGGGAGGCGGAATGCGGTTCCCCAGGCTCACGCCTGGGGCTACGATCTGTCGCCCCGCTGGGGCTAAAGAGTGACCACCAATCGCCGACGGCGCCTCACGACGCTGCATTCCGATTTCTTCCTTTGCGAGCTTTGCGCCTTTGCGTGAGAATGTCTTTCATCAGACCCGGGATCACCGCTGAACTCAGGAACCCGTCATGTCCACCACCCTGCAGGGGCAGACCGCGATTGTCGTCGGGGCATCGAGCGGCATGGGCCGGGCGATTGCCGTCTGCCTTGCCGAACACGGGGCGAAGGTGCTGGCGGCGGCCCGGCGGCAGGAGCGGTTGGACGAGCTGGCCGCGAAGATTCCGGGCATCATCCCCATCGCCGTCGACGTCACCCGCGCTGACGACGTCGCCGCGTTGATGATGGCCGCCAAGTCGCAACTGGAACGGGTCGATCTGCTGGTCTATGCGACCGGGACCAACCTGCGGGACCGTTCGTTGCGGGACGTCACGCCGCTCGGATGGCAGGAACTGATCGATACGAACCTGACTGGGGCGTTCTACTGCACGCACGGCGTGTTGCCGTTGATGCGCGAGCAGGGGGGCGGCCTCATCGTTTATCTGTCGTCCGCGGCAGTGCAGCGGCCCGATGTCTCCGGCGTCGCCTATCAGGCCAGCAAGCACGGTCTGGTGGGACTCGCCCAGGGAACTCGCATCGAAGAAAAGGGCCACGGCATCCGCACGTCGATCCTCTACCCCGGCCTGTGCGACACCGAAATCCTGACGAAGCGTCCCACGCCGACGCCGCAAGATGTGCTCGACCAGTCCCTCACGCCGGACGACGTCGCAGCCGCCGTATTGTTCCTCTCGCAACTCCCGCCGCGCGCGATGGTGCCGGAGTTGCAACTGGTGCCGGCGCGTCTGTGGTGAAGCTCGGTTGGTGGTTGATCGTTGGTAGGCAAGCAATGACAAACCGCGCGAAACCGCAAGCGTGGGTGCGCACCCACGCTTGCGGTTTCGCGGCCTTCTCTTTTCTTCTCTGCCGACCAACGACCAACTATCACCTACCAACTCTCTGCCACCCACTCACAAAAACTGCGACAACCCGCGGCGTTCGAGTTCCGCGAGCAGTTTCTTCACCGCGGCTTCGTCTCGCTGGTCGGCGACGAGCGTGGCTTCCGGCGTGTGGACGATGATGAGATCTTTCACGCCGATCGTCGTCACCAGGTGGTCGTCGGTGCTGCGGATGATGCAGCGGTCGGTGTCGACGCCGCAGTGCAGGCCGTCGATGGTGTTGCCGTCGTCGTCCTGCGGATGCAGCCGGCTGACGGCGAGCCAACTGCCGACGTCGTCCCACTGGAACGCCGCCGGCAGCACGTAAACGTTCTGCGCGTGTTCGAGCACCGCATAGTCGATGGAGATCGACGGCAGCTTGGGGAACTCGGTCGCGAGCGCGTCGGGCCAGCGATCGGTGCCGATCGCCTCCCGCAACCGTGCGAGGCCCGCGTGGAGTTCCGGCTGATGCACGGCGAGCGCGTCGAGCAGCGCCTGCGCTTTCCACACGAAAATGCCGCAGTTCCAGAGGTATTCGTCGGAGGCGACGTACTTCGCGGCCGTCAGCGGATCGGGCTTCTCCTTGAACGCGGCGACCCGGTACAGCGCCTCTTCGCCGGTCACCGTCGTCGCCGTGCGATGGATGTAGCCGAAGCCCGTCGCCGGATGGTCCGGCTTCACGCCGAACAGCACGAAGCTGTCGGGCTGCGCGGTCACGAACCGAACGGCGTCGCGCACCGCCTGCTGGAACACTTCCGCCGGGCTGATGACGTGATCGGCGGGGACAACGAGCATCACGGCCTCGGGATCGACCGCCAGCAACTGGATCGCCGCGAGGCCGATGCACGGCGCGGTGTTCCGCGCACACGGCTCGATGAGCACCTGCTCGCCTGGCAACTCGGGCAACTGGTGGGCCGTCTCCGCGGCATGTACGGCCCCGGCGACCACCCACAACTGCGGCGGCGCGATCAACGGCAGACACCGGGCGGCCGTCTCCTGAATCAGCGTCTGTTCGGTGCCGATCTTCAGGAACTGCTTGGGCAGCCGCCGCCGGCTCTGCGGCCAGAACCGCGTGCCGCTTCCGCCCGCCATGATTACCACGTGCAGCATCGTTCGACCTTGATGGACCGAGAGATTCGTGAGGAGCGGTCATCATCCGCGCGGGTCACGGTCGCTGTCAAACGGCTTGTGGGTCTGCATTTCGATTCTGAGCAGGACTCTTATCCGGTCCCCTCGCCCCCGTCTTCGGGGGAGAGGGTTAGGGTGAGGGGGCCGGAGGAAGAATCCACCCAGAATCGAGACATCCCTCCAACGATTTGTGGCGACGCTGACCGCAATGGCGGAGGCCGCACGCATCGCCTACACTCAAACGCGGGAAATGCCGATCTCAACGAGTTCCGTTGGCATGTCGTCTTCGCCGCCCGAACCGCGACCGCAGCGTCCGAAACCGAGCCGGCGGCGGGCTGTTGCCAAGGCGGTGGAGCCGGTCGTTGTGCCCTCGGCCGATGCGCATCTGCTCACCTGGCGCGAGTGGTGGCGGCGCGTGCGGGTGACTCTCGGCATTGGTTTGGCGATCAGCCTCAGCGCTCACATCGCCATTGGGCTGCTGCTGGCCGTGTGGATGATTTCGCCGCCGCTCCGAGGTTCGACCAGTCCGCAGACGGTCAGTTGGCTCGATTCGACGACGATCATTGAGCCGATCAAGAAACCCCGCCAACCGGTGTCGATCCCGCTGACGATTCCCGCGGAACCCGCCGGTACGCCGGTATCGAAGCCGGTCGCGACGACGACACCATCCGCGGCAACGGCGGGCAACCCGGCCGTCAAGATTGCTGCCGTCGGGGCCGCGCTCGGCAATCGGGGCATGGGACTCGGCGGCGGAAAAGGGACCGGCGCCGGCACGGGCGAACTGGAAGCGCTCGGCGGATCATCGGCCGCGCAACGGGCCGTCAAAGCCGGTCTCGGATGGCTGGCCCGGCAGCAGAACAGCGACGGCCGCTGGGAGCTGCATCAGGGGTATCCCGATCCGGGGCTGTCCGTCATCCGCACCGATACCGGGGCCACGTCGCTCGCGCTGCTGGCGTTTTTGGGAGCCGGTCACACGCAATTTCAGGGCGATCACGCTCCGCAGGTCAAAAACGGCCTGCAGTGGCTGGTCGATGTGCAGGACAAGACCACGGGCGACCTGCACGACCAGCGTCAGGAGGAAGGCCGGCAACCGGCGTTCTACGCCCACGCGATGGGGACTATCGCGCTCTGCGAGGCGCTCGCCCTCACGCAGGACGACTCGCTCCGCGAACCCGCGTCGATTATCTGCTCGCGTCGCAGCATCCCGTGACCGGCGGATGGAAGTACCGGCCGATCTCGAAAATGATGGTCGGCGACCTGTCCGTCACCGGCTGGGCGCTGATGGCGCTGCACACCGCGCGGATGGCCGGCCTCAACGTGCCGCCGCAAGAGTTCGAGCGGGCGTCAGCGTTTCTCGATTCCGTCGCCGAGCGCGGCGGAGCGCGCTACAAGTACGAGCCGCACGACCCCGCCGACCGCATCACCGTCGCCCTCACCGCGGAAGGGCTGCTCTGCCGGCAATGGCTCGGCTGGGACCGCCATCATCCCCCGCTGACCGACGGCGTGACGTTGCTTACCGCCGACGAGCACCGCCCGCAATGGTCCCCCGGCCGTCGCAACGTCTATGCGTGGTACTACACCGCCCAGGTGCTGCACAACCTCGGCGGCGAGCCGTGGGAAGAATGGTACGCCCCGACGCGCGACCTGGTCGTCAAATCGCAAATCACGAGCGGCAGCGCGAAGTCCCCGACCGACATCCGCGGCAGTTGGCACCCCAACCAACCCCCCGGCGCGGGCGAAGAATACGCCGACAAAGCCGGCCGGCTGTACGTGACCGCGCTGTGCCTGTTGATTCTGGAGACGCCGTACCGGCATCGGCCGGTGTATGGGGAGTAGCAGGGTATGGTCGGTGATTGCAGCGGGTGACGTTTCTCGACGAAGTCATCCTTCTTTGCCCCGGCAGGGGCGTCGGACTGTAGCCACGGGTGAAGCGCAGCCCGCTGCGGGCGAAGCGCAACCCGTGGACAGCGATTTCATGGGGATTCCGTCCCGGAGGGCCGGCGGAAGCTTGACCGGCCCATCCATTCCTTTGCCCCTTCGGGGCAATCCTCATCAGGGGCCTCGAACCACGGGTTCCGCGTCGGGCGGCAAAGCCGCCGCGCCGCTTCACCCGTGGCTACAGTCGAATGGCACACGGATAAGGGTTACCGGGCTTGCGAAGCGAGCCGACGGTGTGACTTGCTCCGCGGGATGGTCATGTAGTCTCGCCACGACGGACGGCG
>JAWXBB010000381.1:0-3398 GCA_034439795.1 Planctomycetaceae bacterium | reverse complement strand
ATGCGGCCGGCAACCTCGCCGCCACCTTACGCAGCCACTACCGGAAACCCGAACGCCTCTTCACCAAACTCGGCATCCTGTAAATGGCGATGGCCCTGGTGCGAAGCTACCGGACTCCGGTCAGGCGTGAGACCCCCTTCGCGATGTCAAAACAGGCGACGACATCGCGCCCCTCAACAACATACGTCCCGGATTGCAGCTTCCCACGCAATTCGACTCGCCGCAACGCTTGCGGTTTCGCGTCCCCTCCCCGCACGGCCACGTCCCCCACCACGGCATTCGTCACCCGCACCGTGAACTGCGGCACCGCGAACGGCGCGCGAAGTTCAACCTGCCCGTTGACGACCTTCGTCGCCGTGAGTTCCTTGGCCGCCCAATACCGTGCGATCTCGCTGAGCTTCATCCATTGCAGGTGATCGTAGGCCCGATGCAGTCTTGCGACGACGTCCTTGAAGATGTTGAAGCCGGTCTCATCGCCGTTGCAGTAGAGGCCCGGCCAGTGACAGACCAGGATCGTCGGCTCCCCCTTCGCCACCACCTGCGGCAACCGGCCCCCTTGCAGGTTTTCGGTGATGAATTGGTCGACGTGGCCGATTTCCAGGCCGTCCCAGCCGCCGAACCAGTCCCCCGTGCAGCCGATCATCGACACCACGCACTTCGGATCGTTGGTGTCCAGCCCCGAGGCATACTCGACCCGCGGGGCCACGCTGCGGTCGTCGGTGAACAGGTGCCGGAAGTAATGCGGAATCTCCGCCCCGAACACATCGCGGGCCGCGTGCAGCGACGCCTGCGACAGCTCCGGCAACGCGCGGTTGCCGAAGCCCCCCGGCGTCGTGATCCCGTCGCACGGCAAGCCGACGTTCTTCAGAATCCGCAGCGCATAGCTCAGATAATCGGTGAGCTGATCGACCGATTTCCCTTCGGACCACCGCCAGTTCTCCATGAACCATTCGGTCTTCTCCGGGAACGGCCGGCCGGTCTTGGTGTCGACGACGAACGTGTGGCTGACCATCTCCGGGTGAATGTCCCAATCGGGCAGAATGACGTCGCGGACGAGCTGCAGGCTGGCGTCGAGCTCCTGCTTCGACCAGCCGGGCATGTCCCGATCGACCCAGCCTACGCACGCCGGATACGGCACAATGCTGTACTTCCCCTTCACGCCCCGGTCGTGACACCATCCCGCAAACTTCGCGACGAACGCATCCGGAATCTCGCGCGGCAGCGTCTTCCACCGCTGCACGTACTTGTCCGGGAAGATCTGCGCAAACTGCGGAATCGCGAAGTGGGCGAGATTCACCAGGCACGTCGAGTCGTCGATGATGAGACTCACCGGCACGCGCAACCGCGGGTTCTCGATGACCACACCGTCGGCCCGTGCGGGGCGTTCCCCCGGCTGCGCTTGTGGGCGATCGTCCTGCGCGAAGAGCGTGCCGACGGGCCAGGAATGTGCGGCGGCGAGAATGGCCGCGGAGGATTGAAGAAACCGGCGACGAGTGACAGTCGGCATGAGGATTCTCATTGAAGAAGTGAGCGGGGCTATTGCTGGATGGGCGTGAACGACAATTGAACTTGCAAATCCGCCAACTGCTGCATGGTTCCCGAGGCGAGACCCAGGTATTCGGTCAAGCCGTCGACGTAAAGGCACAGCTCCAGATTACAGCCCAGGTCGTGAATCCGTTGCACGACGGCCCGACGCTGCGAGAGGTAGCCGGAGCAAAAGAAAATGTGACCGCCCAGCGACGTGATCTCGACCCCCTTGTAAGGAACGCGGCACGGCCACTGACAGCATTTCCGATTGGCGCTGAATTCGAGATCGGCGTCCGACGTTCCCCCTTCGTAAAGTCGCCGGATGGCCCGCAACTGCTCGTCGTCGATGGGAAAATCGCTGATCAGCAGGAGTTTGGCGATGCCCGCGGATGGCGTGATGGTAACCATTGTTGATTCCCCGAGAAACCATCGTGCTCACAACTCCGCCCGCGCCTGCACCGTTGCGACCCGGGCGGACACGATCTCGACCGCGATCTTCGTTTCCTGCAACAGCCGCACGGAGCCGAAGACCAGCGACCCCACCGCCAGCACGCCGATCAGGACGGCCAACACTTCCAAAGGCAACACGACGATTGCCAGCTCCGTCGGCACCAGCACGGCTCCCAACAGCGACACCAGCGCGGCCGACGCAAACCCGCCCAAGGCGAGGTAAAAGCTCCGGATGCCGCGCAACAGCAGCAGCGTCCGTTGCTCCGACAGTTTTAGTTCGTGCATCCGCCGCAGCGCCCGGTCGGACTGGAAGTCGGTCGTCGCCTCCAACTGCTTGGACAGTTCCCGCGCACGGTCCACGGCCCGGGCGAGCCGATTGCTCGTGCTCAGCACCAGCACCGACGACGCATTCGTCAAAATCGCCGGCGCAACAATCAGCGACAACGCAGCGAACGGGTTGGCGTCCATGTACTCGGCCTTGGATTATGCGACAACGTCGCTGCCCTCGGAATCTATTCCGCTGCGGATTCAGTGAGAAATTGCTGTGGCGTCACGACGGCGATTCCACGGAAGGGATGCAATTCCAGCAGGTCGCTGTCACCGGTGAGTACGTGGGTCGCCTGGCCGCTGATGGCCAATTCGAGAAACTTGTTATCCTTCGGATCGCGGCATTCGAGGACGGTCGTTGTGACCAGGACGATTTCCGCTTCCTGAATCATCGCGGCCAGAAATTCGAGTCGTTGTTCCTCGGTGATGTAGGTATTGAATTTCGGCCGACGCAGAACAGCATTCAACTCATCGACTGTTTCGCCCGACGACAGAAGAACGCCGCTTTGTCGCGCCCGATCAAAGGCCCGACGCGGCGTCGATCCCGGCAGCAACAGGGCGCTCACGACGACACTGGTATCGACGACGATCCGCAAATCAGTTGCCATGCAGCAATGCTTCGAGACCTTCCTGCGTCAATCCTTGGCCGACGGCCTGAGCGCCGACTTCGTCCATAATCTGGTCGAGAGGCCGGGTCGGACCGCCGAGGAGTTCTCGCAATCGCAGATCGAGCAGCAGTTCCAGCTTGCGGCGATCCTCCAAGGAAGCCCCGGAGAAGGCTTGTGCGGTTTCGTCGCCGACTCGGATTGAGATGGTTGTCACAGTTCACCTGCAATGCATCAAGACACGAGGAGCCTATGTCGGCTCGGTTCAATACTCGCTCCAAAGGCCCGGTAACCAAGCCATTGTATGCTGTCGGCTCGATGCCTTCGTTGTCAACTGGAATCATGCCTTTAACTTACGTCGCAAGACTCTATGGTACACCGCGCGAACTCCCAGGGCCATCGCCATTTACAGGATGCCGAGTTTGGTGAAGAGGCGTTCGGGTTTCCGGTAGTGGCTGCGTAAGGTGGCGGCGAGGTTGCCGGCCGCAT
>JAWXBB010000380.1:0-7184 GCA_034439795.1 Planctomycetaceae bacterium | reverse complement strand
TTCGATCATCACCGCCGGAATCGTGCGGAAGGTGACCCGACGCAACTCGGCGAACAGCGCTTCCTTCCACGCAGGGTACTCGCCGGATTGGGGGGTAACCGGTTGCCCCAGCGGGACGAACGATTCGTCGATCTTCGTGTTGAGCTGATCGGCGGGAATGTCGGCGTCGGTCGCGAAGGCCCGCAGACGTTCGGGCGGGATGGGATGCACCGTCGCGTTGCCGGTCCCTTCGACGAGATCGACTTCGCTGTCAGTCACCGGGTGACCGTCCTGCTTGAGATGCAGGTTGAAGAACTGATACACGCCGCGGCGGATGTCTTCGCGGTACGCATGGCCGCCGATGCTGACCAGCGTGTCGACCTTGTCCCCCGCGCCGAACAGGCTGTAGGTCCGCTCCAGCCGGTTGGTGATCCGTTCGTTGGCGTCCATCGGAAAGATGGTGTCGTTGTCGCTGTTGACGAACAGCAGCGGCCGCGGCGCGATCAGGGCGGCGATCCGCGTCCACGGCCACTGAAACGTGTTGTGCAGGAACATGCAGTCGCAATGGCCGTTGATGACCCGGTTGCCGACGTACGATTCCAGATCGGCCATGCCGCTCACCGCGCACGCGGCGGCGACGCGCTCATCGGCGGCGGCAACCCAGAACGTGGCCGCCCCGCCGCCGCTGATGCCTGTGACGCCGATCCGCTCGGGATCGACGTCGTCGCGACCGATGAGGTAATCGATCCCGCGGATCCCGTTCCAACACTCGACGCCGGCCGACGTGTAACCGCGCGAATGCCACCACCAGCGTTGTTCGCGGTAGGTGCCGTGATGAATCGCCGCGATCTCGCCCAGTTGCAGCGTGTCGACCACCAGGCAGACATAACCGTGCCGCGCGAACCAGATGCCGTGCGACTGATACGCCGTCTTGTTGCCGTCGCGGCCCCGGTGGGAATGCCCGCAGACGTACAGAATGCCGGGCAGCTTGGTGCCGTCAGGGACCGTCTTCGGTCGATACAGATTTGCCGTGACGTATAGACCGGGCCGGCTTTGGTAATGCAGGCACTCAACGGTGTAATCGGGTTGCTCGATTTTCTGAGTGATCGTGGCTTCCAGCGGCGTCCGTTCGGGCAGCGGCGATAACCCGAGCATCTCCAGATACTCCGCCCGCCACGCAGGCCGCTGCGACTCGAAGTGCGCATGCGACGCCACGTCGTCGGCAAACTGCGCGTCGAGCCGCCGGGCCTCGTCGGCAAGCCAGTGCTGGATCGCCTCGTCGCCTGGTTCGCTGCGATCGGGCTTGCCGTACTCCTGCGCGAACGCGACCACCGGCGCGACCACCAGCGTCCAGGCCACGAACAATTCCGCCAGTGACAATGATCGGGGGGGCGAGAGATGTTGCATGAGGAACTCGCCGCTCGAGGGAACGTGACGGCGTTCCCTCGCCCGGTGACCGACGAATTCCGTTCGTCGGGTGTGGATTCTATCGTGACGAGACGGCAACTTGTAGGGTGGGCCGAGTCTTCGAGTCCCACCACGACGAAGTGATCAAGGTTCAATGGTTAATAACCAAGAGAAGAGCGCCTTCTTGGAACCTCGGTCACTGAACTTTGTTGGTGGTGGGACTCGAAGACTCGTCCCACCCTACAATCTTGACTTACCGCACGGCCCGGTAATGCCTCGCGAGTTCCTCCGGCGATGCCCCGCGATAAAACCGCCACAACAGCGACCAGTTGAGCAGCGTCTGCCGGACGACGCCCCGCTTCTGCCACCGCCGGGCGGAGACCGTCAGCGGCGTCGGCAGCACGACGAATCGGCCGCGTCCGCGCAGTCGCCGCATCAGTTCCACGTCTTCCATGAGTGGCCAGTCGGGAAACCGGCCGACGGTGTCGAACGCGTCGCGACACAGAAAAATCCCCTGATCGCCGTACGCCATCTGTCGCCACAGCACTCGTTGCCGATTGCCCCATTCGAGCAGTCGATATCGCCACCCCAAGGCGTCGATGTGCTGCGCGAAGCAACCGCCGATGATAGTTTCATCAGCCAAAGCCGCACGGATGGCCCGGCCGCTGTCGGGATGCGGCCGGCAATCGGCGTGCAGAAAGCACAACACGTCCCCCGTCGCCGCGGCGGCCCCCAGATTCTGCTGCGTGGCCCGACTCGGCGGGCTGCTGAGGACGATGTCGGCCGCAGAGGCGCGTGCGACGGTGTCATCGGTGCTGCCGCCGTCGACGACGATGATTTCGTCGAACTCTGCCGTCCGCGCGGAAGCAATCGCGCCAGCGATGTGCGGGGCTTCGTTGAGGGTGGGGATGACGGCGGTGAGTCGCATGGCAGATTGTGGAAATTTGTAGGGTGGGCCGAGTCTTCGAGTCCCACCACGATTGCTCACCGGCAGTGGTGGGACTCGAAGACTCGGCCCACCCTACGCACTGGAACAAATCGGCCCAGGGGAACGCCGTGGGAAAAGGGTGATACTCCCGGTCGCCGTTCGCTGGCGCTCTCGGCTGGGAATGAGAACCAATCACCGCGACAGCCACCCGCCGTCCACCACGATCACGCTGCCGTGCAGGTAATTCGCGGCGTCGGAGGCGAGGAACACCACCGTGCCCGCGAGTTCCTCCGGCTGGCCCCACCGGCCGGCGGGGATGCGGTCCATGATCTGCGGGCCGCGGACCGGGTCGTCCTGCAACCCGCCGGCGAGCATGGTCTCGAAGTAGCCGGGGGCGATGCAGTTCACGTTGATGCCGCGGCTGCTCCACGCGACCGCCAGCGACTTCGTCAGCCCGGCGAGCGCGTGCTTGGCGGCAGCGTACGCGGGGATGTTGAAGCCCCCCTGGTACGTCATCACCGAGCCGATGTTGATGATCTTCCCCCGCCCGCGCCGCAGCATGTGCGGGGCGACCTGCTGCGACAGATCGAACGCCGCCGTCAGGTGGACTTCCATCAACAGATTGAACTCGACGAGCGGATACTCATCCGGAGGATGCCGCTGCGCGATGCCGGCGTTGTTCACCAGAATGTCCACCCGGCCGGTGTCGGCGATGATGCGGTCGATCAATCCCCGGCGGCTATCGGGATCGCCCAGGTCGGCCCGCAGCGACCAGAATCGCCGGCCGAGAGCTTCGACCGCGGTGCGGGTTTCCGCGTCCACCCCGCCGCGGCTGACGGTGGCGATATCCGCCCCGGCTTCCGCCAGGCCGATCGCCATCGCCTGACCGAGTCCGCGAGTCGCCCCGGTGACGAGCGCTACGCGGCCGTCGAGCTTGAACAAATCCAGAATCATGCTTCTGACCATTTTCTGGTCGCGAAACCGCAAGCGTCATTCGGCGGTCGCTTGCGGTTTCGCGAGTCTTGATGAACTCGCCATGACACCCGCAGAATACGCAGAATCGGTGCGTCGAGACAGGCTTCCGGGCGGTTGACGCTGTGTCACAGGCTGGTTCGATCACAGGCCAGGCGGCGGTTTCTGGTCGCGAAGCCGCTGGGGTGGTACAGTGCTATGGTTCCGTGGGGCAAGCAGTTTCCGCGAACAGGACCGGGGATGACTCCCCCCCCATCCATCACCGAACTCGATGTCTCCCGCCGCGGGTTCCTGCGCGCCGGCGTCGTCGGACTGTCGCTGGGGGACCAGTCGGCGTTCGCCCGCGGTGCGTCGCTGCTGCACCGCCGTCGCGTCATCTTCATCCTGATGGCGGGCGGCCCCAGCCAGTTGGAAACTTTCGATCCGAAGCCGCAGGCACCGTCGCACATCCGCGGCCCGATGCGGGCCATTGCCACCAGCGTGCCCGGCTTATGGCTGAATGAATCGCTGCCGAAGCTCGCCGAGCGGGCCAACCGGTTCGCCCTCGTCCGTTCATTGACCCATGACTACGCCCCGATTCACGAGACCGGCCAGCAACTGCTGCAATGCGGCCGGTTGATGGAGGCCGGCGTCCGGTTCCCGCACTTTGGGGCCATCGTCGCCAAAGCGGCCCCGAAGAAGAGCAAGACGCCGGCGAACGTCGTGTTGCCGCGATTGCTCTGCGAGACGGGCACGCATCATCACCGCGGCCAGTCGGCCGGCGGCTGGGGCACGGAGTGGGATCCGGTGGAACTCGCGTCCGGCCCCAGTGCCGAACCCGACGCCGTCCGTCGCAGCTATGGCGAGACGCACTTCGGGCGGTTGCTGTTGCAGGCCCGGCAACTGGTGGAACAGGGGACGAACTGCGTCACCGTCAACCTGTTCGACACGCTGCACGGCCGGGTGACGTGGGATTGCCACGGCGACGTGAATTGCGCCCCCGGCACCGTGTTCGACTACCGCGACACGCTCTGCCCGCAGTTCGATCAGGCATTGTCGGCCTTGCTGGACGATCTGCAGCGCCGCGGGTTGCTGGATGACACGCTCGTCGTCGCGACAGGCGAATTCGGCCGCACGCCCCGGCTCAACGATCACGCCGGCCGCGATCACTGGACCGGCTGCTGGTCGGCCTTGATCGCCGGCGGCGGCGTGACCGGCGGGGCGGTGATCGGCGCCAGCGACGACAGTGCGTCGGCCCCCATCGACCGGCCGGTGGCCCCCGCGGAAATCACCGCAACGATGCTGGGCTGGTTCGGCATCGACGGCCGCGAACACGAAGTCGCGATCGGGTCGAAAGCGGAATCGCTCATCCCCGCGGAGCCGCTGCGCGAGCTGTGGGCGTAAAGAAGCCCAGGGATAGCAATCCCTGGGCGTCCCCTATGCGGCGCGCCGACCGGGCAAGCGCCACTCATCCAGCGCCGCCTGTACGGATCGCGGCGCGGTCACGAGGCAGTCCGCGATCTCTTCGACGGTGAACCCCGCCTCCCACATCGCAAAGCAGCGCTGCTGTTCCGGGGGCGTTAACGGGCGGTCCGAAGATAACCCCGGTCGCGAAGCCGCCAGCGTGGCTTCGAGCCGGGCGATTTCTTCGTCCGCTTCAACGATCAGCCGGTCGAGCTCCGTCAACTGTTGCTCGATGCGGTCCTCGATGGTTTCGACGGCGCCCGTCAGCGGGACAATCGCCCGCGGTAATGTGATGGAGATGTGGGAGCGGTCGCGGCGCGGCGCTGTCTGACTTCCGTTTCGCGACCACGAAGAGTGCCCCGCCACCCAGCGCATGAGCAGCCACGCACCGACGCCGAACGCGGCGGCCCCGGCGAATCCCCACTGCATCGCGTCCATGATCGACATCCTTGTCGATGAATCGTTGTGTGCCACGGCGTGTGGTCGTAGCCAGTGACCCGGACGCTCCAAGCGTCCGGGTCACTTTTAGCCGTGCCCATGATCGTGCCCATGATCGTGATCGTGGCCGTGGTCATGCCGGTGATCGTGGTCATGGTCGTGACCATGATCGTGATCGCGGGCGCAGTCGTGTTCGTGGTCTTCCTCGTCGACTTCGCCCTCGTCCGATTCCTCCAGCGAATCGGTGTCCGCCGACAGCAGGAACTCCGCCTGGGCGGTGAGATACACTTCCCGCAACGGCACGTCGTACGCCTCGGCGACGCGGACGCAGTCGTCGTATTCGGGGCTGAACACGGCCGGTTCGCCGTCGCGCCAGCCCACCTTCCCCTTCACCGGGCCCCATTCCGTATCGACCGAGTACGTCGTCCGCTGCCGCAGCGTGCGGCGGAGCTGTTGCCGGCGGATGCCCAGCGTCGGCGTCTCCGTGAAGATGATCGCCTCCATCTCGTCGGCGTCGTCCGGCTCGCAGATCACGCACAGCATCACGCCCGGCCGGTCCTTCTTCATCTGGATCGCCGTCGTGTAGACGTCGAGCGCCCCGGCGGTCATCAGCTTGCGCTGCGTGTAGCCCAGAATCTCCGGCGTGGTATCGTCGAGGTTCGTCTCCAGCAGCGTGACTTCGTCGTGCGTCGGCTCGGCGGTCGATTCCCCGACGATCACCCGCAGCACGTTCGCCCGCTCTGTGAGATCCTTCGTCCCCGCGCCGCAGCCGATCCCCTGCACCATCATCGCGGGCCAGCCGGTCTGGAAGCGGTCGGCGATGACCCGCACAATTGCCGCCCCGGTGGGCGTGGTCAGTTCGCCGTCAATCGGCACGTCGACCAGCGGCATCCCCGCCAGCAGTTCCGCCGTGCCGGGCGTGGGGACCGGACAGTCGCCGTGGGCGATCTTCACCGTTCCGCGACCGGGGGGCAACGGGCTGCACACGACTTCGTCGGCGGCGAGGATGTCGAACCCGACCGCGGCGCAGACGATGTCCACGATGGAGTCGATCGCCCCGACTTCGTGAAAGTGAATCTTGTCGATGGTCGTCCCGTGAACCTTCGCCTCGGCCGCGGCGACCGCCGTGAAGATTTCGAGGGCGATCCGCCGCTGGTTGTCGCTCAGCAGGTCCGACCGGTCGAGAATGCGGATGATGTCCGCCAGGTGGCGATGCGCGTGCTGTTCGGGATGCTCGACGCGGAAGTGCGCGGCCCGGAAGCCGCCGCGCATGACTTCGTCGAGGTGAATCTTCACGCCGGGCAGTTTGAGCGACTCGACGACGCGCTCCAGCGTCTCGAACTCGACGCCGATGTCGATGAGCGCGGCGACGGTCATGTCGCCGCTGATGCCGGTCGAACAATCCAGATAAGCGATCCGCACAGGGCTGGCTTTCCAAGGGGAGAACGGGGCCGCGGTTGATTCTACGACGAGCGGGCGACCGCACCAAGAGCGAACGGGATCGTCATCATCGTTGGTTGCCGACCAGATGCGATCGCACCAGCCGCGTCCAGATTTCATAGCCAGCCGGCGACAGGTGCAGTTCGTCTTTGACGTACAGTTCGGGCCGCGGCCGGCCGTTGTCGCCGAGCAAGGGGGTCCAGTCGTCGACGTAAACGGCGTGCGGATCGGATTGCTGGGCTTCGCGGACGAGTGCGTTGGCCTTGATCGCGGCATCCTTGAGCGCCCAGCGTTTGGGGCTGGGCTTGATGGCGATCCAGACCAGCTTCGCCTCGGGCAGCGTCGGCCGGATCTTGGCGACGAATGCCCGGTAGTCGTCCCGGACCTGCTCCGGCGTGCGCTGCTGTGCCAGGTCGTTGTCGCCGGCGTACAGCACAATCACCCGCGGCTGGTGCGGCAACACCAGGCGGTCGGCGTAGCGGACCGCATCGTGCAACTGCGAGCCGCCGAAGCCGCGGTTCAGGCACGGCCGGTCGGGAAACGATTCCGCCAGCTTCCAGAGCCGGATGCTCGAACT
>JAWXBB010000379.1:0-13578 GCA_034439795.1 Planctomycetaceae bacterium | reverse complement strand
TCTCCGGCCCCCTCGCCCCCGTCTTCGGGGGAGAGGGTTGGGGTGAGGGGGCGATCGCTTCGCAGCGCGTCGCTTCACGGCATTTGTCTTCGGATGTCGATTGGAGCGTTCAGCCCCCTCACCCTATCCCTCTCCCCCGAAGACGGGGGAGAGGGGACCGAACCGAAGAGCAACGCCAAAAAAACGGGCCCCGGTGTGAAACCGGGGCCGCGGGGGAGAGCGCACGATCATTCGACAGACGGGACGGAACGCCGCTTACGGCCGGACCGTGTCGGCGACGGAGATCGCCGAAGGCGCGGTGGACGGCTGCGAGGGACTCGGGGTCCGGGCGACCCACTGATTCACACGGGCGGCGGTGGGGGGCGTGAACGACGGCTTCGCGGCCGTGAACCGCGTCGCGGTATTGGCGGCTTCGCGGCGCGGGAACCGCAACGGTTGCGGCTCGCCGAGCGAGACGAAATCGGCCTCGAACGGACGGACGGCCTCGAGCTCCAACGCGGCGGTGTTCCGCGGGCGGATCGGCTCGAACGAATCGGTCGCCGGCAACGAGGTTCGCAGCAGATCGGTCCGCGGCTGCGGTTGAACTTCCAGTGACGACCGCGTGTTCGGATTGATCCGCGTGGGATCGGCCTGATCCAGCTTGTCCCCTTCGGCTGTGCGCCGCGGCGTGGGACTGCGGACACTGTTGATTGGATCGGCTTGCGGACGGATGGCCGTCGCGGTGCCGACCGAGCCGATCGGGGCATACGTGATCTGCGTGCCGACGGCCATCGTCTTGACGACGGTGATGGGCTTCATCACGGTGACTTCAGCGTCTTCCCAGCGGGGGACGCTGACGGCGACCTGCCGGGTGGTCTGGTACGGCTCCATCTTGGTGATGTTGTACGCCACCTGCCGCGATCCCTGAATCGCCACCTGCCGCGTGACGGGAACCGCCTGGGCGATGGTCTGTGGCACGTATTCGCGGGTGGTGCGATAGGCCGGCTGCATCGCCGACGTCAGCTCGTACCGGGTGCGGTTCATCCAGCCCGTGAATCCGGTGCGGCCGTCGTAGGCACAGGGGGCCATCTTCTGATTGCACTCGTACTTGGTCCGCCAGTAGCCGACGTTTCGCATGCAGGTCTGGCATTCCGTCACGTTCTGATAGCTGACGGTGGGCACCTCGACGACTTTCGTCTCGGTGATCGGCCGGTATTCGGTGACCGCCTGGCTGACCAGTTGGGTCTCGAACACCTGCCGCTTCACGGTCTGCTTGACCGGCTGGAACTCGGTCACGGGCACCTGCCGGTAGACGGTCTGCATCACCGGTTGGACCGGCGGGGCGCAGACGGTCTGGATCACCGGCTGGCAGACCGCACAGGCGGTGACCATCGGGGCCGAGACCATCGCGACCGGGGTTGCGGCACAACCGCAGCCGGCGCCCGAGTTGAAGAACTGTGCCGAGGCGGAACCGGCACTCATCGCGGCCAGCCCGGCGATGCAGGCAATGGCGGCATTCAGGAAACGAAGCATGGGCCTCTTCCTACGGGGGGAGACGTGGGTCGTTCGTTGAACACGGAGACGGGAGCATGGAGACGGGACTGCTGCTTCGACCGATGAAAGGCCCCCGGCGTCAGCGAGCGGGCGGGTTTGTAGTGAAAGAGCGATTTGGGGTCAAGACCACGGCAGGAATTGCCGACATGCGGCGGTTTCACGCAGGAACGGCCTCACTTGGGCATCGGCAAATTCGGCGCATTCGCGCGGTTGTCTGCCGTCTGAGCGGGCTTTTTCCCGACTTGTCGCTGGACGTGGAACTAGGTTGTCAGCAGGACCGATGCTCGATGGCAGCGAGGCCGTCGCCGGTTCTTTCCTCCACCGTCCGGCCCCTCGGATGCCGATCATGGCGACTCAGTTCTTTCTCGACGCGCCGCACAACCTCGACGACCTCGTCACCCGCGTGATCGACCGGCACCGCGGCTGGTGGGGCCGGCACGTCGCCGCCCGGCTGTCCGACACCGGCGACCTGCACCTCTTCGGTCGCGTCACCACGTACTACCAGAAGCAACTCGCCCAGGAGGCCTTCCGCCACCTGCACGGCATCGGCCGCATCCAGAACGAACTGCACGTCATTGGCTCGCTGCGGTGACCAGGAAGCCCAGGGATCGCCATCCCTGGGCGTCTTCACACCCGGCGTTCGAACACCAGCGGGTGATCCGACTGCGGGTCCGCGACCCTGAGCGCGATCTTGCCGTCGAGGACTTCCGTCAGCAGGTCGCCGCAGACTTCCGCCCGCCAGCCCTGAGTCAGCCGGGGCGGTTCCCCTTCCTGGTCGCCGTACACGTGCCAGCGGACGAGGTGTCGCAGGTCGGCGACTTTGCCGACGAGGCCCATCGCCACGTTCAGTTCCGCACACCGGTTGGCGAGCGCTAAACCCAGCAGTTGTCCGACCACCTGCTCGTCGTGCGATTTGTCATCGTCGTCGGACTTCGGCAAATGCGGCCACGTCGACGACTCGCTCGCCATCGCTTCCGTGATCGCCGCCAGCATCTGCGGGGCCGCCTTGCGGTATTCCGGGCGGTTGAGATCGCGGCAGGCGAGCAGATCGTGCTCGGTCGTCGGTTTGCGGCGGGCCAGCTCGATCACCAGATCGTCGCGCAGAATCTTGCGGGCGGGGCGGTTCTTCGCCTCCGCCTCGTCTTCCCGCCAGCGATGAATCGCCCGGACCACCGCCAAATCGCGCGCCGGCAAGCGTTGCAAGCCCGGCAACCGCATCCACGAATCCGGACCCCGTTCCGCAGTGACTTCGCGGATCATCCGCTCGAATTCGCTTTCGACCCAGTGCATCCGCTTGAGCGATTGCAGCGACTTCCGTTGCCGGTCGTAGATTTCCAGCACGTGCCGAACGTCGTCCAGCGCATACGCGATCTGCCCGTCGGTGAGCGGCCGCCTGCGCCAATCGGTCCGCGTCTCCCGGCCGTGAGCCGTGCGGTTGAGCACCCGCTTGACGAGGGCGTCGTAACCGAGCGGGAAGCTGCGGCTCCGTAAGCCCTCGGCGACCTGCACGTCCCACAACTGCCCCGGCGGCCGGTCGGCGAATGTCAGGCAGTAGCGGACCTCTTCGCGACCGCCGTGAACGACGATCGTGGTTTGATCGTCCGCCATCAGCTCCCACCAGGCGGACAGATCCTCGACGGTGAACGGATCGACCAGCACGCACCGTTCGCGCGTGGCCAGTTGCACCAGACAGAGCTCGGGGCGGTGCGTGTATTCGGAGATGAACTCGGTGTCGAACGCCACGATGCCGGCGGTGCGGATGTGGTCGCAGAGCTCGTCGAACTCCGACTGCGCGGTAATCAGCGATGCGGTCATGGTCCCCGGCGGCATCCGAATCCGCGGTGCGCCATCGCGGAAAACAAAGGAAGCGGCCGACCGGAACGGAGTCCACTTCCCTCCCGCCACCGGCCGCAATTCGTCGCGACGCGAATCCTCGCACGGACTGCACGGCCAGACAAGCGTTCCGTGCGATTTTCCCCGCAATCGGTTAGCCGCGACCCGGAGGCTTTGCGCAGGGGAGCGATGTTTGGAGCGCGCATCGCGTGTCATGCGCTCCACGCAGCGCTCCCCTGCGCAGAGCCTCCGGGTCGCGGCTAACGGGTCACGTCGTGTAGTCCGCGTTCAGCTCGACGTATTCCTTCGTCAGATCGCTCGTCCAGAACCGGACCGCGGCTTCGCCGTGCGTGAGTTTCAATTCAATCGTCACGTCGCGGTTCTCGCGCAGGCTTTTGGACACCGCCGCGGCGTCGAACTCCAGGGGCGTGCCCGCGGTGTACAGCGGGAAACCGTTCATCACCAGCGAGATGTCCGTCTCCGCGAGCGGCACCCCCGCGTAACCGGCGGCGGAGACAATCCGGCCCCAGTTCGGATCGGCCCCGCAGATCGCCGTCTTCACCAGCGCGCTGTTTGCCACCGCCGTCGCGATGCGGTCCGCCTCCTCGCGCGTCCGGCAGCCGGTCACGTCCAGTTGCACGAAGTGATGCGCCCCCTCGGCATCGCGGATGATCTGCATCGACAGATCCTGCGCGACCTCGTTCAGCGCGGCCTGGAACGCGATCCACTCATCGGCCTCGTAGGGACCGACGCCCGATGCGCCGTTGGCCAGGAGGATCACCGAGTCGCTGGTGCTCTCGTGACCATCCACGCTGATGCAGTTGAACGAATCGGTGACGGCGGCCGTCAGGCTGGCAGCACACTTTTCGGGAAGCAACTCGGCATCGGTCATGAGGACGCACAGCATCGTCGCCATGTTCGGGGCAATCATCGCCGCCCCCTTGCAGACGCCGGTGATCCGGGCCGATTTCCCCTTCAGCGACACCACCCGCGTCGCCAGCTTGGGGACGGTGTCGGTGGTCATCATCGCCGTCGCGGCGTCGAGCAACGCTTGCGGCTTAGCCCCCAACTCCTTCACCGCGCGATCAATCCCCAGCTTGATCCGGTCCAGCGGCAGAAACCGTCCGATGACCCCCGTCGACGCCACCAGCACGTCGGTCGGGTCGCAACCGATCTGTTGCGCGACCGCGACGGCCATCGTCAATGCGTCGGCCAGCCCCTGCTCGCCGGTGCAGGCGTTGGCGTTGCCGGAGTTGATGACGACAGCGCGGGCCGTCGCCCGCGGCAACCGCTCGCGCGAGACTTTCACCGGCGCGCCGCAAACCAGGTTCGTCGTGAACACCCCCGCCGCGGAACACGGACGGTCGGAGACGAACAGCGCGATGTCCTTCTTCGGCGACGACGGGTCTTTTACCCCGCAACTCACCCCGGCGGCGGAGAATCCCAACGGCAACGGCACGGTTTCGGACATCGACGTGCTATCCCTTCGAAGAAATCGAACCACAACCCCACGCTAAGCCGCCGCGGCCGCGAAGTAAAGAGCGTACCGCCGCTGCGAGGTTCGCGCCACCAGGACAATGGTGCGTCGTCACACCCACGGCGGCAACAACGGCAAGCGGGCGTCGAACTCCGCCGTCAACGACTGTTCGTACGCCCCCGCGTAGTTCCCCGCGAAGAAACGATCTGCGGCGTCATCAAAGAAGCGTCGCCAACTGGCCTCTTCCGCGCCGGGGTTGATCGGGAAGAACCGGCAGCCGTTCGCTTCCGCTGCCGTTCGGTCGCCGGGGGCGTCGCCGATCATCAAGATGTGGCCCGGCGTCCAACCCTTCTGGAGGCACGTCGCGAGGATCTCCTTCTTGGAACCGACCTCCTGCCCGCAGATCACTCGCACATATTGCGACAGGCCGTGTTCCTCCCACTCCTTTTGCAACGCCGCGATCGGAGTCGCCGAACAGACGATGACGTCCGCTGCCGACACAATCTTCTGCAATGACTGGCGGACATACGGGAACGGAGGCACGCCGTGGACCATGTCGGCGATGCGGGCGTCGACGTCCTGCGACCACGCCGCCGCGGTCTGCAGATCGGGGTCGCCGGTCCGGGCGGCTTCCGGGGCGATGGTCTTCGTCCCCAGCTTCGTCTCGCGGGCCAGCCAGTCGCGCAGCCCCGGCAACAGCGGCACCGTGACGCCGCGGGCCAGCACTTCGGGGCGGTCGCGGAGCAGGTCGAGCGCCTTCAGATACGACGGGAAGCGGTTGACGCCGCGGTCTTTGGAGTACAGGTTGACGAACTCGCCGCACTCCCGGGCGTACTTCGACACGGCTTGCAAGCCGAAGCGGTGGATGTACGCGGGGATGAAGCACTCCTTGTGCTTGATCTCCATCGAATCGAAGGCGCAGCCATCGGAGTCGATGGCGATGAGATGCCGGCGCGTGGGGGTGAGAGCATTGAGTGTCGTGGCGGTTGTCATGCCGAATTGTCTAACGCAGACGCCCAGGGATCGCAATCCCTGGGCTTCCCGCCGCAACTCGGCATTGCAACAACTGCGGTTTCCCCACAGAATCGGATTGGCACGATCTGTGCGTCTGGTCCGCCGGGGACCATTTCTGGCTCTGAGCGGAGCCGCATGATGCGGGCGAATCGTCGAATCGCCGCCGGGTGCGCGATCTTGGTCGCGAGTCTGCTTGGTTTTAGCGCGATCGCCGCCGGGCAGGTCAAAGTCGAAGTCACAATTCCCGCCACGCCCCCTGCGAAAGTCGAGATTCCCCAGTATCTTCGGCAGAAACCGCCGAAGGCGACGCTGAGGGCGGAAGGCTCCGCGGGGTCGTTGCGGTTGCGGACGGACCGGCAGGCCACCGAACGGTTGGCCGCCGCCCGCACGCAGTTTCAGCAGGGGCATCTTGCCGAGGCGCTGCGGCTGCTCGGTCAGTTGCCGGCCGAGAGTTTTGTCGTGGTCGGCGACCAGATCGTCGCCGGGCCGTGGGCGGCGGAGCAACTGCGGCGCGAGTTGAAGCCGGCGCAGCGTGCGATCTACGAGGCGACGGCCGGTCCCGCTGCTCTACCCGCGTGGCAGCGATTTCTGATGACGCAAGCGGGGGACGAGCTGCTCGCCTTCTGCCGCGACTACGGCGACACGCAGGCGGGGCTGCTCGCCTGGCAAACGCTCGCCGGTCGGCATCGCGACCAGGGCCAATGGTCGCTCGCCGCCGCCGCGTGGCAGCACGTCTTGCGACATCCGCTGGCGAACGGGCCGCAACGGGCTATCGCAGTCCTCGGACAGATGGAAGCCGCCGGGCGATCCGGTCACGAGGCCGACGCACGGACACTGCTGAACACGCATCGCGAACTCTTGCAGACGACGTCCGTCCCGATCGCGGGGTCGGAGGTCATCGGGGCCGTCTTCGCTGCGCAGTTCCTGCCGGATGCGGCTCGCGACGGCGAATCGGCTCTCATCGCCCAACAACCCGCGTTGACGCCGCGGTGGACTGTGCCGTTGCGTCCGCCGCGCGATCTGGGGCCGCATCTGGATCAATGGTTCGGCGAGCTGCGCGATCATGGGGTCTGGCTGTTGCCGGCGGCGATGCCGGTGGTCACGGACCACGTCGTGTTGATCCGGTCGCATCAGTTGCTGCTGGCGTTGAATCGCGCGAATGGCGAACAGGTCTGGCAAGTACCGTTCGATGACTGGCCGTGGATCGAAAAGAATCCGGGCATTCTCGACAACGCGGGCTATCGGACGACGCTGCTCGAGCAGATGGGCCGGCGGCTGCTGGCCGATACGGTCATGAACCGCCCGACGACCGACCGCGAGCGGGTCTACGTCGTGCAGGAATCTGGGTTGTCTCAAGGAAGTCCGGCGAACTTCGGCGCGCCGGCGTCTCGCAGCAGCGACGGACCGGCGAACTCGGGCGAACGGTTCAATCACCTGGCGGCCTTTCGGCTCGACACCGGCGAACTCGCGTGGAAGATCGGCGGCGCGTCCGCAGGACCGGCGTATCCGCTGGGTGGCGAGTTCTTCTGCGGACCGCCCACCGTCGTCGACAACGTGCTGTTCGTCCCCGGCCAACAGCAGACCGAATTGCAATTGCTGGCCGTCGATGCCCGCCGCGGCGAGTTGTTGTGGAAGACGACGCTCGGCGATTTGCCGCGGCCGTTGGCGTCCGATCCGGCCCGGCAGCGGATTGCGTGCCCCGTCGTCTGGCA
The DNA here is from genome assembly GCA_034439795.1 of Planctomycetaceae bacterium. GTDB lineage: Bacteria > Planctomycetota > Planctomycetia > Planctomycetales > Planctomycetaceae > DSVQ01. The sequence continues at coordinate 6,009 of JAWXBB010000379.1, read as the reverse complement.
GAACGGCGTGCTGCTCTGCCCGACCGCGGCGGGGGTGCTGATCGCCGTCGATCCGCTCACGCACGCGCCCCGGTGGGCGTACCGCTACGGCGTCACGCTGCGCGAATCAGCGTATCGGCAACGGAATGAGAACACCGCCTTCCTCCCCGACCTGTGGTGGGACGCCTGGCGCGAAGTGACGTTGAAATACGTCGGCGACGTCGCCGTGCTGGTGTCGCCCGAATCCGATCGGCTGCACGCCCTGAATCTGGACACGGGCCAGGTCCGCTGGACGATGCCGCGGGAAGACGGCCTGTTGCTGCTCGAAGTCGCGGGGGACACGGTCCTCGTCGCCGAGCCGACGGCGATCCGCGCCCACGATCTGGCCACGGGCCGCGTGCTGTGGCGGACCCCCATCGGCGAAATCGCCGGCCGCGCCGTCGTGACGGAGTCGCACGTCGTCGTCCCCACTGGCAACGGCAGCCTGCAACGCTTGCGGCTAAGCGACGGCGTCAAAGAACCGGGCGTGGGAACGGCTGACAGTTCTGTCGGCAATCTGGTTCAACATCAAGGGGAGTGGTACTCGGTCTCGACCGCCGCCGTCGCCGCCTGGACCGATCTCGTGATCGCCCGTCCCGTGGCTGAAGCTGCCCTGCGCGATGAACCCCGGCATGGAGAGACCATCCTGTCCGCCGCACGGCTGGCGCTCGAAGCGGGCGAGGCGTCGGTGGCTTGGGAACGACTGAAGTCCGATCATTCCGCCGCGGCCCGCGCATTGAAGAAGCTCGCGGTCCAGGAAATCTTGCTGCGCGAACCGGCGCGGTGGACCGAGTTCCGCGACATCGGCGAGATCGGTTCGTTCTCGGCCGTGGAACGCGTGGACTTGGCGCTGCAATTGAGCGCGGCCGCCGCGCACGCCGGTGACGTCGCTGCCGCCGCCGATCTGCTGTTGGAGGCGTTGTCGGACGCGCCGATCAACGGCGAAGTGCTGTTCGCCAATCCGCGCCGCCGCGTGCGCCCCGACCTCGCCTTGTCCGGAGCGCTCGTCGCGCTGCTCCGCCAGGCGGACGAGCCACAGCGTCGCACCGTCGAAGAACAACTGGCCGCGGCGTGGAACCGGGCCGCGACCGGGACCGATCCCTTCGCCACGCAGCGGTTGTCCGAACGGTGGTCGGGACTGGAGTTCGCGCGCCGGCAACTGAGCACGTCGGGCGAGCCGGCGTTCCTCGGCTTGCCGCTACTCGCCGTCGAGCTGCGGTTGCTGGAGGCGTCGGGGTCAACCGATCCGGCCGTGCAGACGGCGGCGCTCAACGAGCTGCTGCGGCAACTGTCGCAGAACGGCTTCCATCACGAGGCCGACGACTATCGCCGGGCGATGTTGCGTGGCGATTACGGTTCGCACGCCGTCGCTGAAGTGTCGCTGCTCCGCTCGCCGACGACGCCCTGGGAGGCCCCGTGGCCGACCGTCCCCCCGCAGCCGGACTCGCAGCGCGAACGCAACGAAGACGTCTACCAGTTCCCGGTGCCGCTGGATCTCGACACGTCGCCGTTGTTCGACCGGATGGACGTGCTGATGGAGCGGCAGGGGCGCAGCGTGCGCTTTAGCGGCGGAGGCGTCTCGGGCGTGTGGACCGTCGCGTTGCCGGCGTCGAATTCGAGTTACCGATATCTGCAACATCACACGCTGGGCTGGGGCCGCGGCGGCCTGCTGATCCTGCGCGTCGGCTTCGAGCTGTTCGCGCTTGCGCCATTCAACGATCGGGGCGAACCGCAGGCCAAGGTCCTCTGGACCGCGAACACCGCCGGCGATCCGCCACCGCCTCCCGATTCCTTGCGGCTGGATGTCGTCCCGGCGGTGACGGGCATTCGCGAAGATGAGTATCGGGTCATTGACCGCTACAGCCGCACGGTCGGACAGGTCGGGCCGGTGCGGGCGAACTTTCTGTGCTACGCCGAGAAGTCGAAGCTGGTCTGCATCGAAACGCTGACCGGCCGCAAACGCTGGGAGCGCTACGATCTGCCCGCGGGCTTCCTGCTCGGCGGCGATGACGACGCGATTTTCGTCTGGCAGCCGCAAACCGGTGAACTAGTCTGGCTGCAGGCGAGCGACGGCCGCACGATCTCCAAACAGACCTGGAACGCCTCGCCCGATGACGTGGTCCTGCAATCGGGCCGCTGGTTCTGGCATCGCGACGGGACGAAGCTCGTGTGCGAGGACCGATTGGCCGGCACCACGTTGTGGACGCGCGATCTCGCGGCGAATGAGACGGCGTTCGCGATGTCGGGCCGCACGCTTGGCGTGGTTCGTGCCGGCGGGATGTTGACGTTGCTGTCCGCTCTGACGGGGCAACCGCAGAGCGAGCCGATTGCGTTGAACGGGCCGGCGGAGATCGACCGCGTGGTGGTGTCGCGCGACGACGAGCGCTGGTACGTCGCCCTTTCCGAACGGGTGCCGCAACAGGCCGGCTTGCAGCAGGCGCAGTTGCGCAGCGGGTTCCGGTCGCCGTTCATCATCGGCCCGCTCGCCGCGATCGACCGCGATCAGCCGCGACTGTTGTGGCAGACGCACCTCGACCGCGAGCCGTGGTCGGCGGACCAGCCCCGTGCGGCTCCGCTCTTGATGCAGGTGTTCAAGCTCCCGTCGCCCGACCTGCAATCGGGCCGGCAATCCGACGGCGTCGTGCAACTGCGCGACAAGCGCGACGGCGGCATCGTGTTCCGCAAGCAGCACGCGGAGCTGGTCGGCTACGCGACGCTTGCCGCCGATCCCGACCGGGCGGTGGTCGATCTGCAGCTCGAACGTGAAACGGTGCGGCTGCGCTATCGCCCCTTGCCGCCACCGCCGGCGTTGCCCGATCGGTAACAACTCGTTCCCAGGCTCCCGCCTGGGAACGACCGCTTCGACGCTCTGTGTCGAGGGAAGGCCCAAGCCGCGAGGCAGAGCCTCGCCAGCGTTCGTTCCCAGGCAGAGCCTGGGAACGAGTTGTCACCACGGGGGGCCGCAGAGGTCGATGGTGCCCGTGGTTGGCGCGGTGGCTTGCACGTCGCGAACCATCGCGCGACCAAATGTGAATTCTGCGACTTCGCCATGCTGTCGGACCAACAATCGGCCCGTGAACTCGCGCCAGCCGAGGCGGGCGTAGTACGGCATCAGCTTGGGATCGCAGACGAGCAGCGCGAACTCGACGCCGGGCTGTTCCCGAAAGAATTCGCCGGCGCGTTGCAGCCCGAGTGCGGCATAACCATGACGACGGGCCGCCGGATGCGTTTTGACGCCCCCCACGCCACCGATTTCGATCGGCCGGCCGTCGTGAGTGGCTTGCCGGGTCAGCGCACCGAGATAACTGACCAAGGCCCCGTCCGCATCCCAGATGCGAACGCACCAGTCCGTCGCCGACCATTCGATCTGGTAACCGGGCCAGTCCGCCCACTCGGCGGGAGGATACACCGCGGTGGCGAGCGCCTGACGTTCCGCCAGGTCCGTCTGAGACAGTTCGGACACCCGGCAGAGTTTCACGAGCGGGTCCATGCGAACCAGCTTTCCAGCCATCGCGGTCACGCGGCCTTGCTGAGTTCGCGCATGGGCGTCGCCGGGCGGCCCAGGCACTTCGTCATCCAGGGCATGACGGCGTTCCAGGCTTCGTCGGGGCAGTTCTGCAGCAGGCGGTGCGAGGCCGCAATGGTGGCGGTGGCAATGTCGGGACGGAGCTTCAGAATCAGCTTGCGGCAGCGCTGCGGGACGACCAGATCCCATTTCGCGCCGAGGTACATCATCGGCACGGTGACGCGCTGCAGCTCCTCGGTCACGTCGACGGTCATGGTCGCTTTGATGCGGGCGGACAGCACGTTGAAGCAGACATCGGGTTCGGTCTCGCGGACCTGATCGTGCAGATCCCGCGTGCAGAAGCCGAGCAACCGGGAGGCGGCCGCTTCGACGCGCATCATCCAGGCGACCCGGCCGGGGGAGAACAGCGAATGCCACCACCGCAGATACCAGACCGTGGGGCTGTTGGCGAAGGTGGCGCACAGAATCACGCCGCACAGGCCGGGCAGGTTGCGCGTCGCGGCCTGGACCACCAGCGGGCCGGAGAACGATTCGCCGAGCAGAATGTACGGCCGGTCGGTCGGCAGGGCGTCGAGCACCATCGGCAGCAACTCGGCGTAGCCCAGGTGCGGATCGCGGGGGTAACTGACGATCTGCGTGTCCCAGCCGCGGGGACAGCGTTCGACGAACGGGCCGAACATCCGCCCGGTGCCATCAAGGCCGGGCAAAAGTACGATGGTCGGGCCGGAGGTCATAGCGGTGGCGTGTCCCAGCCATGTGGGGGTGGGGGGCGGTTCGGGAACGTGGGATAGCTGATTCGGTCATTCTCTGTCAAGGCGACCGTGCCGCCGAGCGTGCGATTGTAGAAGTGGGACAGGATTCTGCGGGGGAAAAGCGGGTGCGGAGGCCCTTGGAGATCCCCCCAGCGACCGCGTTCGCCACGATTCCCGCTCGACCCCGTGCCATGCCTCGCGATATACTGCATAATATGGAGGAAATCGACAATGAGCCGCACAATGGCCTCGCCCGTCACCGTGGAAGTTGCCGTGGTCGTCACTGCGGTCGTCCAGCCCGAACCCGATGTCGGCGGTTATTCCGCTTCGATTCCAGCCCTCCCCGGCTGTCACACACAGGGGGACACCCTCGACGAGGTTCGGGCCAATCTTCGCGATGCCGCTGAAGGATGGCTCGCGGTTGCACACGACGACGCGCTCGCCCGTGACGCCGCGGAACTCCCGTGAAGATCGTTTCCGGCAAGCGAATGTGCCGCGTGCTTGAACAGCACGGCTGGACGCTGGCACGCATCAATGGCAGCCATCACGTTTACCGCCACCTCGCCACCGGACGGCGGGTGGTCGTGCCAGTTCATGCCAACGACGATCTTAAGCCCGGCACTCAGCGCGGAATCATGCGCGACGCCGGGCTGACGGATGGCGACCTATGACCGGACCGTGAGCTCGCGCCGGTGAATGCATGGATCGCACCGGTTCCATCGGTCGTGACGAACTCTGTGCAGTCTGCCGCTGTCATCCTGCCGGCCCGAATCACAAACGTGTCCTCGACAACCTCTTGTTTCCGGGTCTCCGGCGGCCGTAGAATTGGGGAGGCAACGACTCTGTGCTAAGTTCCGTCCGAAGCATGGGTTGCTGATCCTGTCAACCGTGCCGGACGCAGCGTGCGGGATTCGCCCGCAACGCCGGGCCGGTGCAGTCGGCCCGATGTTCGCTACTTGTCGTTGCCGATGACGAACCAGAGGCGTCTCTCCGTACCCGTCGAGGTAGGTGCCGATTTATGGCCGCAAAGAAATATCTCAGCCTCGAAGAGGCCGCACAGTTCCTGGGCGTCCGCAGCGACGAGGTGATCCGGTTGCGGGAACGGGGCGAACTCCGCGGGTTCGCCGACCGGGGCACCTGGAAATTCAAGTCCGACGACGTGGAAGAGGCCAAGCGCCGCCGGCAGCCCGATTCCAGTCCCGACGTGCCGCTGATGAGCGACGATTCGGCGCTCGACGTGGACGTGAAGACGTCGCGCGACGCGGCTTCCGACAGCGATGTCCGGTTGATGGCCGGCGCCGATTTGCGGACCTCGTTGACCGGCAGCAGCCACGACATGCCGGTCATCAAGACCGGTAAGGGGTCGGACAGCGACGTGCGGCTGGTGGGCGCGGCGGGCCTGAAGCCGCTGAAGGGGTCGGACAGCGACGTCAAGCTGATCAAGCCCAAAGGGTCCGACAGCGACGTCAAGCTCAGCGATTCCGACAGCGACGTCCGCCTGACGGGCGTCGCCGGCCCGCGCTCTCCCGCCGATTCCGACAGCGACGTGCGCCTCGCCCCCCCCGCGGGCAGCGACAGCGACGTCCGGCTGGCCAAGCCCGACCCCGAGATTTACTCCCGGACTTTTCAGAATCTGGGCATCGAGCCTTCCGCGGGCCTGATCGTGGAAGACGCCGTGGCCGGAGTGGAGGCCGCCCGCGCCGCCGGATCCCG
>JAWXBB010000378.1:0-9146 GCA_034439795.1 Planctomycetaceae bacterium | reverse complement strand
CTGACCGGCCGGTCCCTCCGGGCCTCGGCCGCCCTCCCGCAGCTGGCGCTCGCGAGCTGACGCGAAGAATCGGACTACATCAACGGGCTGCTAGCGGCCACGGTGATCTTCGACAATCTCCAGACTGTGCTCGATTCCTACACCGGGGATCTGCCGGTGAAGACCCGCACCGCGACGGTGTCTCTGCCCCTGCAGGACGCCACGCAGGACGTGCGCATCAACTATCAGCTTCGGGGCTACGTGGCGACGGAGAAGGGCACGCGCGTGGCGCTGGTCGTGCATGTCGGCGACACAACGCAGGTGATCGACGTGACCAAAGCCGCCACCGCCAAGCCGGCCGCATTATCGGAACGCCTCGAAAGCACGCGCAAAGAGGCCGCCAAGTCCGCAGCCACGAAGCGCCCCCAACCGGTGGACGACGATTTCTTCTTTCAGTTCAGCACGCTCGTTCCGGCCGGCAACACGCACAAAGTGACGATGTTCCTGCTCGCCGAACGCGACGGCACGGACGCGGCACGGGCCTATCTGCAGGTGGACACGCTCGACTGCGAAATCCAGCCTGCCAAGAAGTAACCGCCTAGCGGACGCCCCCGGTTGGCCGCTTCGACCAACCGGGGGCACGTTGTCACAGGTAGGCTTCGAGTTACGGACTCACTCGGCTACGATGCCGTCGGCAGCCTTGGTGTCTTTGTGGCCATTCACCGGGAGTCGATGATGGTCCTGCGCTCGTTCGTCTCGTGGCCGCTGTTGTTGATGGTCTTAACGGCGTCCGCAGAGGGTCAGCGGGTGCTGGAGCGGCTGGATCGCGGATTGATCGCGGTGCCGCGGACTGAAGGGGGCGTGTTTCTCTCGTGGCGGTGGCTGGGGGACGATCCGCGGGACGTCGCGTTTCACGTGTATCGACAAACGGGCGCGGCCGACGCAGTCCGGCTGACCGCGCAGCCGCTCGCACACGTCACGATGCACGTCGATGGCGACGCCGATCTCGCGCAGCCAAACCGTTATTTCGTGCGGGCCGTTGTGGAGGGAGTGGAGCAACCGCCCGGTCGCGTCGTGGAGCTGCCCGCCCATCCGCCGGTCCGCGATTATCTGACGATCCCGTTGTCGCTGCCGGACGGCTGTCACGCCAACGATGCGTCGGTCGGCGATCTGGACGGCGACGGGCGGTATGAGATCGTCGTGCATGTCGCCGGACGCGGCCGGGACAACTCGCAGGGGGGCCTCACCGATCCCCCGCGGCTGCACGCCTACGCGCTGGATGGCCGGCAACTGTGGGCGATCGATCTGGGGAAGAACATTCGCGAAGGGGCGCATTACACGCAGTTTCTGGTGTACGACTTCGACCTCGACGGCGTCGCCGAGGTCGTCTGCAAGACGGCGGACGGTACAGTCGACGGAACCGGTCGCGTCCTCGGCGACCCCGCAGCGGATTGGCGCGTGCTCCCCCCGCCCGACACGAATCCCCCGCCGACACCGGACAATCCCCAGAATCGTGGTCGGAATGGGCCGCGGGTCCGCAACGATGTCGGCAAGATTCTCTCCGGCCCGGAGTTCCTCACGCTGTTCGACGGCCGCACCGGCGCGGCGTTGGATTCGGTTCCTTATCGGCCGCAACGCGCACCGGACAACGACAACCCGTCACGCGACGAGCAAAATGCCGTCTGGGGGGACAACTACGGCAACCGCATGGACCGCTTTCTGGCGACCGTCGCGTATCTCGACGGCGAGCGGCCCAGCTTCGTCATGAGCCGCGGCTACTACACCCGCTCCGTGCTGGCCGCGTGGGATGTGCGAGACCGGAAACTCGTGCCGCGGTGGCTGTTCGACAGCGACGCCGTCAGTCCCGAGCGGGGGAACAATCCGTGGCGCGGACAAGGCAACCATAGCATTTCGGCGGTCGATGTCGACGCCGACGGCCGCGATGAAATCGTCTTCGGCGCGATGGTCATCGACGACGACGGCAGCGGTCTGTATTCCACGCGGCTGGGACACGGCGACGCTCAGCACGCCGGCGATCTCGATCCCCACCGGCCCGGTCTGGAGATCTGGAGCATTCACGAAAACGAACGGCCAGTCCCCGAGTTCATCGGCTCGGAACTCCGCGACGCCCGCACCGGCGACCTCCTGTTCGTCGGCGTCCGCGGCCGCGATGTGGGCCGCGGGTTGGCCGCCGACATCGACCCGCGGTATCTCGGCAGCGAGCTGTGGGGCGGGTCCAATCAATTGTGGTCGGCGACGGGGCAAACGATCGGCCCGGCGCCCCGCTCGACGAACATGGCGATCTGGTGGGACGGCGACCTGCTCCGCGAACTGCTCGACGGCGTGAGCATCGCGAAGTGGGATCACGCCCGCGGACAAACCGTGCCGCTGTTCAACGGCCGCGACCGCGGGCTGGCATCCAACAACGGCTCCAAATCGAACCCCTGCCTGTCGGCGGACATCTTGGGCGACTGGCGCGAAGAACTGATCGCCCGCACCGCGGACAACTCCGAACTGCGGATCTACATCTCAACCATCCCCACCGAACACCGGCTCGTGACGTTGATGCACGACCCGCAATACCGCCTCGGCATCGCGTGGCAAATCGTCGCCTACAACCAACCGCCGCATCCGGGCTTTTTTGTTGGCCACGACATGCCCGCGCCGCAGCTACGGCCGATTCGGACGGTCGGATCGCAGGTAAAGTAGACCGGTCTCTCCGTGACCGGAAGTTTTCGAGTCACGAAGCAACTCGGCGACTTTATGGTTCAGGAGCCGGGGCGTGTCGCCCCGGTCTTCGCATCCGATGGACAATTCCGCGCAGTTGGGGAGCGCTCGTCCGGGCCGACACGGCCCGGCTCTGACGGATTCGTGATGAAACCGCGGACGTGTGGGCGGCATCCAAGGCACGGAATCCGGTACGATGCCGGTGATCCGAATCGGTCCTCAACCACATTTCGGCGGGAGTTGTCTGTGATGCGCTGGTCGCTGTGGAAATTGGGAGGGATGGCACTGTCGTTGGCCGCGATGGGCATCGGTTGCAGCGGCGTCAACGGGAGTGCGCCGGCGGGTTCGGCGTCCGGGCCGATTCCCGTTGCCGAGGCCTCACCATCATCGGAGGAGAAAAGCATGTCGGCTGCCGACGAGAGCGAAGTGACGTATAACCCGCTGACGGCCGCCGAGGAACGGGTGATCCTGCACGCCGGGACCGAGCGGCCGTTCGTCGGGGAGTACACCGACCAGAAGGAGCCGGGGACGTACCTTTGCCGGCGGTGCAACGCCCCGCTGTATCGGTCCGCGGACAAGTTCGACAGCCACTGCGGTTGGCCGAGCTTCGACGACGAACTGCCGCGCGCAGTTCGCAAGCGGACGGACCTCGACGGCTCGCGGACGGAGATCCTCTGCCGAAATTGCGGCGGCCACCTCGGCCACGTCTTCGAGGGGGAGGGGCTGACCGCCAAGAACACGCGGCACTGCGTGAATTCGATCTCGATGAAGTTCGTCGCCGAAGGGGAGCCGCTGTCCCCGGTGATCGGGAAGAAGGAGTCAGATTCCGCATCGTCCGACCGGTAGAATGAGACTCAGACCTGCTCTCTCCCGGTATTTGGAATGCGTCTATTCCCCCTTCTCAACCACGGATTCCAGGATGCGGCATTCGCGGGACTGGAGCAGTTCCCCCTGTCGCCGGATGACGACTCGATAAATCAGCACGGCTGCCGCAAGTTCCACCGCGGCGACGATCAACGCCAGAGGCACGATCCTGGGGAACCAGCCCCACGCTTGCAGCAGCAACTCCAGTCCGACGGGCAGCACTGCCACGACGCCGAGCACCGCGACCGTCGCCAGCAGGAACGCGAACTGCAGCAGCATGGTGATGCCGCTGGCGTTCGCGGGCTTCATCGAACCGGCTGCCTGGCAGACGGGACACAGGATCGAGCTGAAGTTCCCCAGCAGACAGAGCAGGAGGCAGATCGTCGGGATTTCCAGCAGCGTCGCCAGAAAGTGCGTGGCCGGGGCGGGCGCGAGGAACTGCACGACCGCGATCAACAAGAGTGACGGAGCCAGGATCAACGGCGCGAACGCGAGGTTCTTGCCGATCAAAATCTGACGCCGGGGGACGCCGCTGAGCACGTACGCGCGAAACCCCGAACGGTCGAACGCGAAAAGGTTCTGCGAGAGTTGAGCCAGCCCGGAAATCGACAAAAACAACACGCCCAACGGCAGGAACGACCGCACGACGCTTGGCATCCCCTGCGGTCCCAGGTTCGGCAACAGCATCCCGCCGAAGATGACCAGCATGACCACCGGACCGATCAGCACCATCTTCACTTCCGGCGCGCGCGCGAGTGAACGGAACGTGGCGCACGCAATCGCGGCGACGGGTTCCGAGACCAACGGGAACGACCATTCGATGGGATTGACCTGCGAGCCTGGTGCTTTCGCGGTTTTGGCCTTGGTCGCAATGACACTCGCTTGCGGGATTTCACCGGTGTAGTCGCCGGTGAAGTACCGCAACGTCGTGTCATACGATCGTCGCAGGCAAAACGCGGCGATGCCCGTCAGGCCCAACATCCCGACCAAACCGGGCCACGGGTTCCCCGCCGACCCGGCTTTCGCGCCATACGGAAACCAGCCGATCGGCAGCGCGAGGTTCGTCCATTCCACCACACGACTCACCTGCTCGAGCGCCGCCTGGTTCCGAGCCGCTGCCTGCTCGTCCAAGACCTTGTCCGCGCTCGCATACTCCTCCGGCGTGATCTCGCGAGCTTTTATCTTGCGACGGAGTTCCTCGCGATCCGACAGCCCATCATCGCGGGAGCGGTGGACCTGCCTCTGGACGGCGAAGCTGATCAATTGCGGGGCCTGCATCGTGAACACAAAGAGGAACGTCACGATGACGATCACCGTCCGCTGGCGGCGCTTGTTGGTCATCAGCGTCGCCAGCCAGCCCCGAAACTGATACGTCACCGCCGACACCATCAGCACAAACGCCGCGAGCAGCGGAAACATGACGAGGGCCGCCGGCCCCTTGGTCCACGCCGCAGCGATGCACAGCCCCAGCATCGGCGGGACCAGCGTCAGCGTGCTCAGCGAAACCAGCGAGCTGAGGAAATTGAACAGGAAGACTTCCGTCAGGGTCGTTGGCAGATGCAGCAGCTTGTCCAGCGACAGCATCTCGCCCCGCTGCAGGTCGGTGATGACGCCGAGCGTCCAGAAAAACAGGAACGCCAGCACCCAGCCGTCGCAGAGGTACATCAACACTACGGGGGACGCTCCGGGCAGGTAGTGCATCCCGGCGATGATCGCGATGAAAAACCCGGTGATGGACCCGACCAGCGCCAACCCGCTGACTATGGACAGGATAATGAGGTTAGTCGCCCCGTGCCGACGGATGTGATTGACCGTCAGCCGCCAGCGAACCCACAGCAGTGTCTGCAGATGCTGCCAGTTCACGGAGCGGCTTCCTCCAGCCAGTTCAACGGCTGCGCGGCCGCGGTGTCGGCGCCCACCCGTTCGAGGAACCGCTGCTCGAGCGAACTGCCTTGCCGCAGTTCGTCGAGCGACGCTTGTTCCACGAGCTGACCCTGAACGATGATGCCCACGTGCGTGCAGAGCCGCTCGACGATGTCCAGCACGTGCGACGTCAGAAACACCGTCGAGCCGCGCTGCACGAAATTGTGCAGCAGATCCTTGATGACGCGCGACGTGACCGCATCCACCCCCTCGAACGGCTCGTCGAGAAACAGCAGATCGGGATTCGGCAGCAACGCGGCGGCGAGCGCCAGCTTCTTCTTCATCCCGTGCGAGTATTCGATCGTCAGTTTTTTGGCCTCGCCCGCCAGTTGCAGTGTTTCCAGCAAGTCGGCGCTGCGCGTGCGAATGGTCGCCTGCGGCATCGAGTGCATCCGCCCGATGAACGTCAGGAATTCGCGGGCCGTGAGGTTCTCAAACAGCGACAATCCTTCGGGAACAACCCCGATTCGCTGCTTGGCCTGCAACGCCTGCGCGGGTTGCCGCATGTCCAATCCCAGGACAAACACATCGCCCCCCGACGGAGCGAGCAGTCCGGTGAGCATCTTGATGGTCGTCGATTTGCCCGCGCCGTTCGGCCCCAGGAATCCGTAGAACGTGCCGCGCTCGACGCGCAGGTCCACGTGATCGACGGCGCACGCCATGCCAAAGTAGCGCGTCAATTGCCGCGTTTCAATCGCCGTCATCCGCCACCCCGTCTGGTTTCGTAAAAGTCATTCGCGACGAGTGTAGCACTCACGCCCGACGAATGGCACACGATCGCAGTCAGACTGACCGCCCGCAACGGCATTCCGTTCGGCACCTGGACCGACCGCTATCTCGACTGGTTCAAGGACCTCGGCTTCCTGGAAAAACCCGGCACCCCCACCAAAGCCGCCGCCGATGTCGAAGCCTTCGCGAAGAAGCCCGCGCGATGACACACTCCTCATCCGTCACCGGCCGGTTGCGATGTTCCCCCGCGACCGAATCTGAAAACTGAGCCGGTGAGAACGGCCCTACTGGATTTGGGCGGCCGATCCGATGACGGCAGCTTGAGCCTGGCGGCGAAAGTCGCTGGGGGTGAGGCCGACGTCGTGCCGAAAGACGCGCGAGAGATAGTGCATGCTGGAGAAGCCGGCCTGCTCCGCCACATCGGCCATCGATAGCAGGGTGGTGGCGAGCAGTTCCTTGGCCCGCTCGAGATGCACCCGGCGGATTTCCTGCCCGATGCCCCGGTCGAGAACGCGGCGGAACCGCTGCTCCAGCGCGCGCCGCGAGATCGACACGTGACGCAGCACGTCGTCGACCGACAACGGCTGATGCGCGTGATTGCGGATGAACCGGGCGGCGACCGTCACCTCGGGATCGGCTCCGGCCAAAACGTCCGACGACTGCCGCGCATTCACCCGCGTGGGGGCGAACAGTTTGGGGCGGCGGGGCGGTTTCGCGCCCCGCATCAGTTTCGACAGCAGGGCGGCCGCCTCGAAGCCGATGCGTTCAGCGGGGATGGGCACGCTCGACAGGGAGGGTCGCGCCAGCTCGCACAACAGCTCGTCGTTGTCGGTGCCGATCACCGCGACGTCGTCCGGAACCCGCAGCCCCGACGACCGACAAGCCTCCACCACCTGCCAGGCCCGGAGTTCGTGGGCGGCGAACACGCCCACGGGCTTGGGCAGCGCGCTCAGCCAGTGACGAAGAGCCCCCTGCAGCGCCAGCAGGCGTCCCCGCTGGTGGAACGAACTGCGGGGGCCCTCGTAAAAGCTGTCGTACGATTGCAGCACACCGGAGAGCGCTTTCGACGCGCGACCTCCTGACCGTCGGCGGTCAAAGTCCGTACGGAGTCTGGGGCGCGCTGGGTTCCATCGGCGGCGGGGAAGTCTTGGGCGAGTTCTGATCGATTCGATCGCATCAGGCCCGTAATCCGAATGCTCTTCCGGTTCGTTCTCACGGTGAAGGAGACGGCTTGACGATGTCCAGGTGCGCAATGCCAGCCGGTTGGATCATGATGGTCATGGCCCTGATGCAAACCGGCTGCGGGAGAAGCCCGGATGGCCGCCCCGGTCGCATTCCCGTCACCGGTACGGTGATGATGAAGGGCCAGCCGGTGGTCGAGGCCACAGTGCTGTTCGTGCCCGTGGGCGACACGCCGGCGGCAGTGGGCACCACCGATGCCGACGGGCGGTTTCGGCTACGGACTTTTGAGCCGAACGACGGTGCCGTGGCCGGCGACTATAAAGTCGCGGTTCGCAAAATCGAAGTGATCTCCAGCGAGACCGGCGTGGTTCCGGACGATGCGTTGACGCCCCCTCCCAACGAAAAGTGGCTGTTGCCGCCCAAATTCGGCAGCGGGGATTTGAGCGGCTTGAAGGCCACCGTCAAGCCGGGGGAGAAGAACGATTTTCCGTTCGAGCTGACGCCGTAACCGGAAGGTCGGCCGCTGGTCGGCCGAGGCTGCGACGCGGTGCAATTCGCGACATCGACGACCGATGATCGAGCCGCCTCCCCACCATTGAGAACGACCATGACCCAGCGGATCGTGTCCCGCGGACTGTCCGGTTCCCTGGCCCTCGGACTGTTCGCCGCTGCGGCGTGGCTGTCGCTGTCGTTTGCCGCCTCGGGCCCGTCGCTGTCAGCCGACATCGCGCTCGTCGGCGACGACGCCACCGATAACAGCGCCGCCATTCAGCAGGCGCTCGATGCCGGCTTAGGCAGCCTGCACTTTCCAAAGGGCCGCTACCGGCTGACCAAAACGGTGACCGTCAATCTCGACAAGACGGGACCGGTCGCCTTAACCGGCGACGGCGCGGCGACCGTCATCATGACGGGACCGGGACCCGCATTCCGGTTCGTCGGCACGCACGAAGGCTCGGCGGCCCCGTCCCGGTTTCGGGAGAGCGTGTGGCGCGACGAACGAGCGCCGATGATCGACGGGCTGGAGATCGTGGGCGCTCATCCCGAAGCCGTCGGAATCGAAGCGGACGGCACGATGCAGTTGACCATCTCCCGGGTCGTCGTCCGTCGCGCGCTCCACGGCATTCACCTCACCGGCCGCAACCGGAACGTCATCCTCTCGAACTGCCATCTCTACGAGACCGTGGCACCGGCGTGTTCTACGACCGCGTGAACCTGCACCAGTCCAACATCACCGGCTGCCACATCAGCTACAACCCCGGCGGCGGAATCGTCTGTCGGGGGGGCGACGTGCGAAACATTCACATCGGCTCGTGCGACATCGAAAGCAATCACGCCCCCGATGCCCCTCCGACCGCCAACGTGCTCATCGACTGTAGCGGGGATAAGGCCGGCATCGGCGAAATCGCCATCACCGGCTGCACGCTGCAGCACAATCACAACTCGCCCGGTTCGGCGAACATTCGCATCCTGGGCGCCAGCAGCCCAACGGTCCGCGAAGGCAACGTCACCATCAGCGGGAATATCCTCAGCGACGTCCATCAGAACGTGCATCTTCAGGATTGCCGCGGCGTGACCATCACCGGCAACGCCTTCGAGAGCGGATTCGACGTCGATCTGCTGACGGAAAACTGCGTCGGCGTGGTGGTCGGGCTCAATTCCTTCGATCGCAACCCGCGTTACGTCAACGGCGAACAGAACGCGCGCCGCGGCAATCCTGAAGATGCACGTTCTGATGGACGTCG
>JAWXBB010000377.1:0-9337 GCA_034439795.1 Planctomycetaceae bacterium | reverse complement strand
CGCCCGAACGCAGGCTGGCGAAAGCGGGGTCGGGAAAGTACCCCGGCGGCCAGTTGCCGAGGTCCTGTACGACGTACATCTCAATCGTCTGGGCGTTGGGCTTCCCCCAATACCGGCCGACCTGCACGAGCATCGTCTCCAGCCGCGCGATCAGGTCTTTGGCCTCGTCGGCCGGCAGATCGGTCCGCAACAGAAAATTCCGGGACGTGTATTCGCGCGGCTCAGCCGCGATCGCGACCGAGGCGGTCAGCAGCCAACCGGTGAATCCGACGCAAAGTAGCTGTTGCATCCGCATGGTGATCCTTAACCGCGACGATGTGGACAGAATGATTCTATCATTTCGGCTTTGTCGGCAACGCCTGAGATTGCGCTGGTCAGTCGGTTAGCGCTTCTCATCACGAACCCGGAGGGTTCAAAGCCATTAGCCGGGGGTTGAGCGCAGCGACACCCCCGGTGGCCGGCGCAACATTGTCCCGACCCTGAAGGGGTCGCAGCGCGGCAGCATGCTGCGACCCCTTCAGGGTCGTTGGAGGTAGCGTGTCCGATTCCGGGGGTGTCGCTGCGCTCAACCCCCGGCTAATGGCTACAGTCCCTCCGGGACGGAATGCCGGGGAATCATTCCTGTATTCCCTCTCCGAAGGTTGAACCAAGCGCCTCCGCTCGACCGCGGGTCACGGGAAATGGTAGTGTGCTGACGACACTGTGAGGAGCCATTGCCGACGATGTCCGCCGGGTTGTTGAGTCTCGATCTGTCGCTGGAAACGCCGGAGAACGTCGTGCTCACCCACGAGCTCGCCGGGCCCGGCTGGCGGTCCGTCGCGTATCTCATCGACTTCGTCCTTCGCATGCTGACGTTTCTCGCGGCCGCCATCGCCGCGGCGATGTTCTCCGTGTTTCTGCCGGGGCTGGCCATCGGCACGCTGCTCCTGCTGCTGTTCCTGCTGGAGTGGGGGTACGGCATCGGCTTCGAGTATTTCTGGCAGGGCCGCACCCCCGGCAAGTGGGCCTGCGGGCTGCGCGTGATTCACGAGAACGGCCAGCCGCTGTCGTGGTGGGGGGCGGCCCTCCGAAATCTGCTGCGGATCGCCGACATGCTGCCGCTGGCGATGATGTACGGCGAAGACGCCGGGTTCATGGTCTTGCTGCCGATCTACGGACCAGGGCTGATCTGCATGACGTTGACGCCGCGGCTGCAGCGGCTGGGGGATCTCGCCGCGCGGACGGTGGTGGTCCACGACCGTCGCACGACGCTGCCGCGCAATCCGGTGATCTACGATCACATTTCCCGGCTGCCCGTGGAGCACCGCCCGCGCACGCCGCCGCGATCGGAGACGCTGGCGCTCATCGACGAGTTCCTCAGTCGTCGCAGCGTGCTGACGTACGAGCGCGGTCACGACCTGGCTTCGGGTCTGGCCGTTGCGTTGGCGACGCAGTGGAACTACCAGGGGGATTGGGACCAGGTGCGGAACTATCCGATGGCGTTCCTCGGCCGGGTCTACAAGACGTACGCGATTCCGGAAGAGACCGAGACAGTGCCACAGGTTCGTTCCGCCCGTCGCGCCACTGTGGAGGCCGCCGGATGACCAAGCAGCGGTTCCTGCAGCAGCGGCGCGTGGCCTGGAGCCGGTTCGAGCAACTGCTGACGCAGCAATCGACCGCCTGGCGGCAGGCGTCGTCGGCGGAGATCGCCGAGTTTTCGCGGCTGTTCCGCGAGCTGTCGAACGATCTCGCCGTCATCCAGTCGCGCGACTGGGGTCAGGGGCTGGTGACGTATCTGAACGACCTCGTCGCGCGGGGTCACAACGTGCTGTACCGGGCCGCGCCGGGGGGGTGGTCGCAGTTCGTGCTGTTTCTGACGACGGGGTTCCCGCGGCTGTTCCGGGCTAATTCGGGTTACTTCATCGTTGCCGCATTGTTGTTCTTCGGTCCGCTCGGCATCACGTGGGCGGTCGTGCAGAACGATTCGACGGTCGCATTGCGGATCGTGCCCGCGGAGCAGCTCGACCAGTTCGATCAGATGTACGCCAGCGATGAAAAAACCTCCGAAGACGCAGCCGACGCCGGGTCGTCCGATTCCGTGGAGACCGGTTTCGAGGAACAACGGGCCGCGATGGCCGGATTCTACGTCCAGCACAACGTGGGCATCGCGCTGCAATGTTTCGCGCGTGGGCTGCTGCTCGGCATCGGCACGATTTACACACTGCTGTTCAACGGCATTGTGATCGGCGGCATCGCGGGCTACGTGCTGTCACTGGGCCACAGCGAAAAGTTCCTGAGCTTCGTCGTGTCGCACGGTTCTTTCGAGCTGACCGCAATCGCCGTCGCCGGAGGTGCCGGATTGATGCTCGGCGACGCGGCGTTGCATCCCGGTAACCGGACCCGTCTGGAAGCCCTGCGGGTCCGCGGCCTGGAAGCCGTGCAGTTGGCGGGCGGTGCGGCGGTGATGCTGGTCATCGCGGCGCTCATCGAAGCGTTCTGGTCGCCAGCGCCGATTCCCGCGATGGTGAAATACGCCGTCGGCGGATTGTTGTGGTGTCTCGTCGCGCTGTACCTGCTGCTTTCGGGAGGCCGGCGATGAAGTTCCGCGACGCCGGCATCTCGCTCGCCCCGCGCCCCATCGGCGCGTGCATCGATCTGGCCCTGGTGCTCTCGGGCCGCCGGCTCGGCGCGTGCCTGTTGATCTGGGCGACGTGGTCGCTCCCGGCGATGGGGGCGGTGTGGATCGCCGCCCGGTCGTCCGAATATGGCTGGTTCGCTGCGTGGATCGCCGTCGGGCTGGCCTCAGCGCCGCTGGGATTGTGCCTCGTGGCGTATGCCTCCGCGGTGGCGTTCGCCGAGCCGGGCGACATCAAGCGGCAGACGTTGCAGTCCCTCTGGTCCGCATGGCCGGTGCTGTTGGCAAGAATCGCGTTGCGGGTCGTGCAATGGCCGCTGCTGCTGATGGGGTTTCTGCCGGGGTTGATGCTGATCGTGTCGACGTCGTTTCTGGCGGAGAGCCGGGTGCTCAAGCGGTTCCGCCAGCGCCGGCACGATCACAAGATGCGCGACGTCGTCCGGCAGGAATACTCCGACCTCGTCAGTCGGGCCGCGTTGCTGGCGGCGTTCGGTCTCGTGCTGTGGTTCGTGTTGGCGATCACCGTCGATGCCGCGTCGATGCTGCTGTTCGAGTTCTCGCTGATTCTGGGCCGCATCGCCGACGCGACCCGCAATCCCTGGGGAGGCTTCGATCCCGACACGTTCTTCGTCGGCCTGTTCGACGCGCTGTTTCACGATCCGGTGATTCTGACTGCGCTGACGGGCACGGCCCTCGCCGCCTACGGCCTCTGCCGGCTGGCGTGGTTTCTGTCGTACGTCGATCTGCGCATCCGTCGCGACTGCTGGGATCTGGAGGTTGCGTTGGCCGATGAAGCCCAGCGCTGGGAGGCGACGACATGAGGTTTCGACGTCAAACCCCGGGAGCCATCGAAGCCTCTTCTCCGGCCCCCTCGCCCCCGTCTTCGGGGGAGAGGGTCGGGGTGAGGGGGCGAATGCTCCCTGCCGTGTCCAACACCAACCCGAAGCGTGAGCGAGGGCGAGCGCTCCCTCTCGCTCACGCTTCGGGCTGGTGTGGCTGGCGGTCATCGCGCTGCGAAGCGCTCCGCCCCCTCACCCTAACCCTCTCCCCCGAAGCGGGGGCGAGGGGACCAAGCAAGAGGCCGCTCCATTTCGGCGCCGGGTTGATGACAGCCCTCTCCATTGCGCTGTGCAGTCTCACGGCGTGGTCTGCCGAAACCGACGTTCCCGATCGCGACCTGCGCGAAAGCGCCGAGCGCATTCACGCCGATCCGGCATTTCGGGGGCTTGAGCGGTTTCCCCAAGCCACCGAAGCGTCGCCCGCACCGCAGTCCTCATCGTCATCGGAGAAGTCCGCGACATCGTCCGACGAGGGGAACGCGAAGCCGCAACCCTCCTCGAACTGGTGGGATCGCCTGCGGCCGAAAGGGAAGACATCGGACAAGAAAGCGGACGGCTCGGCGACGTCTTCGGGATCGGACGGCCAGCCGGCGGACGGATCGGGAACCCGCACCGACCCGAGCACCGGCGAATCGCGTCCGGATGCCGGGTCCAAACCCGAAACTGAAGGCCAAAAGTCGCAGGAAGTGACTCGGCCGCAGCGTCCCGCGGCGGACAAATCACCCCCGTCGCAGCGCGGTCACGACGGCGTGACGCGGCCGGTGCGGTTCGCGCCGAAGGTTCGCACGCCGCCGCCGAAAGGGCCGGAGTGGAACTGGAACCTCGGCTGGCTGTCGGGGTTCGGCTCGCTGCTCGGTCAGTTGCTGCACGTCGGTGCGTATGCGGCGCTGGTGGCAGTCTGCGTGCTGATCCTCGTGCTGGTGGCGCGGGCGTTGTCGGAGCAGTGGCGGTCGCGTCCATCGACCGGCGGAGCGACGATGTCCGTCGCGACGCCGCTGGCGCACGATCGTTCCCCCGGCGAGACCGAGGCCGACGTCTTTCTGCGCGAAGCCCTGCGGCTGGCGGAGCGCGGGGAGCATCGCCCCGCGCTCGGCCAACTGGTGCTGGGGGCGATGAGCGTCATCGAGCGCCGGCAGTGGATTCGCTACCGCCGCGGCTTGACGCTCAACGACTACGTGCGGTCCGTCCGCTCGCGGCCCGAGCAACTGACGGGGCTGCGGTCGGTCATCGACAGCTACGAACCGGTCGAGTTCGGCCGGCGGTCGGCGACGGAGACGGTGTTCGCGACCGCGCTCGCCGGCTATCGGCACGCATTTGTGAGAGTTGAGACGTCCACTGGATAATCCCGTTAGCCGCGACCCGGAGGCTTTGCGCAGGGGAGCGCGGTGTGGAGCGCACGACACGCGATGCGAGCTCCACCCCAGCGCTCCCCTCCGCAAAGCCTCCGGGTTGCGGCTAACAATGGCATGAATGAATCAGCACGGGACACAATCGGCATGACGGCACGCTGGCGACCGGCGGTCTGGTGGATCTGGCCTCTGTTGGCGGCCGTCGTGCTGGCGTTGCACGTCGCGTTTCCCGACACCGGCACCGGCGTGCTGCACGACACCTACAGCCCCACAGCGGAGGGCCAGAAGGCGTTCTTCCGCTTGGTCTCCGAGTACGCCGAGTGGACCGACCGCAACACGCAACCGTTGTCGCGTGCGTTTTCCGCCGGCATGATCGAGCCGACGCTGTGCATCCTCGGTCCCGAACGCTGGCCGACCGCCGCGGAATGGGATGCGATTCTCGACTGGGTCGATCAGGGAGGACAGCTCGTCTTCGCCTGTCGCGGCGATTCGGAGGAGGCGATCCCCAGGCTCGGCATCCGGTACGTGCCGCGCGAGTCGAGCGGACCGCCGGACGATTCACTGCCGCCGGAGACCAAACTGGTCGCGACCAGCACCATCGCCTGGTGGACCGACGGTCGGCTGGTCGCACCGAGCCAGACCGTGCTGGTCAAGTACGACGGCGCCACGCAGGCGGTGGCGGGGGAACTTGGCCTCGGCCGGTACGTCATCTCCGCCAGCGCGCTGGTTTTCTCCAATCAGTTGCTGACCTACGGCGACAACTCCGTGCTGGCCTATCGGCTGCTCGAAGCGGCGGGGGACGTCGGGGGGGTGACGTTCGACGAATCGCTCAACACGACGGGGACGCCGAAGGCCGTCGGGCTGCTGTTCGACCGCGAACTGCGACCGCTGACGTTGCAGCTGTTGCTGATTCTCATCGGCTATGCGTGGTGGAACGGCCGTCGCTTCGGACCGCTGATCCGGCAGTCGGTGACGGCCCGACATAACATCGTCGATCATACCGACGCCGTCGGCTCCGCCTACTGGCGGGCCCGTGACGGCAGCGGGTCCGTCCGGGCTGTGCTGTCGTTGCTGCGGTCGGAGCTGCGCGAGTCGGCGCACCTGTCGACGGCGTCCGCCCGGTTGACGCTCGCCGCGGAACGGCTCAGCCGCCCGGTGGCGTCGTTGCAGGCGGACATCCAGTCGGCCCACCGGTTCGCCGAGGTCGAACGGCTGGATCGCCGCGTCGCCGCGGGAATCATCCGCAAACTGTCCGCCATCCGGCAGGCGTTGCAGACACCGGTTGCGAAATCCATTGAAGGCCAAAGGCGTTGATCCACAGATTTCGCCGATTCCACAGATTCAAGACATGGGGCTCTGCCGGGGCTTGACCTTTAATCGCTGCCCTCTGTCTGACTTAATCTGCGGAATCGGTGAAATCTGTGGATGAAATCTTAGCCTGTCGGAAAGATTGCCGACGCCCTCATCCACGGCGTGGCGGCGCGACTTCGTGGCCCGGTCCCGGACTGCAGACGACGAGGTGGTTGATCAGCTCGTTGAGGCCGGGCACGCCGATCATCAACTGGCGCAGATCGACGTTGCCGTCCGGCATTTCGATGCGGCCTTCGAGACAGACCCCGTTGGGGGTGCGGCGGACCACCAGCGATTTGATCTCCAGGCCGGGCTGCGCCTGCAACCGGCGATGCACCTCCCGCTCCAGAGAATGCGGCGCGTCGAGATTCGGGACGGGACGTGCGGTTTCCCCGGGGCCGACCAGCGTTGTTGCGGCAGGCATGATGCTCCCCTCCTGGGTTGCGGAAGATGCGACTTCGTCGTCAGACGCCGGCCAGCATACCGACGCCCCTCCGATTGCGAAAGCAGTTTTTCGCCAATCTCAGCGGCGGCGCTGGATCGCGCGCTGGACCGCGGCCCCCATGTCCGCCGGGCTTTCCGCAACCACCACGCCCGCGGCTTCCAGGGCGGCGACCTTCTCGGCCGCGGTCCCCTTCCCGCCGGAGATGATCGCCCCGGCATGCCCCATCCGCTTGCCGGGGGGTGCCGTCTTCCCGGCGATGAACGCAGCGACCGGCTTGGTGACGTGGTCGCGGATGTACTCGGCGGCCTTGATCTCCGCGTTGCCGCCGATCTCGCCGATCATCAGGATCGCCTCGGTGGCCGGGTCGTTCTGGAACATCTCCAGCAGATCGGTGTAGATCGTGCCGATGATCGGATCGCCGCCGATGCCGATGGCGGTGGACTGACCGAGGCCGACGTTGCCGAGCTGCCAGGCAGCCTCATAGGTCAGCGTGCCGCTCTTCGAGATGAGGCCGACGTTGCCGGGCTTGTGAATGTAGCCGGGCATGATGCCGATTTTGGCGACGCCGGGCGTGATCACGCCGGGGCAGTTGGGACCGACGAGCCGGCTGTTCGGATAGTTGGCGTCGAGCTGCTTCTTCGCACGGGCCATGTCGATGACGGGAACGCCCTCGGTGATGGCGACGATCAGCTCGATGCCCGCGTCGGCCGCTTCGAGAATCGCATCCCCCGCAAACGGCGGCGGCACGAAGATCAGCGAGCAGTTCGCCCCGGTCTTCCGCCGCGCCTCTTCGACGGTGTCGAACACCGGGAAGTTGTCGACGGTCGTCCCCCCCTTGCCGGGCGTGCAGCCGCCGACGAACACGTCCTCGCCGGGGCGGTGTTCCTGAGCATAGGCCCGGCACTGCTGGCTGTGAAACAGCCCGGCTTTGCCGGTGATGCCCTGGCAGATAATTTTGGTGTGGCGGTCGACGAGGATGGACATGGTGCGAGATTACTCTTTCGTTTCCGCGGTGGAATCGGGGCTGAGGAATTCGAAGACACCGAAGACTTTGTAATCGGATGGATTCGCGGTCAGAATGCGACGAATTCCCTGAAGGTGCAAGGTGGCGGCAAGCTGAGTGTCGAGAACCCGCTTACGGCCAAGTTGGAATTGTCGCATCCATTGCAGAGCCAGCGTGACGCTGGCCTGCGTTGGGAAAATGCGCTCCACGTCGGCGGACAGCCACCACTCTTCAGCCAGGTCGAGCGCCTGGCTCATTGAGCATGGTGCTCGGAATCGCCGAGCATCTGTCACCACATGCACAAACTCAGCCACCACCAGCGGCGTGAGGCCCATATGATCGCCGGCATCAATATACCCATTCCATAACCGCTCCGACTCTTGGTGATCGGGATGGTCGTCAGTGGCGAGCGCAATAAGCCAGTTGGTATCGACGCCTACGATTTCACTCATTCCGCAGGTCCACCATTTCCTCGAAGATTTCGTCGATCGTGCCGACCGGGTTCAGCATTCCACCGAGTGAGAGCCGCGGAATGTCGCGAATGCTGCGTCCTTTCTTGCGTGGGGCGCGATGCGACTGCTCGTACGCCACGGCAAGGTCGCGTAACAGCTCGGATGCTGTTCGATTCTGCTCCCGTGCGGTTTCTTCCAGTCCACGGAAGACGGGTTCGTCGATTTCGATGGTGATCGTGGCCATTTTGGAGGCTCCTGCGGTCAGACAAAGTGTCGACCATCCAGCATTTCTTCCAACAAGTCGTCTGGTTTGAGCGGTTTCAGAACGCATCCCACCGAACGCGGTCGAATATCCAGAACGCTGTGAGTCTTGCGTGGTTGCGTTCGATGAGATTTTTCGTAGTCCGCTGCCAAATCGTGCAGCAACTCCGCCGGCGTTCGCTGTTGCTCTCGCGCCAGGCGTTCGAGGCTGTTCATCAGCGGGTCTTCGAGCTCAATTGTGATTGTTGTCATCGTTCGTCTCCCTCAAGACTTCGTCAGTGCGATCCAGCATCTCATCGTACCATTCGTGGCGCGATCCGAGAGGCAACAGCATTCTGCCGAGTTTCAGCGGGGGGATGTCGAGAAAGTGCTCCTGGCCCTTCGCCAGAGGACGCTCTTCCGAATGAGTGAGCAGCACCTCGCGAATCACTTCCGACGTGGATCGCCCTTCCTGCCGCGCCTGCTCTTCCAGGCGACGCAGGATCGGCTCTTCAATCTCAATCGAGATGGTCGTCATGGTTATTATTCGCCTTCACCAGGTCTCGAAACTGCCGCTGCGATTTTCCAGTGCTCGAGATCGAATCGAAGTTTTGTCGGTGGATCCCGTTCGAGGTTCACGCTCAGATCGCCGCCACCGCCTTCTTCGCCGCATCGGTCAGGTCTGCGCCGATGACGATCTTCTTCCCGCTCTCCGCCAGCATCTTGCGGGCGATGACAACGTTGGTCCCCTCCAGCCGGACGACCAGCGGCACCTTGATGCCGATGTTGTCGTACGCGCCCAACAGCGCGGTCACGATCGTGTCGCACTTCATGATGCCGCCGAAGATGTTGACCAGGACGCCCTTCACGTTCGGGTCGGCGAGGATGATGCGGAATGCTTCCGTCACCTGATCGACGTTCGCGCCGCCGCCGACGTCGAGGAAGTTCGCCGGCTCGCCGCCGTGCAGCTTGATGAGGTCCATCGTGCTCATCGCGAGGCCGGCGCCGTTGACGAGACAGCCGAGGTTGCCGTCGAGCTTCACGT
>JAWXBB010000376.1:0-38331 GCA_034439795.1 Planctomycetaceae bacterium | reverse complement strand
GCCGTTGGGACCGATGACGCCCACTTTGTCGCCGCGCATGACGGTGGTGGAGAGGTCGCGGACGATCGTCCGTTCGGGCGTGACGTAACTCAGATGCTGCGTCTGCAGGACGAGCTGGCCCGAGCGTTCTGCGTCCTGGTGGAGTTCCACCTGGAGGGTGCCGACCTTCTCGCGGCGTGCCTGGCGTTCCCGGCGGAGTTGTTCGAGCGCGCGGACCCGGCCCTCGTTCCGCGTGCGGCGGGCTTTCACGCCCTGCCGCAACCACGCCTCTTCCTGGGCCAGCTTTTTATCGAACAGCGCCTGCTGGCGATCCTCGGCGGCGAGCGCGGCCTCCTTGCGCTCCAGAAACGTCGGATAGTCGCAGGTCCAGTCGAACAGCCGGCCGCGGTCGATCTCGACAATCCGCGTCGCCAGTTTGGCGAGGAACATGCGGTCGTGCGTCACGAACAGCAGCGTCCCGGCAAACCGGGGCAGGAACTCCTCCAGCCAGGCGATGGCGTCCAGGTCGAGATGATTCGTCGGCTCGTCGAGCAACAGCAGATCGGGATCGACGACCAATGCCCTCGCCAGCAGCACGCGCCGCTTCATGCCGGCCGACAGGCGATCGAACGCGGCCTCGGGATCGAGATCCATCCGCGCGAGCGCCTGATCCACACGCCGCTCCCAGGCCCACGCCTGTTCGGGATCGACGGAATGACTCAGCCGCTCGAGCGCCGCACGGTCGGCCGCGGCGACGTCGCCGCCGCCATGCAACCGGCGATGAGCCGCGACCGCCGGACCGATCTCCCCGATGTCCGCCGCGACTTCATCCCAGATCGAGCCCACGAGACCATCCGGCACGTCCTGAATTTGTCGGGCCACGCAGAGGCCGGCAGTCCGTTCGACAATGCCGGCCTCCGGTGCCAGTTCGCCGGCGAGCAACCGCATCAGCGTGGACTTGCCGGTGCCATTGCGTCCCACCAGGCCGATGCGTTCGCCCCGCTCCACCTGCAAATCGGCGTGCTCAACCAGCGGCCGTCCGCCAAAACCGAACGCGACATCGCGAAGACTCAAAACAGCCATCAGGCGGCAGGTCCAACAGGGGGCGGAGGATCACCAATCCCCAGTCTACCGCAACGCTTGGAGAGTCAGTAGGTCGCGAAAACCGCAGCGTCGTCGTTGGTGACAATGGTCCTCAACCTACGGAACCGTCTGGGGCAACTCGTTCGTGCGATCACGGTTCCAGGGAACGGCGATGGGCGGACCGGCCGTCAGCAGCCCGAACAAGGCCAGAGAGACCACGACCAGCAGCGCCAGGAAGCTGTTCTCCGCAAACCACGCCGAGGCGTCGCTGGCGATGGGCAGCAGCAGGATCGAACGAATGAAGACCATCACGGCCGTGGCCAGCACGCCGAACCGCATGACGACTGCCGTGGCCAGCGTTCCGACCAGCGCCGCGGAACACCAGGCCAACGGAGATCCACCGCGCATCTGGGCGAGGATCGCGATGACGACACCCAAAAACACCAGCACCGGCGGGAGTCGTCCCGGAAGTTTCCGGCAGATGAGCCACAGCAACGCGCTGCCGAGGGCCATCGAGATGGATCGTTCGGACGCATCGAGCATGGCGGCCACGAGATACCTCGTACCGACCAGGTCATTCAGAACCGACGGCATTCGATCCAGCGGCCAGCCGGGGGACAGCAACGCCGCCATCGTGGTCAGTCCCGAGATCGCCGCAATCCCCATGCCCCCGATGACTCCCGCCAGGACGTCGCGACCAACGTGCGGGTCGCGAACGTCCCCCCGCAGCAGTTTCGTCCAGCCGATCATGGAGTCCGGCGCGTGCTTGCGGAGGGAATACTCGATGGCGGCATACCACAGGCAGATCGGGATGGTGGTCAAAAGACTGTGGGCCAGTCCCGATTGCAGGACGGCGGCCTCCTCGACCGCCAGAACGTGCTTGGCCCGCAACAGCCAGGCGGCCATCGAGAATACGAAGGTCGCAACCCCCAAACGGAACACCGAGGAATAGTCCATCCGCCGCGCGGCCGCCTGAGAACAGCACGCGAGGCCTCCCCAAACGATCAGCCCCACAGAAATGACGAGCACGCCGAGGCCTCCCCGCCGGCGATTCAACGACAGCTCATTCCACTCCAAAGCCGGCCCCAACGCCTGTTCCTCTTCATCGACGCGAAGATAAACCAACCGGCCCTGAAGAAACGCCGCATCGAGCCGGGGAACGGCTGTGCGGGAGGAATCCGTCGAGGGCAACCATTCGATCGCGGCGTCGGCCGGGACCGGGGCCGAGGGAACCCGTCGATGCGGCCGGTGCTGCGAGAGATCGAGTTGCGTCAGCCGACCGAGAACCGTCTGCCATTGATCCAGCGCGGGCTCCGCGGGCGTGTCGCTCGATCCCATGACCGGAACGGCGCGCAGTCCCCGCAACGCACCGCGACCATCCAGCCACACCAGCACCATGCCGGGAACATCCAGCGGGGGGTCGTCCCAGTGGACCATCCCCCGCGACGGATTCATCGGTCGGCTCGGGTCGGAGAGGAAATAGCGCGGCACGAGGGGGCGCGGCGAGCGGCGATACCAGAAATACACCGGTCCGCGGATCTGGCGATGGACGGAGAATCCCGACGCCCGGTCCGTCCGTGGAGGGGGATCCCCCGGTGGAGGGTCGTATCCGAGTTCCCGGAGGATGTCGCGCGCCTGTTTCGACAGGATGGAGGGGGACTGATCGGCGCTCAGCCCCGCCGGCATCGTCCAGGGCGACAACAGTCCGATGATCGCCAACAAGCCGACCACGATGACGACGCACCACCCGACCTGACGATGAGTGAGCGGCCGGCGCACGCCGGCCTCGGCGAGCACTTCAGGACTGGGGGCCGTTCCCGCCGCCAGCGCCACCTGCACCGGGTCGGCCCCCGAAAAGGCCATCGCGACTTCGTCCGCGGAGGCGGGCCGATCCCCGGGGTGACGACTCAGACACCGTTCGATCATCCGCCGCGCGCCTGGATCGAAGCTGCAAAAATGCTCCGGGAACTCGATCGGCGCTGCCGCTTGATGCCAGGCTCGAATGGACTCCAGCGTTGACAGCTCGCAGACGCGCCGTCCCAGAAACAGCTCATACAGGATCAATCCCAGGGAAAACAGGTCGCTCCGGACGGACACCTCATTCTCAAGCATTTGTTCCGGGGCGGCATAAGCGGGGGTGCCGGCAAAGCCCAGCCTCGGCTGGAACCGGTCAGCTGTGGTCTGGGCGAGTCCGAAGTCGTTGATGCGAACTCGCCCGCGCAGGTCGATCATCACATTCGCGGGCTTGAGGTCGCGATGAATGACCCCCTGCTCGTGGGCCGCCGACAGGCCGAGGCTGAGTTCCCGGGCAATCTGCAAGCCTTTTTCGTCGGGAATTCGGCCGATGCGTCGCAGCAGGGTCGCCAGGTTCTCGCCGTCGATGTATTCCATCGTCAGGAACAGATGATCGGCGGTCTCTTCGATGTCGTGGACCCGGCACACGTGGGGATGCGTGATCCGCCGCGACAGCCGGACTTCGTTCACGATCGAGGCCCGCAGCATCGGATTCGCGCGCAAGTGCTCCGGCAACAGTTTGAGCGCGATCGTCTGGCTGAGCTTGAGGTCATCGGCCCGATAGACCTCGCCCATGCTCCCCTTGCCCAGCAGGGCCACAATCCGATAGCGCCCGGCAAACGGGCTGCCGGGGAGGAACTGTCCGTGAACCGCCGGTTGCACTTCACTCGGACCGCGCAACTGCTGCTGGACTTGCCGAATCAACGTTTCGATCCGGTGCTGTTCGTCGCCGGCGCCTGAGTCGATCGTTTCCCGGGCGGGCGCCAAGTCGACGCTGATCTCCGCAATGATGAGTTCCGCCGCCGACTGGCAGTGGTGACAATCGCTCAGATGCTGCTCCGCCCGGGAGCGTTCGGGCTCCGCGAGCTGATCCTCCAGCAGGGACAGCAGCCGCTCCTGCGATAGGCAGCTCTCGCTCATCCCGCGCAATCCTTGGCAAAGGCGGGGATGTCGGCCGCGAGAAATCGCACTTCTTTCTCCAGCCGCTGCAACACGCGGAACTTCACCTGATGCACCCAGGCCCGAGATTTCTCGAATCGCGCCGCCACGTCAGCGGGCGTTTGATCCTGCATCCAGACCTGCTCGAACGCCCGCCACGTCAGCGCTTCAAAGTCCGGACGGATGCGCTCGAGCGCCGCCTGACACACGTGCGAGTTGAACGCCACAATCCAGCCGGCGTCATTCTCCTCCATGTCGGCCCAACCGGCCGCCACGAACTCCGTCGGTTGCCCCGCTCGTTTCGATCGGCGTTGGTCACGCATCAGTTCGTTCCGCGTCACCGTCCCCAGCCAGCCGCGGAATTTCCCGACCGCTGGGTCGTACGCCAGCCGCGGGAGGCCCTTGCGAACGGCGATGAAGACACTGTTGGTCACGTCCTGCGCATCGGCGTCCTGGAGGCCCCGTCGGCGGCAAAAGCGGTAAATCAAAGGCACGTACACCTCGGCAAACAGATCCCAGGCCGGTCCGCCGGGTTCGGCCTGCAACTGCTCGATCAGCGTTTCGTGGGTCGACGGCCAGTCGCTGGAAGTACCCATGAATGAATAGGCCCCTCGCGGCGAAATCTCGCTCGAGAATCTGGATCACTGAGGGAAGTTTCTGGGGTTGTGCGGACCATCATCGTCCCGCGTATGACCCGGCGTCAATCGCCGCCCGAGAAAGCCGCCTTCGGCACCAGTTCCGTGCTGACTGTCTTCCGCGACCCTCTCCGCTGATAATGGCCGCTCGCAAGACTCATCTCCTCTCACGCGCGGACATCCCAGGAGCAGAACATGTGGCACTCATCCCGCGAACTGGCGCTGTGCGTCGCCGCCGTGTTGGTGATCGCCGGCAGCGCCGCCGCAGCCGACGACGCGCCGTTCCCGCTGGGGCCGGAGTTGCAGAACGTTCCGTTGGAGGACATCGAAAAGGCGTACGAGGGCAAGATTGCCCCCGAAGGCATCCGCATGTACCTGTCGATCGCCCGCGGCTCCCGCATGGGCGC
Source organism: Planctomycetaceae bacterium (assembly GCA_034439795.1). Classification (GTDB taxonomy): domain Bacteria; phylum Planctomycetota; class Planctomycetia; order Planctomycetales; family Planctomycetaceae; genus DSVQ01. The sequence continues at coordinate 33,275 of JAWXBB010000376.1, read as the reverse complement.
CGGCAATGGCTGGTTCGGCCCCGGTCAGTCGCAGTACGACTGGCAGTGGCTCAGTCAGCAATGCGGTGCGGAGGAGTCGAAAGGGGGCCTGACCCAGGAGCAGTTCACAGGATCGGCCGAGTGGTTCCAACGGCTCGACCGGAATCGCGACGGCCGCATCTCGCCGGACGATCTCGACTGGTCCGACGACCACCCGTGGGTGGAGAACGCGTACATGGTCAACCGCCTGTTCCGCAAGATCGACCCGTCGGGCGACGGCAAGCTGACCCGCGAGGAATGGCTGGCGTTCTTCGACCGCGCCTCTGCGAACCACGAGGTCGTCACGTCCGCCGAGCTGCGCGACGCCTGGCTGGCGGGCACGTCGTCCAACTTCCTGCCCGGCGACGCGCCGACCAAGGAGATTCTGCTGCGCGGCCTGTTCGCCGGCGAGGTCGGCTCGTTGCAGGAGGGGCCTGCCATCGGCGCTGCGGCCCCGGACTTCAAACTGCAGACACAGGATGGCGCACAAACCATTCAGCTCTCCCAGGTGACGGGAACCAGGCCCGTCGTCCTGGTGTTCGGCAACTTCACCTGCGGCCCGTTCCGTTCGATGTATCCCGAAGTGGACGAAATTGCCCGCCGCTATCGGGACCAGGCGACGTGTCTCGCCGTGTACGTCCGGGAAGCGCATCCGACCGACGGCTGGGCGATGAAATCGAACGAAACGGTGGGCGTGAAGGTGGCCCAGCCGAAGTCGCTGACGGAACGCCGGGCGGTGGCCGCGCAATGCACGGAGCGCTTGAAGCCGTCGATTCCGTTGCTGGTGGACGACGTCGACGACGCGACGGGGCACGCCTACAGCGGCATGCCAGCCCGGTTGTACGTCATCGACTCTGCCGGGCAGGTGGCCTACAAGGGAGGCCGCGGTCCGTTCGGCTTCAAGGCCGGCGAGATGGAGCAGGCGCTGGTGATGACGCTGCTCGATCAGTCGCTGGCGAAATCGACAAGCGAGCAGAAGTAGTTGTTTCGTCCCGATCCATTCATCCAATCGGGATCATCGTGTCAAGGAGCCCGATGATGGCAACCGCGGTGTCAGAGCCGGTCGCAGGCGCGGTGGTCGGCAGTTCGGAATCACCAGGCACCCAGGTTCCTCTGTTGTCCGATGCGGAGGCCTGGGAGCGCCTGCCGCGTGCCACGAAGGGTGCGGGACAGCCTCTGCCCTCTTGGGTGCGGATGCTCGCCGGCGAGTTGCCGCGCACCACGGCGGCACTGTTGCAACTCGATTGGGCGCAGCGCACGCAGAGTCCCGTGCCGCCACGGTTACGCGCCGCCATGCGGTGGGTCTCCGCGCGGGCGAACCATTGTGCCTATGCAGAGGCGTATGCCGCCGCCGACGCGCCTCGCGACATGGTCGATGACGCCAAGTTCCGAGCGTTGGGCTTGGACGGTCAACCCGGTTGGTCGGCCGGCGAACGGACCGCCCTCGAGTTCGCCCGCAAGATGACGGTCGATTCCGACTCCGTCACCGACGCGGAGTTTTCCGAACTGGTCCAGCACTTCGGCGAGAAGCAAGCGGCGTCGATGGTGCTGCTGATGGCCTACTCCAATTTCCAGGATCGCCTGTTGCTCTCCCTCGGCGCGCCGCTCGAACCCGGCGGACCCTTCCCACCGGTCGACGTCACCTTCGCGGCGGAGGCCTTCGTCAACCAAACGACGCCCCCGCCGGAATTGAAGAGGTCCTCGCTGCTCGAGCCGACTGGCCAGGATCTCGTGGACGACGATGCCGAATGGACCGCGCTCTCGTATCCCATGCTGCAGGACCGCCTCGAACAGCAGCGCCAGAAGCCAACGCGGTTGCGCATCCCCGCGTGGGACGAAGTGGCCCGCAACCTGCCGGACGGCTTGATGCCGCGGCCGAGCGACATCGTCTGGTATCGGATCGTGTTCGGCTACGCTCCCGAACTGGCCGTTCCGTTCGAGGTCTTCATGCGCACGGCGGGCGCTGAAGCCAGCGCGAAATGGGACCGCATCTTCGGATCGAGCCTGTTCTGGGTGACCACCCGCGCCGTGAAGTGCCCGTACTGCATGGGCCATTGCGAGATGAACTGGGAGGTCGCCGGCTTGACCGGCGACGACATCGCCGCGCGCAGCCGCCTGCTGGCCGGCAGCGACTGGTCGAGCTTTACGCCGGCGGAACAGCACGCCTTCGCGTTCGCACGGAAGTTGTCGCTGACGCCCGGAAAGATCTCCCGTGCGGACATCGCCCAGTTGCAGCGCGACTTCGGACCGGATCGCGCGCTGATCATTTTGCTCCACGCCAGCCGACATCACTACATGACGCGCATCTCCAACGGCTTCCAGTTGACGCTGGAGCGGGAGAACGTTTTTTTCGACTACTACGGCGTCAATCGGCCAGCCGAAGCGGCTCGACGGTAGCGGCTCTCAAACTTCGGCCAACGGCTCAGTCGCGTCGCCGAATGCGGTGGGACGGACGCCCATCTTCTGCATCAGCGACAGGTACAGCCGGCACATCTGGCGGTTCGGCTGCTCCCGGAAGTTCAGCACGCGGCCGGACTGAATCTGCCCGCCGCCGCGGCCGAGCAGCAGGACCGGCAACTGATCGTTGTTGTGGTTGCCGGTCATCATGCTGGAGCAGTACATCAGGATCGAGTTGTCGAGCGCCGTCCGCTCCCCCTCCTGAATCGCGTCCAGCCGTGCGGCGATGTACGCCAGTTGCTCGACGAAGAACTGGTTTACCTTCAGCCAGTCGGCGGTGTCGGAGTGCGACAGCAGATGGTGGATCATGTAATCCACCCCCAGGTGCGGGAAGCGCAGCGACGAGTGATCGTTGTTGAGCTTCAGCGTGGTGATCCGCGTGCTGTCGGTCTGGAAGCCGAGCACCAGAATGTCGCACATCAGCCGCATGTGGTCGGCGATGTTCTGCGGAATCCCCTCCGGCGGGCGGGGGATGTTCGGCTGGTCGAGCGTCGGCCGCCAGCCCTGCAATTCGCCCTGTTTCCCGGCGGAGGCGATGCGCTGCTCGACGTCGCGGACCGAGTCGAGGTACTCGTCGAGCTTCCGCTGGTCGCCGGTGCTGATCCGCCGCCGCAGGTCGCCGGCGTCGGCTAAGACGGCGTCGAGCACGCTCTTGTCCCCCTTCGACGCCTCATCCTTGAACAGCCGGTCGAACGCCAATGCGGGATAGAGTTCGAGCGGCGTCGGTGTGGTCGGCGAGCTCCACGAGATGTGGGAGCTGTAGAGCATCGAGTAGTTCTTGTGAACCGACGGGTTCGACTTCTCGCACCCCAGCACCAGACTCGGCACCTTCGTCGAACGGCCGTACGTCTGAGCGAGCCACTGATCGACGCTGGTCCCCGAACGGATTTCGCCACCGGAAGCGAGCGGCGCGCCCGACAGCAGGTTGCCGGTTTGCGAGCTGTGGATGTTCCCCTTCATCGCCTCGGCGTTGTACAGGCCGCGGATAAAGAGCATTTTCTCGCGATGGGGATGCAGCGGTGCCAGCACCTGGCCGAGCTCCATCTCCGCGCCGGCTCCCTCGGCCCACCACTCTTTGGAATGGAAGCCGTTGCCGGAGAACAGCACGGCCAGCCGCACCGGCGCCTCGCTGGACTTCCGCCGCGGCTCGGCTTGATCGCCCCAGACCGCAAGCGACTCCATCCAGGGGAGCGCCATCGTGACGCCCAATCCGCGCAACATCGTCCGGCGGGAGAAGCGATGCGTGGTCATGTCCGGCTCCTGGGCTGAGGATCTGGATGATTTGTAGGGTGCAGTCGAGGCTTTGCGAGGCTCACCCCGGTGGGTCATTCGGGGTGAGCCTCGCAAAGCCTCGACTGCACCCTACGAAGCCAAGTCTTCAGGATACTCTGCTTTACTCATCATCGGGCATGTCGCGCCCACGAATTTCACGGAACTGCCGGCTGAGCACAATCATTTCGAGGACCGAAGTGACGCGATCGTCCCGCTTCTCCAGCGTCGTCTGCATCTCAGTCAACAGCGGCTCGTCGAAGAGTTGCATCGACCGGCCGAGGGCGTAGCCGAGCAGTTTCTTGTTGAATTGATGGACGAAGGCGTCGCGGCGCTTGGTCACGAGATAGTTCCGCAGGCCGTCGAGTCCGCTCAGCTTGGTTCCATCCGGCAACTGCGTCTCGGAATTGATGCGAAGGCCCGTGGCGTCCTGTTCACGGTAGCGACCGATGGCGTCGAAGTTCTCCAGCGCGAATCCCAACGGGTCGATCCGGGCATGGCACTTGGCGCACGCCGCGTCGCTGCTGTGCTTCTCGATGAGCTGCCGTTCCGTCAGCCCCTCCGGCGGGGTCTCGGCGAGTTGCGGGACGTTCTTCGGCGGGCGGGGCAGCTTCTCGCCGAGAATGACTTCGCTGAGCCAGTTGCCGCGGAGAATCGGGCTGGTGCGCGACGCGCCGGACTGGGTCGCCAAGGTCGTCGCCTGCGTGAGAATGCCACCGCGCGCATGCTGCCGGACGCCGTCCACGCGCCGCCACTCTGGTCCCAATACGCCGGGGATGCCGTAGTGCTTCGCCAGGTCTTCGTTGAGAAACGTGTAATCGGCATCGAGGATATTCAGCACCGAGCCGTCGTTCTGGAAGAGGTCGGTGAAGAACCGGACCGATTCTTCGGCCATCGCGCCGCGCAACGCCGCGAACGTGGGGAAGTGCCGTTCGCTCTTTTCGTCGTGCTGCGCGAAATCGTGAATGTGCAGCCATTGACCGGCGAATTCGCTCGCGAGCCGATTCGACTTGGGATCGCGAAGCATCCGCCGCAGTTGGGCGAGCAGCACGTCGTCGTGATGCAGTTCCCCCGACGCCGCGACGCGGAGCAGTTCGTCATCGGGGAGCGACGACCAGAGGAAATAGCTGAGCCGCGAAGCCAGTTCGTAATCCGACACCGGTTGCTGCTTCTCGCCCGGCCCCGGTTGTTCGAGCCGATACAGAAACGCCGGGGCGACCAGCACGCGGGCCAGCGTCAGGCGGAAGGCGTCCTCGTGGGGAAACTCCAATCGGCGCAGCTCGCCGTACAACTGGCGGAGTTCCTGCGTTTCCCCGGCGGTCAGCGGTCGACGGTAAGCCCGTCCGGCGAAGTCGAGCAGGGCCTTCCAATGCTTTGGCTCAGTGTCGATCAACCATTGCCGGTACGCATCGGCACGGTCCTGGAACGGTTGCCGCAGCGGCTCGAAGACCTTCGGGTCGGCGTCCTGCGTGGCGTATTCGATCAACTGCGCCAAGGCGTCCACCAGCGTCACGGCGTCGCCGCTGATGTAATGCAGTTCGTCCCACAGTCGGTCGAGTTCGGCCCGCTGGACGTCGTCCAGTATCAACCGCTTCAGATGGTCGTCCTCGCGATAGTACAGCGTGAGCGTGACCACTTCGTCGACGGGCACGATCTTCGTGTAGCAGAGCGCCGCGGGGAACAATTGCCGATACTCGTCGAGCGCCGCTTCGATTCGCTGGCGCGCGGCGCTGCCATCGTTCACCACAATGGGCGATCCGTACGCCGTCCGGCGGTTGTCTCCGGTCCATTGCCCGCCCGCGTTTGTCACAGTCACCGTGCTGGGATGCAGCCCGGTCTCACGCGCCGGCTGACCCGCGACGACGGCCAATTGCACGCTTCCCTCGGCGCCGGACGGCTGATCGAGCTGACCCGTGGTGACCAACTCGCAACCGGCCGCCAGATCGGCCGGCAATCGGATGGTGATGACTGACGGCGCGCGGACGCACAGGCTGGCGGCATCGAGTGCGCGCCCCTCGGGATACTGGCCGAACAATGCCGGATTGAGCCCCCAGTCCATTCCCTCGCTCACCGCAGAAGTCGTCGCTTCTTTCGGCAAGGTACGCAGCATTCCGCCGAACAACGGCCCGCCGAGCGACACCAGTTGCCGTTGCAACGCCGCATCCGGGCTGTCCTTCGCCGCCGGCGTGTCCGATGTCAGCAAAGCCTGCACCGCTACGGCCAGCATTTGCTTGTCGTGGGTGTCCGTGGCGGCTTGCCATTTTGCCAACAACGACTCGGCGGGAATGACCGGCGCCGTCTCGCCCCCTTTGTCCGGCTCGGTGTAGAAATGCCAGACCCCGTCGTGACCGAACCGGTCGGCGTGCGGATTGCCCGCGAGAATGTTGCCGGAGACGTCTTCGCTGAGACTCCACGTTTTCGCACCGTCGCCGCCGCTGATGAGTTTCAATTCGACGGTCGTCAAATCGCAGGAGTGGTTGCCGTCGCGCGGACCGATCAGCAGCGACACGAGGTCGCCCGGCTGCACGGCGATGTTCTCCAGCGGGCCGAATTTCACCGGCTGGGCGCCGTGGGCGATGCCCGTGGCCAGTCGCCGGCGCGTCGCGCCGCGGCGCAGTTCGAGCGCCCACGTCACGCCGTTGCCGCATTCGGGATGCGCGTGCGTGACTGCTCCTTCGAGCCGCATCGTCGCGGCGACGGGGCTGTGCCAACCGACCGCGGCCCGCAAAGTGGGGGAGGGATGCACCGCCACGCTGTGCGGTCCCATGTTGCCGGGGACGCGCACGTGCTGATCGGACGAGTTCGCCAGCAGCAACGGCGTGTCGTGGCTCCCCCAGCCCTGGATGAAGTCGTACCCGCTGGCGTTCTTCAACTGCGTCGTGAAGTGTCCGGTCAGCTCCACGACGCCACCCGAGCCGATGCCGAGGTAGTCGAGCCAGGCCCGCAACCCGGCGGCATCGAGACCGTGCCGTTGAGCCAGCTCAGCCGGATCGACGGTTCCCTGCGCCGCAGCGGCTTCCGCAGCCGCCTGGAGATAGTTCGCCGTCCGGGCCAACATCTGTGTGCGCTGGGCCATCAGATGGGCCGTGACCGCCCGGACATCGCGCAACAACAGATCGGGACGGCCGGGGGCGACGAGCCGCGGCTGTTGCCAGACGGCGAAATCGTGCGCGTTGCCGTCCCCGGCATCCGACACCACCAGCGACACGGTGACGTCCTGACCGTCGGGCGACGCGGGAATCTTGAACCGCACGTCCTGCCTGGCGATCAACGGATTGACCGGCTCCAACCACGATTTCGGGCCGCCGACCTTGCCGATGTGCCCCACCGTCGCGAAGCGCCACAATCCCTTCTGCCAGGTCATCACCTCGGCGACCAGCGCATTGGCGTCCTCCGGCTTCGCGGTCCGCCAGCGCGCTCGCAAGCCATCCAGCAGCAGCGACGGTTCCCGGCTCGTCAGGCTCGCCCACAACAGTCCGAGATACTTGGCGTTCAGACCGCATTCCTTCGCGACGGCGGCGAGGGATTTGCGGCCGGATTGCAACGACTCCCGTTCGGCCAGCGTCGCGGCAAAATACTGCTCCACCGGCAACCGGCCGCCGGTGTTCGTGTCGAACACGATCCCCTGCAGATTCACCTTGTCGCCGCCGCTCGCGTCGGTGAACCGGCGGTAGAAGTCGCGGATGCGGGTCAGCCGTTCCTCGGTCCAGTCGCGCGGGCTGGTGTGCGGCGAGAACCGGAATCCGTCGGGCAGCAACACCGCATGACGGGCGACCTCTTTGGCGGCATCGAGATACTTCGTCACCAAGGCGGGCGACATCACCAGCGCGTTGCCGGTGTTGGTGAAGCCTTCGCCCGCCGCGCCGTCGACCGGAAATTCACGAGCCGGATCGAGCGTCGCCACGCCCGTCAGATCGCGCAGCGTGTAGGTGTATTCCGCATTGTTCAGCCGCCGCAGCACGACCCGTCCCGGATCGCCGGCCCGCGCGGCGGCTTCGGCGGTGAGATAATCCGCGACCCAGATTTGCAACGTGACGAGTTCGTCCTCGCGGGGCTGCTTCGCGTCCTTGGGAGGCATCTGGCCGCTGTCGAGCATCTCGCGCACCTGCTGCCAGACGCGCGGGTGCTTGCGAACCTCGGCGAACGACTTCACCGCGGCGAGATCGACGTCCGCCTCGGTCAGGTCGCTGCCGTGACACTCCTCGCAGTACCGCAGCACGAGCGGCCGAACGTCGGCGTCGTACCGCGACTGAAGTTCGCGGAAATCGTGCCTTTCCTCGGCGCGCACGGTGGCCGCCAACAGGCACAGCCAGACGATGGCCGCAGTCCGCCCGATCTCGGTCAATGATTTCATGTGAGTACAGTCGTTGGTGATTGGTCACAGCGAACCCGTAGGGTTCACAGCCATTAGCCGGGGGTTGAGCGAAGCGATACCCCCGGTTTGTATAGAACGTCGAGACCGACCCTGAAGGGTCGCAGCACGCCGCGGTGCTACGACCCTTTCAGGGTCGACGATCGGTTCCCGCCTGATTCCGAGGGTATCGCTTCGCTCAACCCCCGGCTAATGGCTGCAGTCCCTCCGGGACAGAGGAATGAATCGTTAACCCATCATCAAATCTCGACAGTGCCGGTTTCATGTCACGGCCCCCAGCCGTTGTTTGTGACTTTCGATGTGCGTCTGCAGCTCCGCGGCGGCCCCGTCAATATTCTGGTCGCGAAGCAGGTCGATAATCCGCTGGTGGCTCTCGATCCCCCGCTTCCACTCGGCCTTCTTGATGCTGTCGCGGAACCGCTGGAAGAAGACTTGCAGCAGATCGCCGAAGGCCACGAGCGGCGACAGCCCGCTGGCGGCGAGCAGCGAGCGGTGAAACTCGATGTCGAGGTCGATCCACTTCTGTAGATCGCGCGCCGACCGGAAGCGGTCCACGATTGTCTGGAGAGACGCATGAATCGACGGGTCCGCCGCCATCCGCCGCGCGACGTGCGGCACGACGCCGATTTCCACGATGATCCGCGAGTCGATGAGTTGTAGCGGATCGACGCGGTGCAACGCCGGATGAAAGCCGAGATGATCCGTCATCCGGGCCAGGTCGATTTTCCCGACCGTCAGCCCGACGCCGGTTTTCGATTCGACGATGCCCAGGAATTCCAGCGCCTTCGTCGCCTCGCGGACGCTGAGCCGGCTGACGCCGCAGGTCTCCGCCAACTCGGTTTCGGTCGGCAACCGATCGCCGGGGACGAGTTTCTCAACGGCGATAAACTCTTTGATCCGCTGGGCGACGTCGTCGCGAATCTTCCGGCGCGGCAAGGCTTCTAACATCGCAGACGCGCTCCCTCATTCCAGCGTGGGACTTGCAGACGATCGGGACGCTCAATAGATTATCTGACAATCGGACACTCGTCAATTTCGCCCGTCTCGCGGTCCCGTGAAGGTCTCCCATGCCGACCGTCGCCGTCACCGATTTTTCGTTTCCGTCGCTCGACCTCGAAGAGGCGATTCTGCATCCGCTGGGAGTGGAACTGCTGAGCGGACAGTGCAAGACCCCGGAGACGTTGATCCCGCTGGTGAGCCAGGCGGACGCCGTCATCACGCAGTTCGCCCCGGTGAAGGCGGACGTCATCGCCGCGATGCAAAAGGCGAAGGTCATCGTGCGGTACGGCATCGGCGTGGACAACGTCGATCTCGAAGCGGCGCGGTCGCGGGGCATTCCCGTCTGCAACGTGCCCGATTATTGCATCGACGAAGTCGCCGACCACACGCTGGCGTTCATCCTCGCCGCCACGCGACAAGTCGTTCCGAACTGCCTGCACGTTCGCGACGGGAAGTGGGGACTCGCCACGCCGCTGGATCACTTGCGAACGCTGCGCGATCAGACGGTGGGCCTCGTCGGATTCGGGCGAATCGGACGTGAAGTGGCCGCGCGACTGGCGCCGTTCAAATGCCGGCGGCTGGTCTTCGATCCGGTGGTTCCCGCCGATGCCATTCGAGCAGCCGGGTGCGAAGCCGTGTCGCTGGAGGCCTTGCTCGATCAGTCGGACATTGTGACGTTGCATTGCCCCTCGACGCCGCAGACCCGCAAGCTGCTCAACGCCGATGCGCTCGCACGGATGAAACGGGGCGCCATCGTGATCAATCTGGCCCGCGGCGATCTGATCGACACGCCGTCGCTGGTCGCCGCGTTGCAGTCCGGGCACATCGCCGCCGCGGCCCTCGATGTTTGCGATCCAGAGCCGATCCCGCTCGACAGTCCGTTGCGGTCGCTGCCCAACGTCATCACCGCGTCGCACATCGCCTCGGCCAGCCCGAAAGCCGTCCGCACGCTCAGGGAAGCCGCCGCCCGCATCGCCGCGGCCGCGCTGCGCGGCGAACCGCTGCCGAACGTCGTGAACGGAGTGAAGTGAGCATGCTGGCGAATCCGGTGATCGAGGAGTCCACGGGACCGACTTCATGAGATGCCTCGGATTGGACATCGGTTCGACGACGATCAAAGGGGGCGTGCTGGATCTCGACGAGGGCCAGATCACGGCGACCGTTTCGCGGCCGTTTCCTGCCCCGGTCTCGGGATTGCCGGCGGGGTGGGTGGAGATTGCGCCGTCCGCCATCGTGGACCAGGTCGAACAGGTGCTGGGGCAACTCCTGGAGACGGCCGGAGACGCCACGGACTTGTACTGCTGCGGCCAGATGGGGGGCGTGATTCTCGTCGGCGAGTCCGGCGAGCCGCTGACGAACTATCTGTCGTGGCGCGATCAACGGACGTTGCAGCCGTCGCAGTCGGAATCGTATCTGAGTGCCGTGCGCTCGCGCTGGCCGGACGACGTCTTGGAAAGTCTGGGAAAGGAACTGCAACCGGGTTCGGCGACCAGTTTGCTCTTTTGGTTGGCAGAGCAGAACTCATTGGGGACGGGCGCAGTCCCGGCGTCGGTCACCGATTTCGTGATCAGCCGACTCTGTCGCGTTTCTCCGCACATGCACGTGACGCAAGCCATCGGCCTGCTCGATCTGCGGACCTCCGACTGGCATCGCGAAGCCTTCGAGCGGCTGGGGCTGGGCGGGCTTCGGCTGCCCCGGTTGTCCCAGCGGCCCGAAGCCATCGGCTGCCTGACGCGCGCGGGACGGACCCTGCGGGTGTTCGGCGGGTACGGCGATCAGCAGTGCGCGCTGTACGGCGCGGGACTGCAGCGCGGCGAGTTGTCCCTGAACATCTCCACGGGGTCGCAAGTCAGCCTCCGCGTGTCTGGCTTTCAACCCGGGCCTTACCAGACCCGCAAATACTTCGACGGCGACTGGCTGAACACCGTCACGCATTTGCCGGCCGGGCGATCGCTGAACGCGATGGTCGATCTGCTCACGGAACTGGCCCGCGAGGATGGGCTCGCGCTCCGCGATCCCTGGCAGAGCATCATCCGCAAGGCGGGCGAGATTTCCTCCAACGATTTGGAGGTGGACCTCGCCTTCTTCGCCGGACCGCTGGGGAACTCGGGCCGCATGGGGCAGATCACGACCGAGAACATGACGGTTGGGCATCTGTTCCATGCCGCCTTTCGAGCGATGGCGGATAACTACACCCGCTGCGCCGGCTGGCTCGACACTGGCCGGTCGTGGCGTTCGGTGGTGCTGTCCGGCGGCCTGACGCAGACGGTGCCGGTGTTGAAGTCCCTGATTCTGCAACGGTTCGACGTTCCGATTCGCGAGTCGCTGGGCGAAGAGACGCTGATGGGCTTGTTGAATCTGGCGCGAGCGGAACGCGCATCAGCCCCTGGGGTGAAGGAATGAGCATGCTCTCGCGATTCTCGTTGAGGATTCTGCGGACGACCGCCGGCCTGTGCGGCTGGCTGGGTCTGTCGTTCGCCTGGGCGCAATCGTCGGACGAGTCGCGGTTCGTCGACCATTCGTTGCTGATCGCGCCCGAGTATCCCTGCACCTGGCCGGCGTATCCGTTTCCGCGCTTTCAGATCACCCACGAGCGAACCATCGGGCCGGATTCTCCGTACAACATCGACGCCCTCCTGATCGACGGCAACACCGGCACGCAACTGGACGTCCCGCCGCATTCGGTCGCGCGGCCGGAGTTGAAGCGCGAGAAATCGGGGCCGCTGGGGCTGGCCTTCACCGAGAAAATCGAACCGTGGCAGTTCGGCGGCGAAGCATGCGTCGTCGATGTGCGCGACCTGCTCGATCAGGCGGCGAAAGGGGTGAGTCCGCTGATCACGCCGGAGCACGTCGCCCGGTTCGAGCGGCAGCATCGCCAATTGCGGTTCGGGGACGTCGTGCTGTTCCGCAGCGATTATTCGGACAAGTATTATCGCCCACTGCCCGAGGGCCGCCGCTTCATTGCCGACGTGCTGGATCGCAAAGCACCCGGATATCCCGACCCCGATCCCGGCTGTATGGAACTACTGGCGTCGCGGGGGGTGATGACGCTCGGCACCGACAGCGCCAGCATGGGTCCGCTGCCGGATCTGGCCGAACCGACGCACTACGCCGGGCTGAAGCACGGCATGATCTGGACGGAGGGAGCAACGAACCTCGGCGCTTTGCCCGCGACCGGGGCGTTCTACTGCCTGCTCGGGCCGAAGCACGAAGGGGGGCCATACAGCGAAGGGCGGGCGTTCTCCATCGTCGGCGGTGGACTGCCCCAGCGGCTGATCGAATCCTGCCGGCAGAAGCGGGCGATCGACCTGTCCCCCACGCTGTCGCCCAAGTTTTCGCTGACGTCGCCCGGCGTGGGCAGCGGCCGGCATCGGCAGGTGTACCTGAAAATCGACTTCCTGTACTCCGAGTACCTCGACCTGTGGCATCACGGGCACATCCTCGACTCGATGGCCGGCACGCATCTGGTCCCTCCGTCGTACGCGCTCCCGCCCCCCGGTGCCAAGCCGGAATACGCACCCGAAGTCCGCGGCTGGCTCGAAGACTACGAAAAGAAATTCGGACCGCGCGGCACGAGCGACCTGACGACGGACAAAGTCCCTTTGTCGTGGACCTGCGGCCGGGTGCGCGTCATCGATGTGCAGTCGCTGGTCGGGACGACCGACAGGAAGTCCTGGCCCGTCTCACCGGAGATCACCCCGGCGCACATTCAGGCGGACGAACAGAAGAACGGCCGCTTGAAACCGGGCGACATCGTGCTGTTTCGCACAGGGCACCTCGACCGGCATTTGCGACCGCAGCCGAATGATGCCGGTGTCTGGTCCGATCCCTTGCAGGGGAAGAGCGAGGGCTGGCCCGCGTTGGGTCCGGAGGCCGTCGTCTATCTGAAGCAGCAGAAGATTCGCTGCGTGGCGACCGATGCCCCCGACTTGGGGGGCGTCGATCCGCGCCGCGCCCTGATGACGTACTGGACGCTCAGCAGCCGCGAGATGGTCGGCGTCGAGTTCCTGCACAATGTCGGTTCCATTCCGGCGGGGAAAGAGGCGTACTTCTTGTTCGCCGCCGTCAAAGTCCGCGACTGTCACGGCGGCCCCGGGCGGGCCATCGTGCTGTATTAGCCGACTCTGAAACGGATCGATTCGAGAAGATTTCTTCCACAGATTTCGCCGATTCCGCAGATTGAAAGAGCCATCGATGACAGCCCTGAAAAGCGGTGTTCCAGTCAATGCCTCGATCTTGAATCTGCGCAATCGGTGAAATCTGTGGATCAATGCTTTTGGCCTTCTGTCTCATTGGTGAATTGGCTCCAAAGCCAGTGAGCCGGTGTTCGTGACGACTGCTCAGGAATGCACAACCGATGACGAATGCCATTCCGGCCTGGGGGATCGCCGACCTGCCCGAGCCGAAAGCGTTGAGTTGGCGGAACTGGGCCAGTTTCATCGGTCCGGGCATCGTCATGATGGGCATTCAGATCGGCGGCGGCGAATGGCTGTTGGGGCCCACGGTGACGGCGAAGTACGGCGGCGGCTTGATGTGGATCGCCACGGTCGCGATTGTGCTGCAGGTCTTCTACAACCTCGAATGCGGGCGGTATGCGCTCTATTGCGGCGAGCCGATCTTCACCGGCTTCATGCGCTGTTCGCCGGGGCCGATGTTCTGGATGGGCTTGATGCTGCTGCTGAACTCATCGGCCCTGATCCCCGGCTTGTCGACGCACGGGGCGGCCATGATCGCGGCGCTCATTCTCGATCGCCCGCCGACGGTGGACGACCGCTGGCTCATCGCGCCGCTGGCGTATGCATGTCTGCTGGGCGTCGCGCTGCCCGTGCTGCTCGGGGGCAAAGTTTACAACATGCTGCAGGGGGTCATGACGGCGAAGGTTGCGATCGTGCTCGGCTTCTGCCTGGCATTGGGCGTGACCTGCGTCAGTCCGGCGAACTGGTGGAACGTCTTCAGCGGGTTCGTGAAGTTCGGCAACGTGCCCGTCAGCGACGGCCGCGGCGGCGAAGTCGTGGCGAACGGATTCCTGCACTGGCGGGAACACGGCGAGTGGCCCGTGATGTCGACCGCCAGCCTGGTCGTGCTGGGGGCGTTTGCCGGATACGCCGGCGGCGGCGGGTTGGCCAACTCGACGTATTCCAACTTCGTCCGCGACAAAGGCTGGGGCATGGGGAGCCAGGTCGGTGCGATTCCCAGCGCCATCGGCGGCCGCAGCGTGACGCTCAGCCACGTCGGCAAGGTGTTCCCCCTGACGAGCGACAACCGGCGTCGCTGGCGCGGCTGGTGGCGGTACGTGCTGACCGATCAGCTCATCATCTGGGCGCCGGGTTGTTTCATGGGGATGGCGTTACCGGCGCTGCTGTCGATGCAGTTTGCCAACCACTCCACGATCACGCCTGAACAAGCCAGCGTCGCGCAGTCGATCATCACCGCCGACGGTTTGCGTCACGCGGGCTTTCCGCCGGTCCTGGGCAAGCTGCTGTGGATCGCGGCCCTGTTCACCGGACTGATGGTGATGCTGCCGAGCCAGATGTCGATTGTGGATGACTTCAGCCGGCGCTGGACGGACGCGATCTGGACGGCCAGCCGCCGCGTCCGCGAATCGATGCAGCCGCATCAGGTCAAGCACATCTACTACGCGATCCTCGGCAGTTACGTGCTGTGGTCGTTCGTCTGCGCGTACCTCTTCAGCAACGCGCCGAGGCTGATGACCGATTTCATCGCCAATTTCAACAATCTGGCGCTGGGGATCACCTCTTTCCAACTGCTGTGGATCAACCACAGCCTGCTGCCGCGCGAGTTGCGGCCGCGATGGTATCACTCGCTGGGCATGGTGGGCTGCGGCGTGTTTTATCTCGGACTGGCGACGCTGGTGTTCGTGTACAAGATTGTGCCGTTGATGACGGCTGGTCATTAGTCCTTGGTCATTGAGTGGGGAACGTGCGATGAAGTTGTTCGATCTGACAGGTCGTGTCGCCGTGGTGTCGGGGGCGGCGCAGGGGCTGGGGAGGGCGACGGCGCTGGCCGTGGCGGAGGCCGGGGCCGATGTGATGCTGGTCGATCGCAATCGGGCCGGAGTCGACGAGATCGCGGCGCACATTCGGGCGTTCGGCCGCAAGGCGGTGTGTGCGGCCGCGGACGTCTCCGATCCAGACGCCATCAGCGAACTGTTTCGGCAGGTCGATGTCGAATTCGGTCGCGTCGACTTTTTGGGGAACATCGCCGGCGACGGGCATCTCGCCCAGCCGGAAGACCTGACGATGGACGACCTGCACCGCGTGCTGCAGAACCTCGTCGTCGGGCGGTTCGCGATGTGCCAGGAGGCGGGCCGGCGGATGCTGGCCCAGGGGCGTGGGTCGATCATGAACATCGGCTCGCTGGCCAGCACCACGGCGCTGGGCCGCGGGCACGTCGCCTACAGCATGGCGATGGGGGCCGTCGTGCAGATGACCCGCGAACTGAGCACCGAATGGAGCCACCGCGGCGTCCGCGTGAATGCGGTGCTGCCCGCGCAGGTCATCAATCCGAGTCTGACCGCCCGCATGCAGGATGATCCGACATTAGAGGGGCGGTTCCTCAAAGGGATCCCCGCCGGACGACTGGGCCGGCCGGACGACATCCGGGGCCTCGCCGTCCTCCTGGCCTCCGATGCCTCGGAGTGGATCACCGGCGCGTTGATCCCCATGGACGGCGGCAACCTCGCCATGAACGCGGGCGGCACGGCGGGCCACTTGCAGCACGTCGTGCAAAACTTTTGAGCGGAGGGGAGTCGGTAGCATGCGCGTCACTTCTCGTGTTTCCGATACGCCGAAGGCGTTAGATAACACAGCCCAGGGTCGCGAGTCTGCAAGCGCACCCTGGGTTGCGGACCCAGTTGCGATTCTTTACCCCGCAGGGGTTACACAAACGGCCCGGCGCTCGATTGTGGAACCCTTTCAGGGTTCTTGTCTGCTCAATGACGCCAACCCAGGGTGCGCTCGAAGACTCGCGACCCTGGGCTGTGATGTACAACCCCTTCGGGGTAAGTCCCTCAGCCGCCGTTGTGACTGGGAACAAACTGGGAACCATTGAATGACCAATGACCATCTGTTGTCCCTTTACCGCACGATGCAAATCATCCGACAGACGGAAGAGGAACTGGCGCGCTGCCATCAGCGCGGACTCATTCACGGTGCCTGCCACACGTACGTCGGCCAGGAGGCGATCGCGACAGGTGTCTGCGCTCACCTGACGCCTGCCGACGCGGTCTTCAGCACGCACCGCGGTCACGGGCACGCCCTCGCCAAAGGGATGCCGCCGAAGGAACTGATGGCCGAGCTGTTCGGTCGGGCCACGGGCTGCTCGCAGGGCCGCGGCGGGAGCATGCACCTGTTCTCCCCGGAAATCGGCATGATGGGGACCAGCGGCATCGTCGGGCCGTGCATCCTGCAGGCCTGCGGCGGCGGGTATAGCTCGAAGCTGCTCCAGACCGGGAACGTCGCCGCGGCGTTCTTCGGCGACGGGGCGGTCAACAACGGCGCGTTCCACGAGGGGCTGAACATGGCCGGCATCTGGAAGCTGCCGGTGCTCTTCATTTGCGAGAACAACCAGTACGCCACCGAAGTGCCGTTCGCTTACGCCAGCGGCAACCCCAGCGTGGCGAGTCGCGGCGCGGCGTACGGCATCCCCGGCATCGAAGTCGATGGCAACGACGTGCTGGAGATTCATCGCGTCGCCGGCGAAGCCATCGCCCGCGCCCGTGTCGGTGGCGGTCCGACCCTGATCGAATGCAAGACCTATCGCACCCGCGCCCACGCCGAAGGCATGGGGGACTTCACGTATCGCACGCGCGAAGAAGTCGAACAATGGAAGCAGCGCTGCCCGATCGCGCGGCTGAAATCCGCAGCCGACACCGCTCTCGTCCGGCAGTTCGACGCCATCTCCACAGAAGTCGCCGCGCTCGTCAGCGAAGCGCGTGAGTATGCGGAAGCCAGTCCGGTTCCCGATCCGTCCACAGCCGCGGCACATGTGTATGCGCCGTCTGATAGGTCATTCGCAACGCCGGAGACGCCGTCCGGTTCGACACGTTCCCTCACCTATTCGCAGGCGACGCTCGAAGCGCTCGCCGAAGAGATGGCCCGCAATCCGGGCATCTTCGTCATGGGGGAGGGGATCGGCCAACGGGGCGGCAACTTCGTGACGACCAAGGGCCTGTACGATCTCTACGGCCCGACGCGGTTGTGCGACACGCCGATCTGCGAGCGCGGCTTCGTCGGACTGGCGTGCGGTGCCGCGATGACGGGGACGCGGCCGGTGATCGACTTCATGTTTGCCGATTTCGTGCTCGACGGATTCGCCGAAATCGTCAACCAGATCGCCAAGATGCAGTACATGTCGAGCGGCCGGCTGAAGATGCCGGTGCTGCTCCGCGGCTGCATCGGCATCGGCCACTCGGCGGCCACGCATCACTCGGGCAGCTACTATGGCATGTTCGGACAAGTGCCCGGATTAAGGGTCGTCGTGCCGTCGTCGGCCTACGATGCGAAGGGACTTCTGAAGCGCGCGTTGCGTTGCGACGATCCGGTGCTGTTTCTCGAACACCGCGAAATCCTGCAGATGAAAGGCCCCGTCCCGGAAGGGGATTACGAGATCGAATTCGGCCAGGCCCGCGTCGTCCGCGAAGGCCGGCACGTCACCGTCGTCGCTCTGGCGAAGATGGTGCATCAGACGCTGGGCGTGTGTGCGGACCTCGACCGCGAGGGGATTTCGGTGGAAGTCGTCGACCCGCGAACGGTGTCGCCGCTCGACACCGCGACGATTCTGCAATCCGTCCACAAGACCGGCCGGTTGCTGATCGTCGACGAGCCGCCCGGCCAGTACGGCTTCAGCGCCGAGATCGCCGCGCGCGTGGCGGACGAAGGCTTCAACGATCTCGACGCCCCGATCCGCCGTTTGACGGGTGCCTTCTGCCCAACGCCCTACAGTCCCTCTCTCGAAACCGCCGTCATCCCCCAACCGTCTGACATCGCCCAAGCCATTCGCGGGTTGATGATGGAGTAATCTCCGGCCTTGCTTCCCTAATGACCACTGACTAATGACCACTGACTGAAACATCCATGCCCCACGAAATCCGCATCCCCCGTCTCGGCTGGTCCATGGAAGAAGGCACGTTCGTCGGCTGGCTCAAGCCGCCGGGCGCGGAGGTGGCCACCGGCGAGCCGCTGTTCGAACTCGAAGGGGAGAAGGCCCTGCAGGAGGTCGAATCGGTCAACGCCGGGAAACTGTACGTTCCCCTCGACGCGCCGCAACCGGGGAGCACGATTCCCGTTGGCGCGCTGCTGGGATATCTGTTAGCGCCGGATGAGCCGATTCCGAGTGCGTCCTCTTCGACCATGCTCGCCCCGACAGAACTGCGTCCCGATGTCGAGATTGCTCGCGCTGCGCCGGCGAGAAGTTCGCCCCTCAGTCCATCGGATCAGCCGATTGCGACGCCGCGCGCCAAGCGCGTCGCTGCGGAACTCGGCATCGATTGGACCACGCTCGCCGGGACGGGGCGCGACGGTCGCATCCGCGAAGCCGACGTGCGCGCCGACGTGCCAGCGGCCGATCGTTCGCACGCCGTTCCGCTGTCGCCGCGCCGCAAAGCCATCGCCGACCGCTTGCGGCTAAGCCGCGAGCGCTCCATTCCGGTCACTCTGACAACAATCGCCGATGCCACCAGCCTCGTCGCGCTTCGCGAGCAGTTCAAGACAGCGCAAGCGCAGCTCGTGCCGGCCTACACCGATCTCGTGGCGTGTCTCGTTGCCCGAGTGCTGAAGCGTCATCCGGCGATGGCCGTCCGCTGGCAATCGGATCATCAATCTCTGAACCCGGTCGCCGACGACCAGTTTCACGTGGGGATCGCCGTCGATACGCCCGACGGACTGCTCGTGCCGATCGTTCGCGACGTCCTACGAAAGCCGCTGCTGCAGGTCGCCCAGGAGTCGAAAACGCTGATCGACCGCGCTCGCACCGGCCGGCTCACCGCCGCCGAGATGCAGGACGGCGTGTTGACGATCACGAACCTCGGCGCCTACGGCATCGACGCCTTCACGCCGATCATCAACGATCCCGAGATCGCCGTCCTCGGCCTGGGGGCCATCCGTCGCGAAGCGATAGTCCTGCCCGACGACCGCATCGTTCCCCGGCAGCGCATTACGCTCAGCCTGACGTTCGACCACGCGGCGGTCGATGGTGCTCCGGCCGCCGCGTTCCTCAAAGACATCGCCGCCGCACTCGAAAACGCGGCGGCCCATTTGCTGGGCGGCTGAAGTAGACCGGGCACTCCGTGACCGGAACGCTTCGAGTCACGGAGTGACTCGTCTACTGCACGCGCACCGGCACGCCGCGCAATCGGTCTCCGCCCAGGCACGCGATGTTCCACAGCGCCCGCACGACTTCCTTCCCGTTGATCTTCGATTGTCCGACCTTCCGGTCGACGAACGTGTACGGCACCTCGCGGACCCGGCAGCCGACGCGGATGCACCGGTACAGCAGCTCTTCCTGAAACGCGTACCCGCGCGACCGGAAGCGGGCGAAGTCGATCTCGCGAAGCTTGGCGCTGCGATAACAGCGGTACGCGCCGCTGCAATCGCGCGGCTTCAGGCCCAGCAGCAGATGGCTGTAGACGTTGACGCCGCGACTCATGAAGTGTCGCAGTCCGCTCCAGCCCTCGATGGCACCGCCCGCCACGTAGCGCGAGGCGATGGCGACGTCGGCGTCGGTCATCTCCGCCCACAACGCCGGCAACAGCGACGGCGGGTGGCTCCAGTCGGCGTCCATGTTGATGAGGAAGTCGTAACCGAGATCCATCGCATGCTGGAATCCGGCAAGCGTCGCGGCGCCCAGTCCCGATTTCTCGGTGCGCAACAGCAGCAATACATGCGGATCGGAAGCCTGCAACTCTCGGACGACGTCGGCGGTGCCGTCGGGGGAGCTGTCGTCGATCACCAGCACATCGGCCGCGGGAAATTGCCGGCGGATCTCCGGCACGAGCGTGGCGATGTTCTCGCGTTCGTTATAAGTGCAGACGGTGACGACGAGACGCGAAGCCTCCATGCGGCGATCCCTCGCAAGCGCGGTCGGACAAACCGTGGCTCACGTTACCGCACGGGATGCGAGGGTGCAATCGCGGCGCACGAGATCACGGCTTCGCCCATCAGTTGCCCGGCACGATCAACCGCGGGCCGACGTCGGCCGACGGCATCGGTTCCGGCAAAGGGGCCGGGGGCAACGCGGGGGCGGACGGCGGCGATGTCGCCGGCGGCGTCACCTCCGGCTGTGGCGGCTGTGCGTACGAGGAAGGCAACGGAGCCGACGACCTCGGAACGTATGTGTCCGCGGTCGGTTGCAGGAAGGCGGCGAAATGGCTGCCGCCGCCGGCCAGCCGCATCCCGGTCTCCAGGACTTCGCGGGCGTGCGGGTCGCCGTCGAAGTGCAGCAGCGTTCCCATCAGGAACAGGCGGTCCGGATCGCGGATGTCCGCCTGCACGTATTCCAGCAGCTTGTGCGCGACCGAACTGCGGGCCAGCTCGCTCCCCGGTCCGAACAGCTTGGTCAGTGTCAGTTCCGATCGCGGCAACGTGGGGTCGATCTTTACCGCCCGCTTCAATTCGACCGCGGCGGTGTCGTAATGCCGCAGCGCGATGAGCGCCAGCCCCAAGCGCAGATGTGCATCCGCCCGGTCGTCCGCCAGTTGCACGGCTTTCTTGTAATCGATGTAGGCTTGCAGCCACTTCTGATTCTGCATATCCCGATCGCCGTCGGACTGCGCTTCGAGACTCTTCAGCCGGGCCTCGGTCGAGGACGGCACCACCGGTCGGTGGACCGGATCGGGTTTCACCGCGGGGAGCTGGTCGCCCCATTGCAGTTGATTCTGCTGCATTGCCGCGGCCAGCGGGTCGGCCATGCCGGGGGCGGACCAGCTCGGCGGGTACAGCGTCGGCGGGAATTGGGCGACGGCGTAGTTGGGATACGGCAAATAGATCGGCGGGGCCGCGTAGCCCACGCCGAAGTTGCCGTAATAGCCCGGCGAATAGAACGCCAGCCCCGGAGCGGGGGCGACGACGTCCGGCGACCAATATCCGCCGCCGGACCAGCCGCCCCAACTGGGGTAGTAGCCGCCGCCGACGTTGAAATGGGCCGAACTGATGCCGGCCGAGGCCGTCAGGCCGCCGTAGCCGTGCCAGGGCCGGCCGTATTGCCGCTGATACTGATAGTGCGCCTGCGTGGGTCCGTAGGGACGCCCCGTGGAGCCATACACCAGCGGATAGTGGCGTCGCTGGGCGAACGCGTCCGACGTCGGTCCGAAGAACGACATCAGACCGACAAACACGGCGACCATCGCCAGGCTGCACGCACGCATGGCATCTTCCCCCCGGCCCGTTCAGCGACATCCCTTTCGGCATTATGCGGCGGTGTCGTGTGGACATCAATCCGCATTCGCCCGATCGGTTTGTCGTCCCGCGGAGAATCGGGGACAACCATCTGGTCGGCCGGAATCAGTTTGATACAATCCAGCGGCGTTCATCGGCCCGCACTTCTTTCACGAAGGTCATTCCATGAGCGATCACATTCCCAGCGGTCTGGACACCCCGGCCGTCACGCAGACTGCCCCCGCCTGTTGCCCCTGGCGAACCGCGCTGCAGACGCCGTTGCTGCTCCTCGCCGCGGCGGGCGTGGGGTTCGCCGGCCAACAGGCGTGGAGCCATCGCGGCGACTGGCAGGCGGCGTTGAGCGGGGCGTCGGGGCAATGCTCTGGGGCAGCCGCTCCGTGCCCGACCTCCGGCGGCTGCGGCTCGGCGGACGACCTGCAGACGGCGGAGAGCTGCCCGTTCTCCACCGGCGCCGTTGAGGATGCCGGAGCCGTGTCGGCCATGACGCCGGAGAACGTCACGTCCGCGAGTGCCACGGAATTGCAGACGTTGTGATTCAGAGATCCCGCGAAACCGCAAGCGTTTCATGGGCCGTGTTCGTGATGCCGTGAGTCTTCAGAAGCCGCGGGATCCCACCCCCGCGGATCTTTTCCTCATTCACTCCCCGATCGGAAACAGCTTCCGCAGTTCCTCCTTGTTCGGCTGCCGACCGTACTCGCAGATCTCGAACACCTCGGCGTACTTCACCGCCTTGCCGCGGTCGGGGCCGTAGAACTCGATGAGGGTGTCGCGGAATTTGTCGGCGTCGCGGCTCTGGCGGTCCTGCCAGCGCTGCTTGAGCCAGGCCTTGCGGCCGGCGACGTCGTTCGCCGGCGGGACGTTGCGGACGTAGTCCTCATTGCCCGTCGCGCCCCCTTCGTAAACCTGCGATTCCAGTTCGTGAATCGCCGCCAGCTTGGTCTCGAACACGTCGTCGAGCGACACGGCAACGTCCGGCCGGAACGGGTACGGCTTCTGGAAACCGTCGCTGGAATACAGGAACACCGGGTTCTTCTTCAGCGGCGGCGTGTCGGGACAGATGAACGGGACCGTCACCATGTACGCGGCGTCCTGCACCAGCACGCCGACGTACCGGTGATCGGGATGGTAATCCCACGGCCGATGCGAAATGACGATGTCGGCCCGCCATTCCCGGATGACGCGGGTGATCAGTTTGCGGTTCTCAAAGGTCGGCAACAGTTCGCCGTCGTGAATGTCGAGCACCTGCGAGGTCACGCCCAACTGCTTTGCCGCCGCGGCCGATTCCGCCGTGCGACGGATGGCCAGCGGCCCGCCCGCCATCTGCCAGTGGCCGATGTCGCCGTTGGTCACCGAACACAGTTTGACGTGATGGCCGAGCTTGGCCCACTTCGCCGCGGTGCCTCCCGCTTTGAACTCGGCGTCATCGGGATGCGCGCCGAACACCACGATCCGCAGTTTGCCGTCGTCGGCCGGCTCGGCGGCCGTGACCTGGCTGCCGGCGAGTCCAACGAGGATTGCCGCCCAAAGAAGCCGACCGCTGCCAAAGTGATTCGTCATGATGTGGCATCCCGAAAGAGAAAAACAGAGTTGTGCGAACAGCGTATCCGACGACGGTATACGTTGTGTAGTCCGCGGGCGGTAAGATGCGGTGACTCGCATTGGGATCATTGATTCGGAGCTACGCCGAAGGCGTTCGATCACACAGCCCAGGGTCGCGAGTCCGCGAGCGCACTCTGGGGAATCGGCGTCCGAGGTGCATCGACCCTGAAAGGGTCGCATCATCGGTGGCATCAACCCTGATGAAACCCTTTCAGGGTATTGGTTCGTCATCGAATCGCCACCCAGGGTGCGCTCGCGGACTCGCGACCCTGGGCTGTGCGATGCAACACTTTCGGCGTAAAGAGACCATGCGGTTTTGGAAACCGCTTCTAAAACCTGGATTTCCGATCATGAATTCCCGCACACCCTCAACAGTTTCCCCTGTGAATGAGTCTGGTTGGAATCTGCGGAATCGGCGAAATCTGTGGATCAATGCTTTCGCCTTCCGGAATATCCGTGACCGTGGCACCCCGGATGACGAACCGAATCGCCGTCCGGTATCATGCCGTGAGGAAGCCGCCTATGACTCGCTACGACCCCGCCCAGACCTACCGCTGGAACTACGACCACGCGCCGGTTTCCCCGCCGGCGATCGACGTGCCGGCGTGTCCGGGGCGATGGACGTTCTGCGGGCTGCCGGTGCCGTCGCCCTTGGGGATGCCCGCCGGACCGCTGCTGAACGGGCGTTGGATTCTGCATTACGCGGCGTTGGGGTTCGATGTTCTGACCTACAAAACGGTCCGCAGCACGGCCCGCGAATGCTATCCGCTGCCGAATCTGCAACCTGTGCAGACGGGGCCGCTGATCGGACCGACGTGTGACCTCTCGTGTGCCGACGCCATGTCCGGCAACTGGGCGGTGTCGTTCGGGATGCCGTCGATGAGCCCCGACGTGTGGCGGGCCGATGTCGCCTGGACGCGCGAGCGGCTGCCGCCGGAAAAGCTGCTGTGCGTGTCGGTGGTGGCGACGGCGCAGCCGGATTGGTCCGCAGCCGATCTCGCCGCCGACTTCGCAAAGTGCGCTCGCTGGGCGGTGGACGCCGGGGCCGACGCGGTCGAGGCGAATTTCTCCTGCCCGAACGTCTCGACGAGCGACGGGCAACTCTATCAACACCCGGACGCCGCCGCCGCCGTCGCAAGGACGGTTCGCGAGGCCATCGGAGCAACGCCGTTCGTCATCAAGATCGGACATCTCGCCGAGGAACGACAGATCGACGACTTCGTCGCCGCGGTGGGACCGTTGGTCGATGCGTTCTCGATGACGAACTGCCTGTCGGCGACGGTGCGGCAACCGGACGGTCAACCGCTGTTCGACGGCCAGCCGCGCGGCATCGCGGGAGACGCGATCCGCGAGGCGTCGATTCAACAGGTCCGCCGGTTTGCAGACGCCATTCAGCGACGCGGATTGCCGACGAAGATCATCGGCGTCGGCGGTATCTTCACGGCGGCCCACGTCGCGGAGTATCTCAGGGCCGGGGCAGAGTCCGTGCAACTCGCGACCGCGGCGATGCTCGATCCGCGCGTCGCCCTGTTGATTTGTCGCGAATTGTCGACGCTCATCGGCATCTAAAAGGCAAAGTGACCCGGACGCTTAACGCGTCCGGGTCACTGAAATTAGGGCAAACCCGGCACCATGCGCACGGCCATTCTTAAAGTCGGCGGCAGTTTGTTCGATCTGCGGGATTTGGGCCCGCGGTTGCAGCGGGTGTTGTCGCACATTGACGCCGAACGGAAGGTGTTGTTTCCTGGCGGGGGGGAAGCGGCGGATATCGTGCGTCACTGGCATCAGGAGCACGGGCTTTCGGATGAACAATCCCACTGGCTGGCGATTCATGCGACCGGCATGAACGCGAATCTCTTGTCTGTCATTGTCCCCTGCCGAATCCTTTCGCGGCGCGAGGCCCTGGAAATCAAAGGATTGAACGACTCCGAGATTTGGGCGATGGCGCCCTGGCACTTCATTTTCAACGCCGATCAAGCTTATAGCGACGCCCCGCCGCACGTCTGGGACGTGACCAGCGACACCCTCGCCGCCTGGACCGCGATCCGTTGGCCGGCCGAGGAGTTGTTGCTCCTGAAGTCGGTGCCATGTCCGGTCGGACGCACTGCGACGGAGGCCGTGCAGGCGGGACTGGTCGATCCATACTTCCCCGGCTATGCGGGACGGCTGCCGCGCGTGAGTTGGTGCTGCCTGCGCGATGACGAACCGACTGTTGTCCCCTGGCTGGAACACGGGATCTGCGTGAGCCGTTGATGGCGTCAACGCAATCTCCGCGTCATCCCCTGCCAACGCAAACGGCCGGTTGTTCGAGCGAACAACCGGCCGTGGGATCAAAAATCGCACCCGTCATCAATTCCGGTTACCGGAACACGGCGACCCACGCGGGGGAACCGCCGCGGTGCATGTAGCCGAAACCGCACTCCGTGCCGGAGAGCATGTTGGCGTGGTGAGCCGGGGAGTAAATCCAGCCGTTGACGGCGTCCTGCGGGGACCGCGGACCCATGTAGATGTTCTCGCGGTACGGCAGACCGCTGTGAACCATCGCCCCGCTGTTGGACATGTGCGTCGCGTGCCGCTGGGCGTCCAGGCACATCCGGGGATTCAGCCGCAGGGGCTGCAATCCCGATTTGGCCCGATGGGCGTTGGTGAGGGCGACCAGTTGCTGGATGGTCGGGTGCTTCACCAGCCAATCGTGTTCGGAGGGGGTCTCGTCGGCACCGGCGAAAACCGGGGCGAGCGCCAGACAGAGACCGAAGATCCATCGCTGCATTGTTCCAACTCCGTTCGGTAAGACTGTGGGTGAACGCCCCAGCCGACGTTCCCCCGACGGGTCACAGCGACCCGCGCGATGGGGAGACGGTAAACTGCGAGGACTTTGCCAAACAACTGAACGGGGCAACACATTGGTGAATCCCTATGTTGGGGGACTTGCGAAAGTGGTCTGGATTTGATCCGAAGGGAAAGGCAAAACATCAAGGCAAGCCTCACGCAAAGGCGCAAAGCTCGCAAAGAAATGCAAAAGCCCCTGAATCTTGCCTTCCTTTGCGAGCTTTGCGCCTTTGCGTGAGGCCCTCTTCTCCTGTGGACTGTTGGCCCGTGCTGGATTTCCTATGGCCCATTGCGGTAAGACATAGGCTTCACATCGAATTTCCTTGACGCGATTGGAAAGGGCGGACCGATGGCGAAAACCTACCGGGTGGCGGTCATCGGACGGACCGGCAAAGGGAACTACGGCCACGGCATCGACACCGTCTGGTCGGCACTGCCAAACGTCGATGTGCTGGCCGTCGCCGACGAGCACGAGGTCGGCCTCAAGACCGCCCTGCCACGGACTAAGGCCAAAACCGCTTACGCCGACTACCGGGAAATGCTCGACAAGGAGCGGCCGGAGATCGTCGGCATCGGACCACGCTGGGTCGACTGCCACCACGAACTCTCCGTGGCCGCGGCGGAGTTCGGCTGTCACGTCTTCATGGAGAAGCCGTTTACTCCGACGCTCGTCCAGGCGGACAACGTCATCCGCGTGTATGAGATGCGGCATCTGAAACTGGCGCTCGCCCATCAGACCCGGCAATGCCCGGTCACGCATCTCGTCAAGAAACTCATCGCCAGCGGCGAGATCGGCCAACTGCTCGAAATGCGCGGCCGCGGCAAAGAAGACCACCGCGGCGGCGGCGAAGACCTGTGGGTGCTCGGCTCGCACATCCTCGACTTGATGCGGTTCTTCGCCGGCGACCCGGCCGATTGCCACGCCGTCGTCACGCAGTCCGGGCATCCCGTGACCAAAGCGGACGTCGTCGAAGGGAACGAGGGACTCGGCCCCATCGCCGGCGACACCATCACCGCCCGGTATGCCTTTCCGAACAGCGTGGCGGGGCACTTCGCGTCGTACCGCAAGCAGGGGGGCAGTCCGTCGCGGTTCGGGCTGCAATTGCTGGGAAGCAAGGGTGTCATCGAGGTCTTCACCGGTTACGCCGAGCCGGCGTGGATTCTGCGCGACTCCAGTTGGAGCCCCGGCCGCAGCGGCGCGAAGTGGCAGAAAATCACGTCCAACGGCATCGACCAGCCCGAGACCATCACCGCCCGCGGCCTGGACGGCGGCAACGTCGCCGCGGTCAAAGACCTGATGGAATCCATCGAGCAGGACCGCCAGCCACTGTGCAGCATGTACGACGGCCGAGCCTCAGTGGAGATGATCCTCGCGGTCTACGAGTCGCACCGCGTCGGCCGGACGGTCCCGTTGCCGCTGAAGACGCGGGAGAATCCGTTGTCGTTGATGACGTGAAGCAGTGGGTGGCGGGACATTGTTCGGAGGTCGAGTACGCCGCAGGCGTTCGATCACACAGCCCAGGGTCGCGAGTCTGCGAGCGCACCCTGGGGAATCAGCGTCCGAGGTGCATCGACCCTGAAGGGGTCGCATCACCGGCGGTCTTAAATCGTGATGAAACCCTTACAGGGTTGGGGATTCATCATCGATCGCCACCCAGGGTGCGCTCGGAGACTCGCGACCCTGGGCTGTGAGGTACAACGCCTTCGGCGTAAAGAGCATGTGTGGTCTGGAGGCAGCATCTCAGCCACGGCCTACGATCCCGATGCCTTGGCGCTCACTGGCGGTGAATCCGACGTCGCCTCCCAAATTTCAAACTCCGTCCGGTTCTTGCCGGCGTGTTTGGCCCGGTACATGGTGGCATCGGCCAACCGCAGGCATTCCTCGGCGCTGGGGGGCGACTGCCGAAAGACAGCCACGCCGAGGCTCGCCGTCAGGCCGGGAAACGCCTTGCCGACCGAATGGGTGAACGCGGCCTGCAACCGTTCGGCGACGCTTTCCGCGTCCGGCAGGTCGGTCTCGGGGAGAATCAGCACGAACTCATCGCCGCCCATCCGCGCGATCGTGTCGTACTGGCGGATCGACGACCGCAACGTCTCGGCCACCTTCCGCAGCGCTGCGTCGCCGGCGGCATGTCCCCGTTGATCGTTCACCTGCTTGAAGCCGTCGCAGTCCAACAGAAACAACGACAGCGGACGATGAAACCGCCCGGCCCGATTGAGTTCGGCCGCCAATCGTTCCTCAAAGGCCTGGCGATTCGGAAGCTGCGTTAACGGATCGAGCCGCGCCAGGTCGTGCTCCCGTTGCCAGGCCGTGTGGCGGCGATCGACCCAGACGATCAGCAGGATCGCCGCCAGCAGGGCACCCACGGCCTGCCAACCGGCCGAGGCGGTCCAGGACGCACTCGGCAACAGACTCCATCGCACGGCTTCGCATCCCAACCGCACGGCGATGCCGTGCCACGGGCCATGCTTCCACGTCACGAGCAGCGCCAGTCCCAGCGCCCACGAGTTGGGCATCCACAACGGGCTGGAGAGACTGAACCACAGCGTCACCACCCAGCCGACAATCAGCACCAGCAACAGAGCCGTCGACCGCCAGCGACCGTCATGTCCCCAGAACGGCGGGGCAAGGGAACGACGATCGGGACCGGCCGGCGGCATGGTTTGCTTTCAAGGCGCTGGCATCGCCGGCGGATCGCCCACGAGGTCGCGCAGTTGACGCAGCACGTCGTCCGTCGCGGGGTACACCAGCGGTCGGACGGTGGATCGCGCCGGTAACAGGCGCGACTGCGGATCGTGCGCGGGATTCGACAATTCGCCGCCGGAGACCACGAGCGCGCCGTTCCGCAAACGCGACAACGGGACAATCACTTCGCCGACGATCTGCTGCTCGGGCAAATGGCCGGACACGCTCTGTCGTCCGAGCGGCAACGATCCCTTCCAGACCCGCTGCACGTCCACTTGGGGCGGCTGTCCGGGAATCCATCGCCCCTGCACGATCGCGTCGGCATGAAGAATCTGCACCTGGTTCACGACGATCGGGTTCGCGGCCGTGAGCACCAGCCCCAACAGCACGAGGCACCATGCCACGGCGAGACAAATGATGATCGGGACGGGGCCACGCGACCTCGCCACCGCCGTGGCCGGTGTCGCGGGCAGCGCAATCGGGGGCGTGGCCGCAGCCGTCACGATGAGAAGGCTTTCGAGGTATCCACGCGGTATTCTCGCTGGAAGACCTCATCGAAGTTGTAGATGTCGAGAAAATCGGCGAGGGAATCGCGATCGGTTTTGCGCAACTCGCCGCGGTCCACCATCTCGAACACGATCCGGCCGAAGTCTTCGGTCGTCATCACGCCCCACGCGTGAAACACCATGGTGGACATCATCCCGAACTGCTTCAGGCCCAGGACGCGGACGCCGTCGAGCAGTTCGCGACCGGAAATGTGAGCGCCGTCTTCCTCGGGCGTGCCGGGCGTCTCGCGGCCGAGCAACTCCTGAGTGACACGCAGAGCTTCGGTGACGAACAGATACGCCTGCGGATGAAAACGCAATCGCGGGCTGCGTGTGGGAGTCGACAAGGCCATAACGCCGATTCGGCCGCTAGAGTTTCACGATTCCGTCCGTGTTGACGCTGCAAACCACCCCATCGTCAGCGTCGCGGCGGTCTCGTCGCTGCAATATACATCGGCCGGGTCGCCCACCGGAAGTGAAGTTGCCCCGGCACTTGGGGATGAACTCCCAATGTCAGACCGCGACATCGCGGCGTCAGGGGACAGTCCGTTCGTCACCGTGAACCGCGTTCGGCGGGACTTTCGGAGGGGGATCAGCCGGTTTGAGCACGAACGTGAAGAACACGGCGGCGGCAATCAGCGCGAAGCCGACGGTGTCGTTCCAACGCAACGGTTCCCGCAGAAACCACGCGGAAAACGCGGCGAAGACCAGCAACGTGATCACTTCCTGAATGATCTTCAGTTGCGGCGCGGTGAACTGGCCGTGGCCATAGCGATTGGCGGGAACTTGGAAGCAATACTCGAAAAAGGCGATCCCCCAGCTCACGCCAATCACCACGCACAACGGCGAGTCCTTGAACTTCAGGTGCCCATACCAGGCGAAGGTCATGAAGACGTTGGAAATCACGAGCAGCAGGACGGTTAGCATCGCGGCCCTCCGGGGATTGATGGGCATCGGGTTCGGCCAAATGCCGCTTTACGAGGAGTGTTGTACCGCAGGCGAGAGGCTGCGACCAAGTCGAGGGCGATCATCGACTGACGATTCGAGAGCGGTGTCGACATCGCCGCAAACCATTTAATGGAAAGACTTTGATTAAATCAATGCGTCTGGATGTTGCCCGCCAATCAGGAGCGTTCGGCAGGACGCGGACACGATCACCGCTGGTTCGATTCGTGCATCTTCACAGAATCTAAAGATTTTTCTGATTGCACTAAGTGTCCGCCAAGACGCAACTTCTGGTGTGCGTCGCCGCCGGAAGCCCTACAATTGGTGTTTAGGGAACTTGACAACCAAGAAGTTTGGTTTAAAGTGCTGTTCGCGTCCGGCTCACAAGTCCTTGTGGGTGACTTGGTGGATTCTACCACCAGTTGTGGAAGCCTATCGACCTAAACTCTCGACATGTGTTTAGGTTCTGGTCCGCGTCGAGACGATAGGAAACGCCAGTAGTGAACTGGCGTGAGGATCTCAATTCCAAGAACGGAAGGAGTGCATGATGCACCAATCCAAGGGAGTGGCTGTGTCTGAAGCGGCACTGCGGACGGCTAACGGGAATCAGGCGGCCGGTGCGAACGGCACCAACGGGAACGGACACGGCGGAAACGGTCACGGGAGCACGCGGGCCTTACCGGAGCGGCAACCGTTGCACGTCGAACTCAGCTTCTGCCCGCCCAACGTCGATCCCTTCGACAGCGTCGAGTGGGACTACCGCACGGCGGCCATCAAGGATGAGAACGGCAAAGTTCTCTTCGAGCAGACCGACTGCGAAGTCCCCGCGCAGTGGTCGGCCCTCGCCACCAATGTCGTGGTCAGCAAATATTTCTACGGCGAACACGGCACCGCCGAGCGCGAACACAGCGTCCGCCAGGTCGTCCACCGCGTCGCCCGCACGATCGCCGACTGGGGCATCGCCGACGGCTATTTCGCCACCCGCGAAGACGGCGAGCATTTCTACAAAGACCTCGCCTGGCTCTGTCTGAACCAGTACGGCTCGTTCAACTCGCCGGTGTGGTTCAACGTCGGTCTGTTCCATCAGTACGGCGTGAAGGGTTCGCAGGGCAACTACTACTGGGACCGCACTGCGGACAAGATTTCGCGGCCCGAGTCGCCCTACGAATTCCCGCAAGCCTCGGCGTGCTTCATCCAGTCCGTCGACGACAACATGGAAGCCATCATGCGTCTCGCCACCAGCGAGGCCATGCTGTTCAAGTTCGGCTCCGGCACCGGCACCGACCTCTCCACCATCCGCAGCGCCAAGGAAAAACTCTCCGGCGGCGGAACCCCGTCCGGCCCGTTGTCCTTCATGCGGGTCTACGACCAGATCGCCGCCGTCGTGAAGTCCGGCGGCAAGACCCGCCGCGCCGCCAAGATGCAGTCGCTCAAGGACTGGCACCCGGACATCCTCGACTTCATCACCTGCAAGTTCAAAGAGGAAAAGAAGGCCCGGGTGCTGATCGAGTCCGGCCAGTACGACGCCAACTTCAACGGCGAAGCGTACAGCTCGATCATGTTCCAGAACGCGAACCTCTCCGTTCGCCTCAGCGACGAGTTCATGCGGGCCGCCGAAACCGGCAAAAAGTGGAAGACCCGCTGGGTCACCGACCCCAACCGCGAAGGCCCGGAGTACGACGCCAAGTTCCTCCAGCGGCAAATGGCCGAAGGCGCCTGGTTCTGCGGCGACCCTGGCGTGCAGTTCGATACGACGATCAACCGCTGGCATACCTGTCCGAATTCGGGCCGCATCAACGCGTCCAATCCCTGCTCGGAGTACATGTTCCTCGACGACACCGCCTGCAACCTCAGCAGCCTGAACCTCCGCAAGTTCCAGCGCGCGGACGGCGTCTTCGACGTCGAACGCTTCCGCAAAGCGGCGGCGGTGTTCATCACGGCGCAGGAAATCCTCGTCGATCACGCCAGCTACCCGACTTCGCAGATCGCCCAGAACAGCCACGATTACCGGCCGCTGGGACTCGGGTACGCCAACCTCGGCAGCCTGCTCATGTCGATGGGCATCCCCTACGACAGCGACGCCGGCCGCGGGATCTGCGGGGCGCTCACGGCTTTGCTCACCGGACAGGGTTACCTCACCAGCAGCCGCATTGCGAGCTATCTGGGGACGTTCGCCGGATATGCCGAGAACGCCGAGCCGATGCTTCGCGTGATGCGCATGCACCGCGACGCCGTCGATCGCATCGACTACGCCTGCCCGGATTACCTCCGCCAGGCCGCCGGGCAGGTGTGGGATGAATGCGTCGAATCCGGACGCGCCTACGGCTATCGCAACGCCCAGGCCACCGTGCTCGCCCCCACCGGCACCATCGCGTTCATGATGGACTGCGATACCACCGGCATCGAACCCGATATCGCCCTGGTGAAATACAAACAGCTCGCCGGCGGCGGCATGCTCAAGATCGCCAACCGCACCGTCCCGATCGCGCTCCAGTCGCTGGGGTACGAGCAGGAAGGGATCGACCGCATCATCCAGTACATCGAAAACCGCGAGACCATCGAGGGGGCCGCCGACCTCAACCCCGAGCATCTCCCGGTCTTCGACTGTGCGTTCAAGGCGGCGAACGGCACCCGCACCATTCCGTGGCGGGCCCACATCACGATGATGGCCGCCGCCCAGCCGTTCCTGTCGGGAGCGATCTCGAAGACGGTCAACATGCCGGCCGAGTCCACCGTCGACGACGTCGAAAAGGCCTACGTCGAAGGCTGGAAGCTCGGCCTCAAGGCCCTCGCCATCTATCGCGACGGCTCCAAGCAAAGCCAGCCCCTCGCCACATCCAAAGAGGGGGACCGCAAGAAGTCCGCAAACGGCGGAGGCGGACCGCAACGTCGCCGGCTGCCCGCCACGCGGCAATCGCTGACCCACAAGTTCTCGGTCGGCGGCCACGAAGGGTACATCACCGTCGGCCTGTTCGAGGACGGCACGCCGGGCGAACTCTTCATCAGCATGGCGAAGGAAGGGAGCACCATCGGCGGGCTGATGGACGTCATCGGCACCGAAACGTCGATGTGCCTCCAATACGGCGTCCCCCTGCAGGTGCTGATCGACAAGTTCTCGCACATGCGGTTCGAGCCCGCGGGCT